>NZ_VMQU01000072.1 GCF_007714205.1 Mycobacterium helveticum | reverse complement strand
CGCGTGGCCGGCGGGGCGGTGTCCGAAGCCGGGATCGACATGTCGAGCCGGGTCTCGATGCGCTCGACGCGCTGCAGCAGCGCCGACTCGGCGTCGCTGGCCGACGGCAGCAACAGCCGGGCGCAGACCACTTCGAGCAGCAGCCGCGGCGCCGTCGCGCCCCGCATCTCCCCCAGCCCGGCCTGCACCACCTCGGCGTAGCGGGTCAGGGTCGCCGGCCCGATGCGGACGGCCTGTTCGCGCATGCGGTCCAGCACGTCTTCCGGCGCGTCCACCACGCCGCGGCTCACCGCGTCGGGGACCGCCTGCATGATGATGAGGTCGCGGAACCGTTCCAGCAGATCGGTGCCGAACCGGCGCGGGTCGTGGCCCGCGTCGATCACCGACTCGACGGCGCCGAACAGCGCGGCGGCGTCGCCGGCGGCCAGGGCGTCGACGGCGTCGTCGATCAGCGCGACATCGGTGGCGCCCAGCAGGCCGAGCGCCCGCTGGTAGGTGACATGGGAGTTCTCGGCCCCGGCCACCAGCTGGTCCAGCACCGAGAGCGTGTCGCGCGGCGAGCCGCCGCCGGCGCGGATCACCAACGGATAGACCGCGTCGTCGACGACGACGTCCTCCTGCGCGCAGATCCGCTCGACCAACGTCCGCATGGTCTTCGGCGGCAGCAGCCGGAACGGGTAGTGATGGGTGCGCGACCGGATCGTCGGCAGCACCTTCTCCGGTTCGGTGGTGGCGAAGATGAAGATGAGGTGTTCGGGCGGCTCCTCGACGATCTTGAGCAGCGCGTTGAACCCCGCGGTGGTCACCATGTGCGCCTCGTCGATGATGAACACCCGGTAGCGCGACTGCGCCGGCGCGTAGAACGCGCGGTCCCGCAGCTCGCGGGTGTCGTCCACGCCGCCGTGGCTGGCGGCGTCGAGTTCGACCACGTCGATGCTGCCGGGCGCGTTGGGCGCCAGCGCCGTGCACGAATCGCACACCCCGCACGGGTTGGCGGTCGGGCCCCGCACACAGTTCAGCGACCGCGCCAGGATGCGCGCCGACGACGTCTTCCCGCACCCGCGCGGCCCGGAGAACAGGTAGGCGTGGTTGATCCGGCCGGCTTCCAGGGCGACGGACAGCGGCTCGGTGACGTGCTCCTGCCCCACCACCTCGGCGAAGGTTGCCGGCCGGTACTTGCGGTAGAGAGCCACGCTCAGCAGGCTACTTCGGCCCGGTGACGATGCCGACCCGGAGGGTCGGCTGAGGAGGCGGGCAATCGGCGCCAGAGCGGTGACTTCGGCCCGCCCGGCATCGAGTGTGAATCAGCGGCTTTCGGTGTGAACCGGCGGCGGGACCCGTCGGCGTGTCGTCGCCCTCAACTCACCCTCGATGCGGAGGAGGCCAGCACGAACTCCGACGCGGCCAGCAGCGCACACGTCGCCAGCCCGTCGACCGCGTCGCGCAGGTCCGGCAGCGACGGGAAGGTGGGCGCGATCCGGATGTTCTTGTCGTCGGGGTCGTTGCGGTACGGGAACGACGCGCCGGCCTCGGTCAGCGCGATGCCGGCGTCCTTGGCCAGGGCGACCGTCCGCTTGGCCGTGCCGGGCAGCACGTCGAGGCTGATGAAGTAGCCGCCCTTGGGGTCGGTCCACGAGGCGATCTTCGAATCGCCGAGCCGCTGCTCGAGGATCTCGAGCGCGAGCGCGAACTTCGGCGCGAGGATCTGCTGGTGGCGCAGCATGTGCAGGCGCACCCCGTCGGCGTCGCCGAAGAACCGCAGGTGCCGCAGCTGGTTGACCTTGTCCGGGCCGATCGACTTCTTGCCGGCGTGCTGCAGGTACCAGGCGATGTTGCCCAGCGATCCGCCCAGGAAGCTGACGCCGGCGCCGGCGAACGTGATCTTCGAGGTGGACGCGAAGACGTACGGCCGGTGGGGGTTGCCGGCCGTGGCGGCCAGCCCGAGCACGTCGACCTGGCTGACGAAGTCGTGCGTCAGGGTGTGCACCGCGTAGGCGTTGTCCCAGAACAGCCGGAAATCGGGCGCCGCCGTGCGCATCTGGACGAGTCGGCGGACCGTCTCCCAGGAGTAGGTGACGCCGGTGGGGTTGCCGAACACCGGCACCGACCACATCCCCTTGATCGCCGGGTCGACGGCCACCAGCTCCTCGATCAGGTCGACGTCCGGGCCGTCCCCGAGCATCGGGACACCGATCATCTCGACGCCCATCGCCTCGGTGATGGCGAAGTGCCGGTCGTAGCCCGGGACCGGGCAGAGGAACTTGACGACCGGCTCCTTGATCCAGGGCCGCTGCGAGTCCACGCCGCCGTACAACATCGAGAAGGCGACGATGTCGTGCATCAGCTCCAGGCTGGAGTTGTTGCCCGCGATCAGGTTGGGCACTGGAATGCCGAGCAACTCGGAGAAGATGGCCCGCAGCCCGGGCAGGCCGTGCAGGCCGCCGTAGTTGCGGGTGTCGGTGCCCTCGGGGTCGCGGTAGTCGTTCCCGGGCAGGCTCAGCAGGCGGTTGGACAGGTCGAGCTGTTCCGGGGCGGGTTTGCCGCGGGTCAGGTCCAACGACAGCTTCTTGGACTGCAGCTGCGCATAGTCCTGCTGGTGACGGGCGTGCAGCGCGGTCAGCTCGTCAGGGCTGAGGAAGTCGAACGACACCAATGAGCCTTTCGTCGATCCGGTGCGGCGCCCCGAACATGGGGGACCCCGCGCACCCGACAGAGCCCATTGACCCTTGCTGCCTTCCGGCCCTGGGGGAGTTCACAGGATAGACGCCGCGCGGGGTCCTTGGGCGAGTGTAGTACCTGCGCCGGGGCGCTCCGCACGGCCGCGGGCCTGCTGACTGGACTCAGCAGTTACCATGGCCCACGGAGGATTCGCCTAGTGGCCTATGGCGCTCGCCTGGAACGCGGGTTGGGTTAACAGCCCTCGCGGGTTCAAATCCCGCATCCTCCGCCATACGGAGCGCACCTTATGCAAGGCGCGGACGAACACGACGTGGGTTCTGGTCGCCCCTGGACTGGCGTGAACTCACCAGCCTGAGGAGGCGTATGGGCCGGAAGTGGTTCGTGCTGTGGCACGCGTTGTCCGCGATTGCCGCCGGTGTCCTCTACTTCTACTGCGTGTTGCCCCGCTGGTATGAGCTGATGGGCGACATGCCGCGGGCGCTGGGGATGGCCGGCCGGATCGCGTCGGGCGCGCTGATCGGCCTGGCCGCGCTTCCGGTGGTGTTCGTCCTGCTGCGCAGCCGCAGGCCCGAGCTGGGAACCCCGCAGCTCGCCCTGCGCATCAGGGTGTGGTCGATCGTGGCCCACGTGCTGGCCGGCGTGCTGATCATCGGGACCGCGATCAGCGAGATCTGGCTCAGCCTGGACGCCGCCGGGCGGTACCTGTTCGGGATTTACGGCGCGGCCGCCGCGATCGCCCTGCTCGGTGTCTTCGCGTTCTACCTGGCGTTCGTCGCCGAGTTGCCGCCGCCGCCACCGAAACCGATCAAGGCGCGCCAGCCCAGGAAGCGCCGCCTCCGGCGCGTGAAGGGCGCGGAGGCCGACACGGCCGAGACCGAGGCTGACGTCGCGGAAACCGAGGAAGTCGAGGAAGTCGAGGCCGACGAGACGCAGGAAGCCCCGACCGTCGAAGCCACCCAAGAGGCCACCGAAGGGATCAGCGAAGAGGACGAGCAGCCCGACGACTCCCCGGGCGGGTTGCGCAACCGCCGCCCGACCGGCAAGGGCTCGCACCGGATGCGGCGCCGGCGCAGCGGCGGCGGGGTCGCGGTCGACGAGTAGCGCGCGGACTCAGTCGCGGCGCCGCAGGCGCTCCACGTAGGCGGCGAGGCGGTGCCGCGTCTCGGCCGCGCCCCATATCCGGCGCACCTCGTCGTCGATGCCGGCGAACTCGCGAATCCGCGCCATGGTCGGGGTGCGCAACTGGCCTTTGGTGTGGCGATAGACGTCCGCCGGGATGCCGGCGAGCTCGGTGGCCTCGGCCACCGCCGCCTGCATGAGGTCGCCGTCGACGACCCGGTGGGCGAGCCCGGTGCCGATCGTCTCGGCCCCGCGGTAGGTACGCCCGCCGAGCAGCACCCCGTCGGCGTGGTTGCCGCACGCGTAGCGCACGACCTCGAGCGCGGCGGCGGGTAACGGCACCCCGACCCGCACCTCGGTCACCCCGATCTGCGCCTGCGGGGTGATCAGGCGCCGGTCGCACGAGCAGGCCAGCACGCACCCGCCCGCGATGGCCGCACCGTTGACCGCGGCCACCGTCGGACCGGGATAGGAGAACAGCGCCTCAAACGCGTCCGAGAGGGCGGGGACCAGCCGGTCGGTGTAGTCGGCGCCCTCAGCCACCACGCGTTTGAGGTCCACCCCGGCGCTGAAGGCGCGGCCGGCGCCGGTGACGACGAGCGCACCGGCGTCGTCGGAACGCGCCAGGTCGTTGACCGCGAGGGCCACCTCTTCCAACAGGTCGACGTCGAGGGCGTTGACGCTTCCCGACGACAGGGTCAGCACCCGCACCGATTCCACGGCGTGAATCTCGATCACGACGTCCACTCAAGCATGGGGCCGGCGAGCGAGGACAACCGGAATGTCGGTGTCTCGTCGGTGTGGTAGCCGGCGCACCCGCGGTGGTAGCCGTCGGCGATCTGCAACGCAACGCTCGTCGCCGGGTCGCCGCGCACCAGCAGGATCGGCGACAGCGGCCGGCCCTTCTTGATCTTGGCCGGGTCCGCCGCCGGGACGTCATGGGCTTCGGGCTTTTCCAGCCATTTCACGCTCGGCATCGGGTGTCTCCGCTCGTGGTGCCGACCTCGACGCAGCCTAGCGGGTTGGCCCTCCGGGCCGCCGAGCGTGAATCCGGCGACGCGACACGCCGTGGTGACGTCGCCAGATTCACTATCGCCCGGGCGGCGGCGATTCCCTATGCTGAGCGAGTGCCAAACACCTATCGCGTCGTCCAGTGGAACACCGGAAACGTCGGCAAGAGCTCGCTGAAATCGATCGTCGCCAATCCCATGCTGGAGCTGGTCGGCTGCTATGCGTGGTCCCGGGAGAAGGCCGGCCGCGACGCCGGCGAACTGGTCGGCATCGAGCCGTTGGGCGTGACCGCCACCAACGACAGCGACGCACTGCTCGCGCTGAAACCCGACTGCGTCGTCTACAACCCCATGTGGATCGACGTCGACGAGCTGGTCCGCATCCTGTCCGCGGGCGTCAATGTGGTGACGACGGCGTCGTTCATCACCGGCGGCAACCTCGGCGCGGGCCGCGACCGGATCCTCGCGGCCTGCCGGACGGGAGCCTCGACGATCTTCGGGTCGGGCGTCAGCCCCGGCTTCGCCGAACTGCTGGCGATCGTGTCGGCCATGGTGTGCAACCGGATCGACAAGGTCACCGTCAACGAGGCCGCCGACACCACGTTCTACGACTCCCCGGAGACCGAGAAGCCGGTCGGCTTCGGCCGCCCGATCGACCACCCGGACCTGCCGGCGATGGCCGCGAAGGGAACGGCCGTCTTCGGCGAGGCCGTCCGGCTGGTCGGCGACGCGCTCGGCATCGAACTCGACGACGTGCGGTGCGTGGCCGAGTTCGCCCGGACCACCGCGGACCTGGAGATGGCGTCCTGGACCATCCCCGCGGGATGCGTTGCGGGGGTGTACATCAGCTGGCAGGGCATCGTCGGCGACAACGCCGTGATCGACCTGAACGTGCGGTGGCGCAAGGGTCAGACGCTCGAGCCGGACTGGAAGATCGACCAGGACGGCTGGGTCATCCAGATCGACGGGCAGCCGACGGTGACCACCAAGGTCGGCTTCCTGCCGCCGCCGTATTTCGAGGCCACGACGATCGAGGAGTTCATGGACCTCGGTCACATCATGACGGCGATGCCCGCCGTCAACGCGATCCCCGCGGTCGTCGCCGCGGCGCCGGGGATCGCCACCTACACCGACCTGCCGCTGACGCTGCCACGCGGCAACGTGCCCAAGGTTTCGGTGTAGCCGGCGCCCAGCCGCGGCGCCTCGAGCGGTCCGTGGTGGCGGGCCGCCTCGACGGCGTTGCGCAACGGGCCGGCCAGCCCCGCGAACGACCCCATGTCGAACAGCAACGGCGTCAGCAGCCGGTTGTGCACGAAACCGAACGCGCTGCCGGTCGCCGGGTCGGCCCAGCCGAGCGTCCCGCCCAGGCCGACATGCCCGAAACCGCTGAGCAGCCCGGGAATTGGCGACTCGTGGTAGCCGAGGTGAAAAGGCATGGGCACCATCATGTTCGCGTCGGGCCATTTGACGCGGGACTGCCCGGTCAGCCCGCGCGCCAACTCCTCGGACAGGTACTGCTTGCCGTCGATGCGGCCGTCGTTGGCCAGCGCGGCATACATCTTGGCCAGGCCGCGGCCGGTCACCACGCCGTTGGCCGCGGGCACCTCGCCGTCCAGGAACGGCGTCTCGCCCTTGACCAGCGAGATGACGCCCGGGAAGTACATCGCGCCGAGCGCGCCCGAGAACTTCAGGCCGGCCACCCGCGGCGCGAGGAAGTCGACGACCGGGGTGCGCAGCTTGCCCTGCGGCATCAGGATCTGGGCCACCGTGGTCGGCGCCCCCTGCGGCGGGCGGCCGAGGTGCACGCCGTCGTTGTCGAGCGGACGCGCCACCTCCTGGCGGATCAGCTCCCGCATACCCTTGCCCGTCACCGCCCGCGCCAGCCCGGACAGCAGCCACCCGTAGGTCAGCGCGTGATAGGCCTGCACACCGCGCAGGTGGTCGACGGGCGCCGCGGCCAGGCGCTCCTCCATCAGAAGATGGTTCATCAACTCCGTCTTGGTGACCCCGCGCAGGTGCGACAACCCGGACCGGTGCCGCAGGACGTCACGAACGGTGATGTCGCCCTTGCCGCTCGCCCCGAACGCGGGCCAGTACGCGGCGACGGGTTCGTCGTAGGACAGCAGCCCCCGGTCGGCCAGCCGGTGGATGACCGTCGAGGCGACGCCCTTGGTGGCCGAGAACACCATGGCTCCGGTGTCGGCGGTCCAGCGCCGGGTGCCGTCCCGGTCCGACCACCCCGTCCAGACGTCGACCACGGGCACGCCGTCGATGTAGACGCACAGGGCGCCCCCGCCGAACCGGCGGCCGAAGAAGAGCTGGGCGAACAGTTTGGCGACGTTGCCGAAATGCGGGTCGGCGGCACCCGATACGCCCCGCGGCAGGCCGTCGGCGGTCACCAGGAGCGACGACGCGGTCACCGGCGTTCGTCCGGCGGTTCTTCGGGCGCGGGCGGGGCCGCGGGCGGGTTGTTCAACCACTTCCGCAGCCGGAGCAACTGGTTGGCCACCATGCCGAAGGCGAGCAGTATCACGCCGGCCAGGGCCACGACGGCTGCGGTGCTCACGAAGTCCATGGTGACAGGCCGGATCGGGTTTCAACATCACCCGCGACGGGGTAAACGGCCTCATGAGTGCTGAAGACAAAATCAAGAACAAGATCGAGGATCTGGGCGGCCGGGCCAAGGAGGCCATCGGCAAGGCGACCGGGGACGAGGACACCCGCAACGAGGGCCGGGCGGATCAGGCCAAGTCGAGCCTGAAGGACGCGGGTGAAAAAGTGAAGGATGCCTTCAAGAAATAATCGCCGCGCCACCCACTGAGCATCTCCAATGGTCAACCGGGCCGCCGACTTCGCCGCGGGCCACCGGTGACCGCCTGCGCGCCGTTGTCACCGGGCGCCCGGGTGTGAAGAATGCCGACCCGGGCGTGAAGGATTCGTTAAGAACCTCGCCAATCGGGCGGCGCACCGCCAGGGTGAATCCATGGGCTCTCCGGCGGCGGTGGCGGCGCGCCTGCTCTCCGGCGCGGGCGCGGTGCGCGTCACGCTGGCCTACGCCGTCGCGCTGATCGGGGTGTCGCTCACCCTGAGCGCGCTCGGTCGGCAGGCGCGCGAGGTCGCGGTGAGCCGCATGAGCACCAACCTGCACAACCTGGCGCACGGCCGGGTGACCACGTTGGTCGGCAGCGCGTTCGTCGACGGCGGTGATGCCGTCGCGGCCTGGCTGCCGGGGCTGGTCTGCCTGCTGGCGCTCGGCGAACTCGCCTGGCGCGGCCGGGGCATGCTGCTCGCGTTCGCGGTCGGCCATGTCGGTGCCACCCTGATCGTCGCGGCGGGCCTGGTCGCCGCGGTCGAGACGCGGTGGCTGCCGGCCTCGGTGGCGCATGCCAGCGACGTGGGAATCAGCTACGGCGCCGTGGGCGTTCTCGGCGCGCTGACGGCGGCGATACCGCCGCACTGGCGGCCGGCCTGGGCCGGTTGGTGGATCGGCACGGCGGTGGCGGCGGCCCCGGCCGCGGGTTTCACCGGTATCGGCCACGTCGTCGCGCTGCTGCTGGGCATGGGCCTGTCGGCGCGCCTGCCGTCGATGACGCGCTGGACGCACCCGCGCGTGGCACTGCTGGCCGTCGGTGCGGTGTTCGGCGTCTGCGTGCTGTCCGGGCCGTCGCTGACGCCGCCGGTCGCGGGACTGGTGGTCGCGCTGTGCGCCGGCCTGGCCGCAAAGGCAGTTACCCACAGCCGGTAGCGCTTCCGCGGCCGGCGCGGGGCCGCCCGGTAGTACGGTTGGGCCGGGTCAAAAGGGGTGGCATGTCCGTCGGCGGTGGTGTGCGGCAGCGGGGAGCTCGGCGATGCGGCTCCGCTACATAAGCGTCCCCGCGCTGGTCGCCGAAGCGGGGGGCGACCCGTGGGCGATCGATCGGAGCCTGCAGGCCGGTAGCCCGGCGCAGATCTCCGGTCTGGCGGAGGCGTTCCACGCCGCCGGCCGGTGCATCGCCGAGGCCGACACCGCGTTCGCGCGGGCCCGCCGCCGCTTCGACGCGGCCTGGAACCACGGCGACGGCGACAGCCCCATCGACGCATCGGCCGCGGTCCGGCGGGTGGCCGCGGCGCTGGGCGCGCAGTCGCTGCGGCTGCCCGCGATCGGCGTCGAGCTGGAGAACGTCGCCGCCGCGCTGGCCGAGGCGCAGCGCACCGCGGCCGGGCAGATCGCCGCCCTCGAAGCCCGGCTGCCACAGCTCGACGACCTCATCGGGCGGGCGGTCGAACTCGAACGTGACCCCGGCCTGAGTTCGTCCGGCAGAACCGATCTCGAGGCCGTGATCGCCGCCTGCGAGGACGACGCGATCGACGACACCCGGGCCGCCCTGGCCGTGCTGCGGTCCCTGCGCGACGGCTACTGCGGCCACCTGTGGCAGTCGCTGGGCACGGTGCGCGCCGACGGCCACGACGCGTCGCCGCCTCCCACCACGTCCGAAGAGGTGCGCGCATGGTGGGACTCGCTCGGCGTGGACGACAGGGACCGGTCGATCGCGGCCCACCCGCGGGCGCTGGGCAACCTCGACGGCGTTCCGGCCGCGGTGCGCGACGCCGTGAACAGGGCGGTGCTGCGCGACGACCTGAGCAGGGTCGAGGGGGCGGCCCGCCCGCGCGGCATCTCACCCGAGAGCCTGCGCGACGCCGTGCTGCGCGATCGGGACCACGATCTGCTCGCCCACCCCGACGAGTACGGGCTCTCGGCCGCCGACGTCACCCGGTACCGCAACGCGGTGCAGACCAACCGGGGTGTCGCGCACGACGAGGGGCCCGGCGAAGACCATCCGCGGCCCGTCCTGCTGTGGGCCTACGATCCGGCGGCATTCGGCGGCAAGGGCAGGGCGGTGATCGCGGTCGGCGACCCGGACACGGCGCAGAACACCGCCGTCGTCGTGCCCGGCACCGACAGCAGCGTGCGGGGAGGCTGGCTCTACGACGGGCACAACGACGCCGTCAACCTCTACGACCAGTCCCTGAAAGCCGACCGCGCCCGCTCCACCGCCGTGCTCGCGTGGATGGGCTACGACGCTCCCGACCTGGCCCCCTCGACGCTGCGCGAGGTCGGCACGCCGTGGCTGGCCCGCCGGGGCGGCGGGCTGCTGGCCGCCGACGTCAACAGCCTGGCGGTCACCCATGCCGGACCGGTCCCGGCCCACGTGACGGTCATCGGTCATTCCTACGGGTCGACGACGGTGGCCGACGCGTTCGCCGGCAGCGGCATGCGCGCCGACGATGCCGTGCTGATCGGTTGTCCCGGAACCGATCTGGCGCACAACGCCGCCGACTTCCGGTTGCGCGGCGGCAGGCTCTACGTCGGTGCGGCCTCGACCGACGCGGTCAGCTGGATCGGTGAATCGGGCAGCGTCGTCCCCAATGCGCTCAACGTCGTCCTCGGCGGGCCGCTCGGGCCGTCGGCCGGCCTGGGCGCCGACCCCGCGCACGACGGCTTCGGGTCGGTGCGCTTCCGGGCCGAGGTCGCGGGCTCCCACAGCGCCGTGCCCTGGTTCGACGACCATTCGCACTACTACGACGTGGGCGGCGAGGCGCTGCACAACATGACCGAGATCAGCACCGGTCACGGCGATGCCCTGGGCCGCGACGGCATGCTGGCCCAGGCCCGCGACGAACAGCTGATCGCCATTCCCCGCCAGATGCACACCCCCTTCGGGCCGATCCCGTTGCCGCACATCGTGATCCGTGCACCCGTCACCGATGATCCGGAATGGGGAAGGGCCTCCAAAACCGTCACCGCAGACCACGGCTTCGACTAGCGCAGTCCGCGCCTATTCCCGGTTGTTCAGATCCGTATCCCGGGATGGCTGCACCCGTTTCGGTTCGCCCGGCATCTTCGGGTAGTTCGGCGGGTACGGCAGGTCGCCCAGGCCACGCTCCGCGTCGGCCTCGGCCAGCCGCAGCAGCGGGGCGATCGACTGGGCCACGCCGTCCATCGCCGCCCACGGGTCGTCGCGGCGCCGCACCAGGTCGGGAACGGTCGCCATGGTGTAGTCGCCCGGCTCGGCGCCGGCCAGCTCGTCCCAGGTCAGCGGCATCGACACCGTCGCGGTCGGCGTGGGCCGCAGCGAGTAGGCCGACGCCATGGTGCGGTCGCGGGCGTTCTGGTTGAAGTCGACGAAGACGCGTTCACCGCGCTGCTCCTTCCACCATGCGGTGGTCACCGCGTCGGGCGCGCGGCGCTCGATTTCGCGGGCCAGCGCGATGCCCGCCCGCCGCACCTCGACGAAATCCCAGTCGGTGGCGATGCGCAGGAACACGTGGATGCCCCGCCCGCCCGACGTCTTCGGGTAGCCGAGCAGCCCGAGTTCGGCCAGCAGGGGCCGCAGCACGTCGACGGCCACCGCGCGGGTCTGCGCGAAGCCGACGCCCGGCTGCGGGTCCAGGTCGACGCGCAGTTCGTCGGGATGGTCGGTGTCGGGGCAGCGCACCTGCCAGGGATGCAGCGTGATCGTCCCCATCTGCGCCGCCCACACGATCGACGCGGGGTGGGTGACCCGCAGCGCGTCGGCCGTGCGGCCCGAGGGGAACGTCACCCGGCAGGTCTGCAGGTAGTCGGGGTGGTAGGCGGGCACCCGCTTCTGGTAGATCTCCTCGCCGTCGATGCCGTCGGGGAAACGCTGCAGGTGGGTGGGCCGGTCGCGGAGCGCGCCGAGCATCGGGCCGCCGGCCACGGCGTGGTAGTACTCGACGACCCGGCGTTTGGTGCCCTGCGACCCCAGCCCGGGGAAATACACCTTGTCCGGGCTCGTCAGCCGCACGGCGATGCCGTCGACGTCGAGTTCCTCCGCTGCCGCAGCCATGTCAGGATTCCAGCACAATCGGCCTATGGAGTTGCCCGTCATGCCGCCGGTTGCGCCGATGCTGGCCAAGCCGGTCCGGTCGATCCCGCCGGATGCGTCCTACGAGCCCAAGTGGGATGGGTTCAGGTCGATCTGCTTCCGCGACGGCGACCGGGTGGAGCTGGGCAGCCGCAACGAGCGGCCGATGACCCGCTACTTCCCCGAGCTGGCGGCGGCGGTCACCGCGGAACTGCCGCGGCGCTGCGTGATCGACGGGGAGATCGTCATCGCCACCGGCCACGGCCTGGATTTCGAGGCGCTGCAACAGCGCATCCACCCGGCCGAGTCGCGGGTGCGGATGCTGGCCGGGGCGACGCCGGCGTCCTTCATCGCGTTCGACCTGCTCGCCCTCGGCGACGACGACTACACGCGGCGGCCGTTCAGCGAGCGGCGCGCCGCCCTCGTCGCCGCGCTGGGCTCCGGGCCGTCCTTTCATGTGACACCGGCGACCACCGATCTGGGCACCGCGCAACGGTGGTTCGACGAGTTCGAGGGGGCCGGCCTCGACGGCGTCATCGCCAAGCCGCTGACGCTGACCTATCAGCCGGACAAGCGTGTCATGTTCAAGATCAAGCACGAACGCACCGCCGACTGCGTGGTCGCCGGCTACCGGGTGCACAAGTCCGGCGGAGACGCGATCGGCTCGCTGCTGCTGGGGCTCTACCAGGAGGACGGGCAGCTCGCGTCGGTCGGCGTCATCGGCGCCTTCCCGATGGCCCAGCGGCGCCGGCTGTTCGCCGAGCTGCAGCCGCTGGTCACTTCCTTCGACGGCCACCCGTGGAACTGGGCCGCCCACGAGGCCGGCGAACGCACCCCCCGCAAGAACGAGTTCTCCCGCTGGAACGCCGGCAAGGACCTGTCGTTCGTCCCGCTGCGGCCCGAACTGGTGGTCGAGGTCCGCTACGACCACATGGAGGGACGGCGGTTCCGTCACACCGCCCAGTTCAACCGGTGGCGCCCCGACCGCGACCCGCGCTCGTGCACCTATGGGCAACTCGAACAGCCGTTGACCTTCCGGCTCGACGACATCGTGCCCGGCCTCGGCGCGGCCCGATAGGCCGGCGCCGTGCTCAGGCGTCCAAGCGGGCGAACTGCTGCCGGTGATACTGCGCGACGCGGCGGTGACGTCCCTGTTGACGGCGGTGGGCCCGTGCGCGGCGTCCTCGTCGGAATCGCCGCGCGTCCTGCGTTCGATGATGATGGCCGGCTTTTCGCTCTGCTTACCCGAGACGGCTAACGCCGTCACCCGGCCGCCGGTGGCAGCCGCACGTCGCGCCGGCACCTTCAGCAGCAGGCCCGGGGACACGGGCCCGGTCGTCCTCTGCGGCCGGCTCAGCGGCGCAGGAACTCCACGATATGACGCGCCAGCTCCTCGCCGGCATCTTCCTGCAGGAAGTGCCCGGCGCCGCGGATGATCGGGTGCTCGATCCCCTGCGCGCCGCGCATCTCGCGCCGGAAGACCTCCGCCATCGGCCCGGTGATCGGGTCGGCGTCGCTGAACGCGACGAGCATGGGCGTCGGGCTCACCGCCAGCTTCGACCACGCCGCCTTGTTGGCCGCCGCCGCGGGATCGTCCGGCGAGGTCGGCACCAAACCGGGCATGGCGCGCGGCCCGGCGCAGTACTCGTCGCCGGGGAACGGCGCGTCGTAGCCCGCCAGCACCTCCTCGCTCACCTGCTGCCGGGCGGCGCCCTGCACGAACAGGCTGACACGCAGGTCCGGCATCGTCTGGATCGCCTCGCGGAACTGCCACCAGACCTTGGCCATGGGCTGCTCGCCGTTGGGCAGCCCGGTGTTGGCCACGACCAGCCGGGCGAACCGCTCGGGGTGCTCGGCGGCCAGCCGCAGCCCGATCAGCCCGCCCCAGTCCTGGCCGACCAGGGTCACGTCGCGCAGGTCGAGGACATCGAAGGCCAGCGCCCGCATCCATTCGACGTGGCGCGCGTAGCTGTGGTCCTCGATGCGGGTCGGCTTGTCGGAGCGACCGAACCCGACCAGGTCGGGGCAGATGACGCGGTGCCCGGCCTCGACCAGGACCGGGATCATCTTGCGGTACAGATAGGACCAGGTCGGCTCGCCATGCAGCAGCAGAACCGGGTCGGCCTCGCGCGGGCCGTCCTCCACCCAGGCGACCCGCAGGCTGCCGCCCTCGTCGTCGGGCACTTCGCAATAGCTTGGGGCGTAAGGAAAGTCGGGAACATCGTCGAACCGGTCATCGGGTGTGCGCAATGTCTGCATCTCACGTTCCTTCCTGTAGTCCCGCCAACGCCGGCCGCGCCATCAACCGATCGAGAAACTCACGCTGGCCCCTCAACAGCTTGGTGCGCGCCTGTGCCACGGTAAACCAGGCGACCCGGTCGACCTCGGGGACACCCAGCAGCCTGCCCGAGCCCTTCGGCCACTCCAGCTCGAAGGTGTTGCTGCGCGCGTCGGTGACGTCGAGGTCGCCGTGGACGGCGAAGACGCTGACCACCTTGCCGCCGGGTTGCCGCGCCCGGCCGAGGTCGACGGGGGGGCCGGCCGGCAGCGGCAGCCCGACTTCCTCGGCGAACTCCCGCTGCGCGGCCGCCCAGGGATCCTCGCCGTCTGGGTACTCGCCCTTCGGCACCGACCAGACCCCGTCGTCCCTGCGCGCCCAGAACGGGCCGCCGGGGTGGGCGATCAGGACGTCGACGACGCCGTCGCGAACGCGGTACAGGAGCACACCCGCACTGAGCTTGGGCACGAACCTCAGGCCCCGACCGCGCGTTCCAGGTCTTTGAGCGACGACTCCAGGTGCGCGAGCAGGCGCTGCAGGTGCGGCACGCTGCGACGGCAGCCCACCAGACCGAAGTCGATCGTGTCGGCGTTGTTGGTCAGGGTGATGTTGAGCGCCTGCCCGTCCAGCACGATCGAGAACGGATAGTTGCCGTCGAGCCGGGCGCCCCCGTAATACATCGGCCGGGTCGGCCCGGGCACGTTCGAGATGACGATGTTGAACGGCGGCCGCGTCGAGGACACCCACCCCGGCACCGCGGCCAGGCTCAACGCCGCCATGTTCGCGGCCGACAGCGCCAGCGCCTGCAGGCGCGGCAGCTGGGAGAACACCTTCTTGTTGTCGCCCATCGACTCGCTGACGGTCCGCAGCCGCCGGGCCGGGTCGTCGGTGTCGGTGGCGAGGTTGCAGAGGATGGCCCCGACGAGGTTGCCGCCGGCGTCCGCCTCGTCCTCGCGGCGCAGACTCACCGGCACCATCGCCAGCAGCGAGGTGTCCGGCAGCGCGTCGTGCTCGAGCAGGTAGTAGCGCAGCGCGCCCGAGCACATCGCCAGCACGACGTCGTTGACGGTCACCCCCGCGGCCTTCTTGACGGCTTTGATGCGGTCCAGCGACCACGACTGCGCGGCGCACCGGCGGGCGCCGCCGATCTTGACGTTCAGCATCGTGCGCGGCGCCCCGAACGGCAACGTCAGCTGCTGCTCGAGCAGCGCCGCGCGGGCCAGCGTCACCGCCGAGGGCGCAAGGGCGGCAACGGATCCCGCCGTACGCATCAGCGAACGCACGGGGGACGCCGGGCTCGACCCCCGCTTGGGTTTCGGCAGGGTCCACGGCGCCCGGATCTCGCGGTCGCCGGGGTCGTCCGACAACGCGCGCTGCATCAGCTTCAGCCCCGAGACACCGTCGATCAACGCATGGTGCATCTTGGTGTAGACCGCGAATCGGCCGTCTTTGAGCCCCTCGATGACGTGCACCTCCCACAGCGGGCGGTGCCGGTCGAGCAAGCTGCTGTGCCAGCGCGAGGTCAGCTCGAGCAGCTCACGGACCCGTCCGGGCGACGGCAGCGCGGAACGGCGCACGTGGTAGTCGAGGTCGAGGTCCCTGTCGTAAGCCCAGCCCAGGTTCGGGAACCCGCCCCAGAACGTCGCCGGACGCTTGAGGAAGGTGGGCTGGACATCGCGCTGGGCGATCAGACGGTCGTAGAATTCCCGCACGTAGCCGCGCCCGGCGTCCGGCGGCGGCTCGTACAGTTGCAGGCCACCGACATGCATGGGGTGCTCGCGCGATTCGCCCAACAGGAAGATCGCGTCGGTGGGCATCATCAGTTCCATCATGCCAATTAGACCCTTATCGACGCCGTTCCGACGCGCGAACTCCGCGACTTCGCGGCGAACCCTCAGGTAGGGCAGCCCCTGGCCGGGGTGAGGCCGCGCTGCGGTTCGGGCCGGCCTGCTGCGAGGCGTCCGGGGCCCCGGCTGGTGCGGTTTCGTGATCTTCTTGCGTACGGGGTGGGCCGATTGGCGCGACTTGCTGCGCGCCAGCGGTTTCCAGCGCTGAGTTTCAGCGCTTGCCGTAGAGCGCCTCGATCTCGGCGGCGAACCGGGCGGCGACCACGTTGCGCTTCACCTTGAGGGTTGGGGTCAGCTCGCCGGTGAGCACGGTGAAGTCGGCCGGCAGGATGCGGAATTTCCGGTTCGACTCCGCATGGGAGACGGTCTGGTTGGCCGCGGTGACCGCCTGGTCGATCTCGGCCACCAGGTCGGGGTCGTCGGTCAGGTCCGCCACCGCGGCGCTGGCCGGCTTGCCTTGGTGCTGCTTCCACGCCTCGAATCCTTCGGGGTCGATCGCGATGAGCGCGGCCACGTAGGGCCTGTCGTCGCCCACCACCATCGCCTGGCTGATCAGCGGGTGAGCCCGCAATTGGTCTTCGAGCACCGCCGGTGCGACGTTCTTGCCGCCCGCGGTGACGATGATCTCCTTCTTGCGGCCGATGATCGACAGGAAGCCATCGTCGTCCACCGAGCCGAGGTCGCCGGTGTGGAACCAGCCGTTGACGACGGCCTCGTCGGTGGCCTTCTCGTTGTGCCAGTAACCGCTGAACACCACGCCGCCGCGCACCAGCACCTCGCCGTCGTTGGCGATCGCCATGCTGTTGCCCGGCAACAGCTTTCCCACCGTGCCGACCCGCTCCTCGCCGATCCGATTGATGGTGATCGCGGCGCTGGTCTCGGTTAGGCCGTAGCCCTCGTAGACCGTCAGCCCGACGCCGCGGTAGAAGTGGCACAGCCGCTTGCCCAGCGGGGCACCGCCGGAGACCGCGGCGTGGCAGTTCCCGCCCAGGGCGCTGCGCAGCTTGCCGTAGACCAATCGGTCGAACAGCGCGTGCGCGGCCCGCAACCGCCGGCTCGCACCGCCGGTGTCCTGGGCGGCGCTCCACTCGATGGCCGCGCGGGCGGCGAGTCGGAAGATGCTGCCCCGGCCGCTGTCCTGGGCGTTCAATTCGGCCGCGTTGTAGACCTTTTCGAACACCCGCGGCACCGACACCACGACCGTGGGCTTGAAGACGGCAAGCGTGGCCACCAGGTTCCTGATGTCGCCGGTGTAGCCGATGGTGACCTTGTTGGCGAACGCCGCCATCGACAGCGACCGGGCCAGCACGTGGGCCAGCGGCAGGAAGACCAGCAGCCGCTCCCCCTTGCGCAGCAGCGTCGGGAAACATACTGCGGCACCGCGCATTTCGTACAGCAGGTTCGAGTGCGTCAGCTGGCAGCCCTTCGGACGTCCGGTCGTGCCCGACGTGTAGATCAGCGTCGCCGCGTCGGCGGCCCGCAGTCCCGCCAACCGCTCGTCGAGTTGCCCGATGTCGACCGACTTCCCGGCCTCGGCCAGCTCGTCGAGCGCCGGCGGGCCATGGGACTCGAGATGCAGGATCGTGCGCAGGCTCGGCAGCTCGTCGCTGAGTTCCTTGACCAGTTGGCCGTGCGCGGCCGTCTCGGCGATCACCATGACCGCGCCGGAGTCCTCCAGCACCCAGCGCACCTGCTCGGGAGAGGACGTGTCGTAGATCGGGACGGTGACCCCGCCGACCGACAGGATCGCGTAGTCCAGGATCACCCACTCGTAGCGGGTGGCCGACAAAATCGCCACCCGGTCACCGGCGTTCACCCCCGCGGCGATCAGGCCGAGCGCGGTGGCGCGGATCTGCTGAGCGGCCTGGGCGCAGGTCACGTCCGACCACGCTCCGTCGAGGAGGCGCTGGAAGATCACCTGGTCGGGATCGTCGCGCTCGTGGGAGTACACGCTGCCCACGACGTTGTCGTTCTCGCAGACGGTGAAGCTCGCCGGGAGGCTGAATTCGCGCATGAGCCACGCTAGCCGCCCCGGACGCCGCCTTCCTAGTGGCCGAAAGTCCCGGTGTCCAGAGTCGATCGGCGCCCGCCCGAGCGGGCACGGCGCACCAGCTTGTCGACCGCGACCACGCCGCTGACTGCGGCGCCGACGACGAAAATGCGCAGCCATGTAACGGCGGAGATTGGCGCGGTGGCGAAAGCGGCGTTCATGGCGGGCAGATACGTGATGGCCAGCTGACCGATCACCTGCGCCGTCACACCGACCACGATCCAGCGGTTGGAAAGCACGCCGATACGCCAGGCCGAGTGCGTCAACGATCGGCAGCTGAACAGGTAGAACGTCTCGACGACGACGAACAGGTTCAACGCGGCCGTACGCGCCTCCGGCAGCGCCGCGCCGTTCGCGCGTTCCCACTCGAACAACCACCAGGCGCTGGCGACGAGCAACGTGGAGACCAGCAGGACCCGCGCGAGGAGTCCGTGGGTCAGCAGTGGTTCGCCCGGCTTACGGGGCGGCCGGGTCATGATGCCGGCCTCCTTGGGCTCGAAGGCGAGCATCAGGCCGAGCGCCACAGCGGTGGTCATGTTGATCCACAGGATCTGGGTGGGCAGGATGGGCAGCGCGGAGCCGAACGCGATGGCGGCCAGGATCACCAGTCCCTCACCGATGTTAGTGGGCAGCGTCCACGCGATGAACTTGGTGAGGTTGTCAAACACGCCGCGGCCCTCTTCGACCGCGGCCTCGATGGTGGCGAAGTCGTCGTCAGTCAGCACGATGTCGGCGGCGTCCTTGGCGACCTCGGTCCCGCTTCTGCCCATGGCGACGCCAATGCTGGCCTGCCGCAGGGCCGGTGCGTCGTTGACGCCGTCGCCGGTCATCGCCACCACGTCGCCTTTGCTCTGCAACGCCTGGACCAGCCGGAGCTTCTGCTCGGGCGACACCCGGGCGAACACAGTTGCCCCGGCCACCGCCTCCGGCAACTCGCCGGCATCCAGCGCGGCCAGATCGGCGCCCGTGAGCAACGAACCCGGTTCGTCCCGTCCGCTGAGCAAGCCGACCTGGGTCGCGATCGCGGCGGCCGTCCCGGCATGATCGCCGGTGATCATCTTGACCGCGATGCCCGCCGTGTGGCAGGCGGCGACGGCAGGGGTCACGGCCGCCCGCGGCGGATCGAGCATCGCATGCAATCCGGTGAACGCCAATGAACCCGGCGCCTCCTCGTCATCGAATTCAACGCGCTCGTCTACCGCACGCACGGCGGTCGCCAGTACCCGCAGGCCCCGCAGGGCCAGCCGGTCGGCAGCCGCCAGTACGGCATCACGGTCGAGCGGCCGCAGTGCGCCATCGGCTCCCATCTGGGAATCGCACAACTCGAGGATCCGCTCCACCGCACCCTTGGCCAGCAACACGTACCCGTCGTCTTGGCGATGCTGAGTGGCCATGTACCGGCGCTCGGAACTGAACGGGAGGGCCGCTACCCGCGGCAGGCTTGCCACGAGCTGCGGTGGATCAAGACCGGCCTTGACGGCAACGACGAGCAGTGCGCCCTCGGTCGGGTCGCCGACCACGTCCCACCGCCCACCTTCATGGGTCAGCGCCGCGTCGTTGCAGCACGCCGCCGCCAGCAGCGACCACCGCAGCGCCGCATCGGCATCGACAAACACCGGCGCGCCGTCGGCGGTGCACAGCTCACCGACGGGCGAGTAGCCCGAGCCGGTCACCTCGACCATTGCGTCGACGGTCCAGATCAGCTGCACCGTCATCTGGTTCTCGGTCAGCGTTCCGGTCTTGTCGGTGCAGATAACCGTTGTGCTGCCCAATGTCTCGACGGCGGGGAGCCGTCGGACCACCGCACGCCGCCTCGCCATCCGGGCCACCCCGATGGCGAGGGTGATCGTGACCGCCGCCGGCAACCCCTCGGGGATGGCACCGACCGCGAGGGCGATCGCCGCAGTGAAGGTCTCGACGGCATCCTGGCGACGGAGCAGCCCGACCGCGAACGTGGCGGCGGCGAGCCCGAGAATGCCTACCGTAAGGATCTTGCTGAACCGGGCGAGTTTTTCGGTCAACGGGGTGGCGAGCGTCTCCGCGGCTCCTACGAGACGATGGATCTCTCCGACCTCGGTCTCCGACCCGGTGGCGACCACGACGCCGGCCGCATGCCCGGCGGTCACCAGGGTGCCCGAGTACGCCATGTTGCACCGGTCGGCCACCGGTGTGGAATCCGGTAGGACGTTCTCGGACTTACTCACTGGTGCCGACTCACCGGTCAGCGCCGACTCGTCGACGCGCAACTCGACCTCACGCAGCAGTCGGACGTCGGCGGGCACCTTGTCGCCGGCTTCCAGCAGTACCAAGTCGCCGGGGACCAGGTCGTCGGACGGCACGGTTCGTTCCCGGCCGTCGCGGACCACCTTGGCGTCGGTGTGCACGATCTCGCGCAGGCCTGCGAGGGCGACCTCGGCCTTGGACTCCTGGATGAATCCCACCGCCGCATTGATCAACACCACACCGAAGATGACTGCCGAATCGGCGAATTCGCGTAACGCCGCAGTGATCGCACCGGCGACCAGCAGCACATAGATCAGCGGGTGATGGAACTGCCGCAGGACCCGCAGCAGCAGCCCGGCGCCTGCGGCCGGGGGTAACACGTTCGGGCCGAAACGCTCGAGACGCTCGGCCGCCTCGCCGCCGGACAGCCCGCGGTGCGGATCGGTCTCCAACAACAGTACGACCTCGTGCGCAGCCAGGCCGTGGTGTGCGGTGGTCGCAAATCCGGACGAAACCCGCGCCGCCGGCATCGCGTCACCTCGCCTACCTGTCCGACCAGTCGTTCCCCCAAGTGTGCACATCGGAGGCGGTGTGGGCCAGGGACTTGAGTCACCGACGCCGTGCTCACCACCCACCTCTCAGACGAATGCGACGTCGCCATCTGCGCGGTCGTGGGCGGATCGAGATTGACAGTCACTGCCAGCCAGTCATACTGTGCCAGTTCAGGCTCGAGCCTGCAAAGGCCGCCGAAAGGCGAGTCCGGGCGTTCGATTCGGGAGGTCGGTAGATGGGTGACCCGTCCAAGCTCCGCGTCATCCAGTGGGCCACCGGGGGTGTCGGCAAGGCCGCCATCGCGTGCGTGCGCAACCACCCCCAACTGGAGCTGGCCGGGTGCTGGGTGCACAGCGCGGACAAGGACGGCCGCGACGTCGGCGAGATCCTGGGCACCGACCCGCTGGGCGTGACCGCCACCAGCAGCATCGAGGAGGTGCTGGCCACCGACGCCGACTGCGTGATGTACAGCCCGTTGATCCCCGCCGACGAAGAGGTCATCGCGATCCTGCGGTCCGGCAAGAACCTCGTCACGCCGGTCGGCTGGGTGTACCCCGACGCGGCCAATCCCCGCGTCCGGGCCATCGCCGACGCCGCGCTGGAGGCTGGGGTGACCCTGCACGGGTCCGGCATCCATCCCGGCGGCATCACAGAGCGCTTCCCGCTGATGGTGTCCTCGCTCTCGTCGGCCGTGACCCACGTGCGCGCCGAGGAGTTCTCCGACATCCGCACCTACAACGCGCCCGATGTGGTGCGCCACATCATGGGGTTCGGCGGCACCCCCGAGGAGGCGATGCAGGGGCCGATGGCCGGGCTGCTCGAGGCGGGGTTCAAGATGTCAGTGCGAATGGTGGCCGACCACATGGGTTTTCGTATCGACCCGGAGATCAGGACCATCCAGGAGATCGCCGTGGCGAGCGCCGACATCGACTACGGACCCTTCCCGATCGCCCCGGGGGCCGTCGCCGCGCGCCGCTTCCGCTGGGAGGCGCTGGTCGACGGGCAACCGGTCATCACGGCGGCGGTCAACTGGCTGATGGGCGAGGACAACCTGGAGCCGGGCTGGAATTTCGGCGGGCGCGGCGAGCGCTTCGAGGTCGAGATCACCGGCGATCCCACGGTGAGCCTGACGTTCAAGGGGCTGCAGCCGGAGACCATCGCCGCAGGGCTGCAGAAGAATCCGGGGGTCGTGGCGACCGCCAACCACTGCGTCAACGCCATCCCCGACGTCTGCGCCGCCGGGCCCGGCATCAAGACGTACCTGGACTTGCCGTTGCTCGCCGGGCGCCCGGGCCCCCACCTGGCGCAGTGACCTACTCCCACCCCGACTCGATGCGCGGCCACGTCGCGATCGTCACCGGCGCCGCCCAGGGCGTCGGCAAGGGCGTCGCCGCCGCGCTGCTGGAACGCGGCGCCGCGGTCTTCCTGGTCGACATCCAGGGCGACAAGCTGGCGAGCGCCACCGCCGAGCTGCGGGCGGCCGGGCGGGTCGAGCAGCTGGTCGCCGACCTGCGCGACCCCGACAGCGCGCGGCGGATCGTGGCGGCCGCGGTCGACGCGTTCGGGACGGTGCACGGCCTGGTCAACAACGCCATCGCCACCAACGAGCCCAAGCGGTTCGTGGACGTCACCCTCGAGGATCTGGCGCTCGGTCACGACGTGGGCCCGCGGGCGAGCTTTCTGCTCATGCAGGCGGTGCACCCGGTGATGGTCGAGGCGGGCGGCGGGTCGATCGTGAACCTCGGCTCCGGCACGGGCACCGGCGGCGAAGCCAAGTGGGGCGGTTATGCCGCCGCCAAGGAGGCCATTCGCGGCCTGTCGAAGGTCGCGGCCCTGGAATGGGGGCGCGACAACATCCGGGTCAACGTGATCTGCCCGTTCGCCGAGTCCGACGGGGTCAAGCTGTGGAAGCAGTTCGCCCCCGACGACTACGCGAAGGCCGTGCGGCGCGTCCCCATGCGGCGCATCGGCGACGTCCGCACCGACGTCGGCGCGCTCGTCGCGTTCCTGCTCGGCACCGACGCGTCGTTCATCACCGCGCAGACCATCCACGTCGACGGCGGGATCGGCTGCTTCCGGTGACCCAGCCGGGGTCGCTGCGCGACCGGCAGCGTGCGCAGATCCGGGCCGACATCAGGCGGGCGGCGTTCCGGCTGTTCGTCGAGCGCGGGTACGACGCGGTCACCACCGAGGAGATCGCCACGGCGGCGGGCGTTTCGCCGCGCACCTTCTTCCGGTACGTGCCGACGAAGGAGGAACTGCTGCTGGCGCCGGTCCGCCACGGCGGCGCCGCGATCGTCAACCTGCTCCAGCAGCGGCCCGCCAGCGAGGCGCCCGACGTCGCGCTGAGCAACGCGATCATCACCCGGACCCGCTCGTTCGACCGCGACGACTGCGCGGAGTGGCGCGCGGCGCTGCTGGTGGCACCCGGGCTGCTCGGCAAGGTCAGCATCCACCAGCCGGCCGACAAGGAGCGCGCGGTCAGGCTGGTCGCCGAACGCATGGGCGCCGATCCCGACGTCGACCTGCGCCCGGGCCTGCTGGTCCACCTCGCCTTCGCGGCCGCCGATTTCGCCTTCCAGCTGTGGGTCCGCCACGCCGACAAGCCGCTGGACCGCCACGTCACCGAGGCGCTGGACGCGGTCACGGGCCCGCACTGGAGGCGAGCCGGATGGCGCACCAGCGGGCCGTAGCGCGGCAACGGTGAGCCGGCGACCACGACGGCGTGCCGGGTGTCGAGGTCCTCGTGATCTGGCCCGGAGTGAGTATTTTCGTAGCGTGGCGACAGGACCAGCACCGGCACGAGCCCCGGCGGACGTTCCGGCTCAGTACCTGCTGTCGTCCGCCGCGCCCAGCCCGCGCACCCTGATCGACATCGTCTACGCGACCGCCGCGCGTTACCCGGACGCCCCCGCGATCGACGACGGCACCGTGCAACTGACCTACGGCGAGCTGATCGGCGACATGGAGGCCAGCGTCGAGTGGCTGGCCGCCCGGGGCATCGGCCGGGGCGACCGCATCGGCATCCGCATGCCCTCGGGCAGCTACGCGCTGTACGCGGCGATCCTGGCGACCCTGGCCGCCGGCGCGGCGTACGTGCCGGTCGACGCCGACGACCCCGACGAGCGGGCCGCGTCGGTGTTCGGCGCGGCCGACGTGGTCGCGGTGATCACCGAGGCGGGCCTGCTGCGGGGCCCCGGCTCGTCGCGGGGCTGGCGCGCGACGGCGCCCATGACCCGCGACGACGCGTGGATCATCTTCACCTCCGGATCGACCGGCACCCCGAAGGGCGTGGCCGTCACGCACCGCAGCGCCGCCGCGTTCGTCGACGCCGAGGCGCAGACGTTCCTGCGGGACGGACCGATCGGGCCCGGGGACCGGGTGCTGGGCGGGCTGTCGGTGGCCTTCGACGCGTCCTGCGAGGAGATGTGGCTGGCCTGGCGGCACGGCGCCTGCCTGGTCCCCGCGCCGCGGTCGCTGGTGCGCAGCGGGATGGACCTGGGTCCGTGGCTGGTCACCCGCGACGTGACCGTGGTGTCGACGGTGCCCGCGCTGGCCGCGCTGTGGCCCGCCGAGGCGCTGGAGGCGGTGCGGCTGCTGATCTTCGGCGGCGAGGCCTGCCCCGCGGAGCTGGCCGGGCGCCTCGCGGTCGACGGGCGGGAGGTGTGGAACACCTACGGCCCGACCGAGGCGACGGTGGTCGCCTGCGCGGCCAGGCTCGACGGTGGCGGCCCGATCAGCATCGGGCTGCCGTTGCCGGGCACCGACCTGGCCGTCGTCGACGGCGACGGCTGCCCGGTCGGCTACGGCGAGGTCGGTGAGCTGGTGATCGGCGGGGTGGGCCTGGCCCGCTACCTGGACCAGGACAAGGACGCCGAGAAGTACGCCCCGCTGCCCACACTGGGCTGGGCGCGCGCCTACCGCAGCGGTGACCTGGTGCGGCTGGAGCCCGAAGGGCTCTATTTCTGCGGGCGCGGCGACGACCAGGTCAAGGTGGGGGGCCGCCGCATCGAGCTGGGCGAGGTCGACGCCGCGCTGGTCGGCCTGCCGGGGGTCGGCGGCGCGGCGGCGGCGGTCCGCCAGACCGCGACGGGAACGCCGGTGCTGGTCGGTTACCTGGTCAGCGCCGATCCGTCGTTCGACCTGCATGCGGCACGCCGGCGGCTCGCCGAACAGCTGCCCGCCGCGCTGGTGCCCCGGCTGGTGCGGATGGAGGAGCTGCCCACCCGGACCTCGGGCAAGGTCGACCGCGACGCGCTGCCGTGGCCGCCGCCCGGCGGCTCCGCGCCCGTGGCCGGCGGCGATGCGAGCGCCGACGCCGAGCTGGGCGGCACGACGGGCTGGCTGGCCGGCCTGTGGCGCGACCTGCTCGGCTCGGCGGTGGACGGCCCGGAGGCCGACTTCTTCGCGCTCGGCGGTGGCTCGCTGGCCGCCGCGCAGCTCGTCGCCGCCCTGCGGCGCCGGTTCCCGCAGGTCACCGTCGCAGATCTGTACGACCATCCCCGGCTGGGCTCGCTGGCCGGGTTCCTCGACGAGCTGGAGCCGCCGCCGCGGGTCACCGAGCGGGTGGTGCGCCCGACGCCGCGCCTGACCCAGGCCGCGCAGACCGCGCTGTCGGTGCCGTTGGCGACGCTGGCGGCGCTGCCGTGGGTGACGTGGACCGCGCTGGGCAACGGAGTCGCCCGCGCGAGCCACGTGGTGCCGTGGACCGTCGCGGTCAACTGGTGGCTCATCGCGGTGGCGTTCGTCGTGTTCGTCACGCCGGTCGGCCGGATGGGCATCGCGGTGCTGTGCGCGCGCCTGCTGCTGTCGGGGGTGCGGCCGGGCACCTACCGCCGCGGCGGGTCGGTGCACCTGCGGGTGTGGCTGGCCGAGCGGGTGGCCGAGGCCTGCGGGGCGCACAACCTGGCGGGCGCGCCGTGGCTGGTGTACTACGCCCGCGCGCTCGGCGCCAACGTCGGCAAAGGGGTGGACCTGCACTCGCTGCCCCCGGTCACCGGGTTGCTGACGCTCGGGCACCGCAGTGCGGTCGAACCCGAGGTGGACCTGTGCGGGCACTGGGTCGACGGCGACGAGTTCCACGTCGGCGCCATCACGGTCGGCGACGACGCGACGGTCGGCGCCCGGACCACGCTGCTGCCCGGCGCGGTCGTCGGCAAGAACGCCGACGTGGCACCGGGCTCCGGAGTGGTCGACAAGATCAAGAACGGGCAGTACTGGAAGGGCTCGCCCGCGGTGAAGTCGGGCAGGGTCAAGCACCCGTGGCCCGACGAGCGGCCGCCGCGCCGCACCCGGTGGGTCGCCATGTACGGGCTCACATCGGTGCTGCTCGGCTCCCTGCCGCTGATCGCCGCGGCGAGCGGTGTCGCCGTGATCGCCGCGGCGGTGCGCCACACCCGCCGGCTCTCGGAGGCGGTGCTGCCGGCGCTGCTGTGGACGCCGGCCGCGGCGCTGGCCGCCATGGCGGTGTACGCGCTGCTGACCGTGGCGGCGGTGCGGGCCCTGTCGCTCGGGCTGACCGAGGGCTACCACCCGGTGCGCAGCCGGGCCGGCTGGCAGCTGTGGGCGACCGAACGGCTCATGGACGCCGCGCGCAACTATCTCTTCCCGCTGTACGCCAGCATGCTGACACCGGTGTGGCTGCGGTTGCTCGGCGCCAAGGTCGGCCGCGGCACCGAGATCTCCACGGTGTTGCCGATCCCGAAGTTCACCGTGATCGAGGACGGCGCGTTTTTGGCCGACGACACCATGGTCGCCTCCTACGAGCTCGGCGGCGGCTGGATCCACGCGGCCACGACCACCGTGGGCCGGCGCGCGTTCCTCGGCAACTCCGGCATCACCCAGCCGGGCCGCCGGGTGCCCGACGACGGGCTGGTCGCGGTGCTGTCGGCCGCACCGCCCAAGGCCAAGCGCGGCTCGTCGTGGCTGGGCAGCCCCCCGATGCGGCTGCGCCGGCGCCCCACCGAGGCCGACGCGGCGACCACCTACGACCCACCCGCGAGGCTCAAGGCCAAGCGGGGGGTGGTGGAGGCCTGCCGGCTGCTGCCCGTGGTGGTGACGTTCGGAATCGGGCTGGCGGTGCTGGGTGGGTTACAGGCGCTGGCGCGGATCTTCGGCATCTGGGCGGCGGCGTTGTGCGGCGGTCTGGTGCTGCTGGGCGCGGGCGCGGTCGCGGGGACCGTCACGGTCGCCGCCAAATGGCTGGTGGTGGGACGGATCAGGGCCAGCGAGTACCCGCTGTGGTCGTCGTTCGTCTGGCGGAACGAGGTCTGCGACACCTTCGTCGAGACCGTCGCGGCGCCATGGTTCGCGCGCGCGGCCGGCGGCACCCCGCTGCTGAACGCGTGGCTACGGGCGCTGGGCGCCCGCGTCGGGCGGGGCACGTGGTGCGAAAGCTATTGGCTCCCGGAGGCCGATCTGGTCACGCTGGGCTCCGGCTGCACGGTCAACCGGGGCTGCGTGGTGCAGACGCACCTGTTCCACGACCGGATCATGAGCATGGACAGCGTCGTCCTCGAGCCCGGCGCCACCCTCGGGCCGCATTGCGTGGCCCTGCCGGCCGCCCGGCTGGGTGCCGGCGCGACCGTCGGCCCGGCGTCGCTGGTGGTGCGTGGGGACAAGGTGCCGGCATCGACACGCTGGCAAGGCAATCCGATCAAGCCGTGGGCGCCGGGACGCAAGAGGGGCGGGGCCAGGAATTCGGCGAAGCGGGGCGCCGCGGCGTGAAAGTTCCGGCTGAGAAGTGCGCGCCGGTCATCGACGACTACCTGCCGAGAAGCGGCGACCCCGGCTACCGGGTGTCGCGCTACGAGCTCGACCTCGAGTACCGGGTCGCGATCAACCGGCTCTCCGGCACCGCGACGATCACCGCGGTCACGCTCGTCGAGCTGCAGCAGTTCACCCTGGACCTGTCCGCCTCGTTGTCGGTGTCCAAGGTGTCGGTGAACGGCCAACGCGTGGCCCAATTCTCCTGCCGCGGCGGCAAGTTGCGCATCCGGCTGGCGTCCAAACTCGCGGCCGGGGCGGCGATGGCGATGGTGGTGCGCTACGGCGGTGCCCCCCAACCGATCCGGTCGTTATGGGGCGACGTCGGATTCGAGGAGCTGACCGACGGGGTGTTGGTCGCCGGTCAGCCCAACGGCGCCCCGTCGTGGTTCCCCTGCAACGACCACCCGGGCGACAAGGCCGCCTTCCGCATCCAGGTGAGCACCGAAAGCCGCTACCGCGTCGTCGCCAACGGGAAACTGGTGGCGCGCCGCACCCGGGCGTCGCAGACGGTGTGGACCTACGAACAACCCGAGCCGACATCGACCTACCTGATCACGTTGCAGATCGGCGTCTATGAGGCGGTGCGGCTGGCCCGGACGCCGGTCCCCATCCAGGCGGCGCTGCCCGCGCGGTTGCGCGGCGAGTTCGAGCACGACTTCGCGCGCCAGCCTGAGATGATGTCGCTGTTCGTCGAGCTGTTCGGGCCCTACCCGCTGGGCAGTGGATACACGGTCGTGGTCACCGACGACGACCTGGATATCCCCCTTGAAGCTCAAGGGATTTCGATCTTCGGCGCCAACCACTGCGACGGCTCGCGGGCCGCCGAGCGGTTGATCGCCCACGAACTGGCGCACCAGTGGTTCGGTAACTCGGTGACCGTGCGACGGTGGCGCGACATCTGGCTGCACGAGGGATTCGCCTGCTACGCCGAGTGGTTGTGGTCGGAGCGCAGCGGCGGACCCGACGCCGACGAACTGGCCCGCCTGCACCACGAACAGCTGCGCGCGAAGCCGCAGGACCTGTTGTTGGCCGACCCCGGGCCGCGGCACATGTTCGACGACCGCGTGTACACGCGCGGGGCGCTGACCCTGCATGCGCTGCGCGGCCGGCTCGGCGATGCGAACTTCTTTGCCCTGCTGCGGGATTGGGCGACCCGGCACCGCCATGGCGCGGTGGTCACCGACGACTTCACCGGGCTGGCCGCAGGTTACTCCGACCAGCTGCGGCCATTGTGGGAGGCGTGGCTGTATTCGACGACGGTGCCCTGACGGGCGATGCGGGGCTCAGCCGCCGCCCCCACCGCCTCCGGCGCCACCGCCACCGGGGGCGCCGCCACCG
>NZ_VMQU01000071.1 GCF_007714205.1 Mycobacterium helveticum | reverse complement strand
CACCCCGACCGGCCGGAGCCCCCATACCATCGGCGACCAAAGGCACGCCTTGTCGGGCTGGGGCGAAGCCCCGTTAGAGCTCAACACCCGCCCGGACGGCAACCCGCCGGCGGCGTTCGGCCGGTTCGAGGCCACCGAACCCGACGAGATGTGGATCAGCGACGGCCTGCACGGCCCGATCATCGACGGGAAACGGGCGGTGCTGTTCGCCCTGCTCGACGACCACTCCCGCTATGTGCCCGGCCACCGGTGGGGCCACGGCGAGGACACCCTGGGCATGCAGGCCGCGCTGCACGACGCGGTCAAGACCCACGGCCGCCCGCGAAACCTATACTGTGACAACGGCTCTGCGTATTCCTCGAATCAACTGGCTTGGTCGGTGGCGGTGCTGGATATCCGGCTGGTGCACAGCAGGCCGGGCAGACCGCAGGGTCGCGGGAAAATCGAGAGATGGAACCGCACCGTGCGCGACCAATTCCTGGTCGAGATCGAAGCCGCCGGCGGAGTCGATTCGCTCGATGAGCTGAACCGGTTGTTCACCGCATGGTGGATAGCGTCCCGTGGAGTGGTGGACTTCGGATCAGGCGAGACGATGCGCAACCCTCGCGAGCCGCTCCCCCAACCGGGGGACTGCTGCCCGATGTCTCGTGTTCACAGGGTTAGACGGGCTGCGTGAATGCTGTTTGGCCTGCGACCGAGGCCATGTGAGAGTTCAAGGCCCGTTCAGGGATCAAGGTGGTCGCGTAGCTGGCTGCAATGCTTAAGGCGGTGGGCCGCAGGTTGACCAGGGTTCCGATGACGGCTGACTCGCGGACTAGTCGCGCGATTCGCCGTCGGCGGAACGCGGTGAAATCTGCGAAGGCGGTTGGTAAGTCGGGTGTGCGGCTCGCGAACGCCGCGAGGAGTGCAGCGTCCTCGATCGCTTGACAGCCGCCTTGTCCGAGGTGTGGCCGCATGGGGTGGGCCGCGTCGCCGACGAGCACAATTGGCCCCTGTGACCAGCGTTTGGCGGGCTGGCGGTCGTAGAGGTCATCACGCAGCACGTCATGCTCTTCGGTCGCGGCAAGAAGGCTTGGCATGGGTTCGGCCCACCGCGCCAGTTTGCGCTGGAGGTACTGCAACTCGCCGTGGTCTGCTCGGTGGCCTTCGGGTGCGCGTTCTGTGGCGAACCAGTAGGTCAGGCCTTCGCCCATTGGTACGTGGCCGGTTTCAACGCCAGGGCCTAGTGTCTGGCCGGCGAGCTGCGGGTCCAAGGTGTGGCGTGCGATCCCCCGCCAGCTGGTGTATCCGACGTAACGGTTGGTGAGGGGACCGTTGAGGTGACGCGCGATCAGCGAGTGGGTTCCGTCGGCGCCGATGACCGCGGAGGCGTCGCATACCGAGGTGTCCGAGAGACGCACTTGCAGTGTGTCAGCGCGGCGGGTGACGCCACTGGCGGTGATGCCGTTTTCGATGGTGCCTGTCGGTAGGGCGTCGGTGAGTAGATCGCGTAGCGCGGATCGCTGGATCACCACGAGCGATTCGCCGAGTGCTCGGATGAACCGCTCGCCAGTTGGTCGGCGTAGCCAGGTGCCGTTTCTCCAGCGCACGGCGCCTGCGGTGACGCGCCCGCCGGCATCCCGCACGCGGTTTCCGACTCCTAACTGGTCGAGGGCGGCTAATGCGTTGGGCCAGATGCTGATTCCCGCGCCCGCTGATGTGTCGGTGCGCCTTTCGAGGACGGTGACATCGTAGCCGCGCTGATGTAGACCGATCGCTGTTGCCAGGCCCGCAATTCCGGCGCCGACGATGACGACGCGTTCGCTCACGCTTGTGAACCTAACTCGTCGTCATGTCGTGCGGTGCGACGTGCTGCGATCGGGGCGTGGGTGGGTCGCCGCTGCACTGGCGATCAGTGCGCTGTTGATGGAAACCTCGGCCAGCAGTCCCGGGGCGGCGACCATGTCTCCGATGAGGTAGCGGTGGTCGCCGCGCGAGATTTTGGGCCGATCACGCCATGTTGTTCCTGGTAGGTCGAGCGCACCTGTCCGGTGCTGCGCGTTTTGCTGCCGCCGCCAGGTCACACGGCCGCGCCAATCCGGAAAAGAGACATCGAACAGTGCCTCTAGGCGTGCGATCCCCGATGCTTTGGTCTCGTCGGGCCGTATCGGGATCTCACCTTGGATCAGTGAGTGCAGCGCCGGAGCTAGCGACGGGTCCTGGCTGGTGAAGCGTTCGACGAAACCGCCTTCGTCGAGGTCGAACACCGCGAACGGGTCGCTGCGGTGTTGATGTACCCCGATGTCGAGCAGCGCGGCGTTGCCACTTTCCCACTGTAATGAGTTGTCGTCGAGCAGGTTTCGGGCCGCCGGCAGCGAGGTAGCCACGATTACCGGGCCGTCTTCGGGCAGCGCTGTAATCCGCGAGTTCGTCTCAACGACCACACCGAGACCGCGTGCGTGCGCCGCCATCTGAGACACCACTGCGCCCCAGCCTCCGGGGGGGTAACGGGTCGCCGGCGGATATGACGGTGTGGTGACCCGCAACAGCCGCTCGAATGCAAACGCTGCTGACAGTCTGCCGGGGTCGGCGTCATACAGCGCCGGACCCAACAAGCCGGCCGCGGCGGCGAACGCTTGATCGCCGAACTCCACGCTCGCCCACTCTCGAAAGCTCCGATCGACCGGGGCCTGTCGCCGCCGCCCGAAGCACACCATTGCGGTCAGCGCGCGGGGCGGAAGGCGGCGCAGCTGTCCGCGGTGACGCATGCGGACACCCGCTAGCTGCCGAATGCCGAGACGCTCGACCGTCCCCGTCAGATCACGCGCAACCAGCCACCGCCAGGGCTCCCCCTGGTAGAAGGCGTGCGTGCCATCGTTGGCCACATACGGTGCCGGCGAAGATTTCGCTCGCCCGCCAAGGGCCGAGTGCGCTTCGTGGACGGTGACAACCGCGCCACGCTCAGCACAGGCGATCGCGGCGGTCAAGCCGGCCAGACCGCCGCCGACGACGGTCACTGAAATGGGCTGCGCCATCGCACTCTCCGGTGAGCGCTCCGAATCGACCATCCACAGCACCGGGTCTGACGAAGCACTCAATAGTAGGTCTTATTGAAAGACCTACTATTGCAGCTGATGAACCCAAAGACAAGATCCAAATGCACCCACCCGCCTATCGCTCGAGCCCGGAACCTGCACTTCTTAAGCGGCCCCGAGTCAGAAGTTCACGAAACATACTGGTGGAAAACTTATCCCCAGATACGCCCGGCTCCACGGCACAGATTCACCAGCAGTGTTCTGATGCCAGCGATGTCGACCGTCACGGACGTAGGATGGTCTTATACGAAGACCGAAGGGCACCCCCGGCAAGTGGCACCTGACACCCCGAATCGCCAAGACGACGATCCCGCGCTGGCCACCTGGGCCACCGCCGGCGACCGATGGACGCTGCTCATCCTGCGCGAGGTGTACTTCGGAGTGCACCGCTTCAACGACATCCGGCGAAACCTGGCGATCGCACGAACTCCGCTCAGTGAACGTCTCTCGCGCCTAGTCGATGCCGGCGTGATGGAACGAGTGCAATATCAACGCAAACCCGTCCGTCTCGAGTACCGACTCACCCCACGCGGGAAGGACCTGTTTCCAGTCATCGTCGCGCTGTTTCGGTTTGGCGAACGCTGGGTGCCGACGAGTAACACCGTCGAGCTGCGTCATCGCGACTGCGGAGGTGCCGTCATCGTCGACGTCCACTGCGCTGAGTGCGGAAAGCCCGTCAAAGCCGACGAAACCGACTACCAACGCTAGAGCCCTGCGGCCCTCCCCGAACAAGCCGACCTACGGCGATGCTGTCGGGAGGAATATGCACGAATCGAACGCCTGGTCACCGATCGGGTCGCCGCCGACGACGGCGATGCCCAGCCGCGTCCGGTAGGCCAGCGCCGCGCCGCCGTCGGCGCTGAAGTGGAAGGTCTTGCCCGTCTGCATCGTGAACGGCGCCAGGGGGTCGGCACGGGTGACCTCGATCAGTCTCCACGCCCGGGGCAGGTCCTCGGGCCGGGCGCGATGTCGTCGGCCACATCAGGACCATGCCCGAGCCGGCGATCACCAGGTCACCGAGCACGTTGAACGACAGCACCTGCAGCCCCAGCCCGCCCAGCACGCACAGGGCGGCGGCGGTGGCATGCGTGGCCGTCACCGGGCGGCCCAAGAAGATGCCGCGGGCGATCCATCCGACCGCGACCAGGACCGTCAGCGACCACGTCAACCGGTCGGCGTAGTACCAGTCGGGCCGCGCATGGTGGCGGGCGGCGATCTCGACCAGCCAGCACGCCGCGCACAGCAGGGCCAGGGCGCCGATCGTCCGGGCCGCCCGCGAGTCCACGTTGACGACCACGCGTTCGCGGGCCGGGGACTTTGCCACGACATCCACCAGCGACCCGTTCACCGTCACCTCCCGATGCGCTGGGCGGCCGGCTGCCGCCTTTGCGCCGAATACCCGGCCTCGTGGGAAGCTACGCCCGGTCGCGGGGGTCCAGGCCGAGGTCAACCGGGATTGTCCTGCGGGTATCCCGCGAACCGTTTATCGGCCGGCGGACGGGAAATATAACAGCACGCCCTCCTGCACCACCGTGGCGACGACCTGCCCCGAGCGGTCGAAGAAATGCCCGGTGCCCAGACCGCGGGAGTCGGCGGCCACCGGTGAGGACGTCGAATACAGCACCCAGTCGTTGAAGTTCACCTGCCGGTGAAACCAGACCGAATGGTTGGCCGAGGCGGCGAAGATGCGGTCGTAGCCCCAGGACAGGCCGTGGGTGGTGATGACCGAATCGAGCACCGTGGTGTCCGACGAGTAGACCAGTGCCGCGGTGTGCAGCACCGGGTCGTCGGGCAGCACGCCCAGCGCCTTCTGCCACACGCGGTTGTGGGCAAGCCGCTCACCTTTGTCCCGCATCACCCAGGACGGGTCGTTGGTGAAGCGCCATTCGATCGGATGCAGGGCGTTGACGAAGTGCGGGACGGTCTCTTCGTAACCCCGCAGCAGCTCGCTGAGCGGGGGCCGCGCGTCGGGCGGCGGCACCTGCGGCGCGCCGACGGCGTGCTCGAGTCCCGGACCGCCGGACATGTAGGAGATCAGCGCCGACGACAGCAGCATGCCGTCCTGCACCGCGTCGACCCGCCGGTTGGCGAAGCGCCGCTCGTCGCGCAGCCGCATCACGCGGAACTCGATGTCCTTGGTGATGTCGCCGCCGTTGACGAAATGCACCGACAGCGCGCTGGGCGGCAGGTCTCGCGAGGGCAGCGTGCGGCTGCTCGCGACGAACGATTGCGCCATGAGCTGCCCACCGAACGTGCGCATCGGGTTCTTGGAGGGATGCGATCCGACGAACCGATCGTCGGCGACGCGGTCGAGTTCCAGGACCGCGAGCAACTCCGTGAAATCGGACACATCGTTGGTCGCGTCGCCAGCCGGCACGGGCTCTCCTTCGGGCTCAACGCCCCTTCCGGGCGGGGTCCATCGCTAGACGTCATCCTCCCCGATCCTGTGCACATGGATCAGGTTGGTCGAACCCACTGTGCCAGGCGGCGCGCCGGCGACGATCACCACCAGGTCACCGCGCCTGTAGCGGCCGAGCTCGAGCAGTGACCTGTCGACCTCGCGGATCATGCCGTCGGTCGACTTCATCATCGGGACGATGAAGGTCTCGGTGCCCCACGTCATGGCGAGCTGGCTGCGCACCTCGGGCCATGCGGTGAAGGCCAGCAACGGCAGCGGGGTGTGCAGGCGCGCCAGGCGCCGCACGGTGTCACCGGACTGGGTGAACGCGACCAGCGCCCTGGCGTCGAGGCGCTCGCCGATGTCGCGCGCCGCATACGAGATCACTCCGCGCTTGGTCCGCGGCACATGCGTCAGCGGCGGGGCGGCCGTGGAGTTCTCCTCGACGACGCACACGATGCTGGACATCGTGCGCACGGCCGCCAGCGGGTACTTGCCCACCGACGTCTCCCCGGACAGCATCAGCGCATCGGCACCGTCGAGCACCGCGTTGGCGACGTCGGAGGCCTCGGCCCGCGTCGGCCGCGAATTCTCGATCATCGAGTCCAGCATCTGGGTGGCGACGATGACGGGCTTGGCGTTCTCCCTCGCCATCTGAATGGCCCGCTTCTGCACCAGCGGGACCTCTTCCAACGGCAACTCGACGCCCAGATCGCCGCGGGCGACCATGATGCCGTCGAACGCCAGCACGATGGCTTCGAGGTTGTCGACGGCTTCGGGCTTCTCCAGCTTGGCGATCACCGGGACCCGCCGGCCGAGCCGGTCCATCACCTCGTGCACCAGCTCGACATCCGCCGGCGAGCGCACGAACGACAGCGCGACGATGTCGACGCCGAGGTCCACCGCGAAGGTGAGGTCCGCGATGTCCTTCTCCGACAAGGGCGGGGCGGACACCTTCATGCCGGGCAGCGACATGCCCTTGTTGTTGCTCACGGGGCCGCCCTCGACGACCGTGCAGACCACGTCGTCGCCCTCGATGGCGTCGACAACCAGGCCGACCTTGCCGTCGTCGACCAGCACCCGGTCACCGACCGCGGCGTCCTTGGCCAGTCTCTTGTAGGTGGTCGACACCCGGTCGTGGCTGCCTTCGCAGTCGGCGACGGTGATCCGCACCGTCTCCCCGTCGGCCCAGTAGGTGGGCCCGGTCGCGAAGCGTCCCAGCCGGATCTTGGGGCCCTGCAGGTCGGCGAGCACACCGACCGCGCGGCCGGTGGTGTCGGAGGCGGCCCGCACGCGCTCGTAGGCGGCCTTGTGATCCGCGTAGTCGCCGTGGCTGAAGTTCAGGCGGGCGACGTCCATTCCGGCTTCGACCAGCGCCAGAATCAACTCGTCCGATTGGGTTGCAGGGCCAAGGGTGCAGACGATCTTCCCGCGTCTACTCACGCCGACCGAGCATAGTCGTGCCGGCCGCAGTGGGGATGGCCGCAGGGTGGCGGCCGGCCGGCCGCCGCGCAAACCGCGACACCTTGTCCCTATCCGCCGCCCCTATCCGCCGACCCTATCCGCCGACCCTATCCGCCGACAGCGCCGGGAATCAGCGGAAATCCGGGAAGGTTTCGCAGCACCGTCCACAGCGCCGCCACGAGTGTGATCGTCAGCACGGCCGGTATCGGCAGTGGCTCCCTGCGGCGGCGGCGACGGAACAGGATCCAGACGGCCAGCACCGGGATGCCGACGAGCGCGAAGGCGTTGTCGTTGATGCCGGCCACGAGGTCGCCGTGCAGCGCGTCGTGCGTCATCCGCAGCCCGCCGCACAGGGGACAGTTCCAGCCGGTCAGCGCCTTGAACGGGCACGGCGGGTAGACGGAATCCGCGTGGTGCGGGTCGACGAGCCCGACATAGCCCAGTGCGCCGGCCAGCAGCACGGAGGTGCCTACCGTGGTGTATGGGCGCATTCGGCGTGGGCCGTCCCGACGACCCGTCCCCGGATCAGGTGCCATCGCGCAACGGCCGGCCCTGCGGATCGCTGACCTTGTCGGTCAATATCAGTACCGCGTCGACGATGCCCCAGATGACGGCGCCGAGCCCGCACGTCGCCAGGCCGACGATCAGCTGCGCGACCCCCAACCCGGTCTGGCCGAGGTAGATGCGACCGATCCCGACGAGGCCGAGCAGTCCGAGCAGCTGCAGCAGGCCCGCAACGACTTTCGATTTGTCCGAAAACGGTTGTCCGGTCAGGGGGTGACGTCCGAAGGGCGCGGACGGGTCGAAGTAGGGTCCGGGCGCCGGGTAGTGCTGGTAGGGCGGGTAGGGCGGCGGGTATCCGGGCGTCGGTGGTGGCTGCGCGCCGGACCCCGGGTCGCCCCACGACGGATCGGTCACATCTGCAGCATGCCAGATTTCGCCGGCACCCGGCGGCGCCAAGGTTCGCTAGTGGCCGGAACGCCGGACTCCGGGGCGAAGCGCCCACCGCCGCCGCGTTTCCCCGGCGGGCGTTTCGGTCGGCGGTTTCCCGGTTTCGGTTTCGGGCTCCTCGGCTTCGGGCTCCCCGGCTTCGGGCTCCGCGGCTTCGGCTTCGGGCTCCTCGGCTTCGGGCTTCTCGGCTTCGGGCTCCGCGGCTTCGGCTTCCGGCTCCTCGGTTTCGGGCTCCTCGGCTTCCGCGGGTTCGCCGTTGTCTTCCGGGTCCGGGGGCTCGCCGTCGTCGGCCGCGCCCACCGAAGCCGCCGCCGTTTCCGCCGTGGGCGACGCGACCGCCGAAAGCTCTTCCGTCCGGCCGGTTTCTGGTTCCGGCTCGTCGGCTTCTTCGGCGACGTCATCGTTGCCGCGCAGGCCGGCGGGATCCTCGCGACCCTTCGGCGCCACGATGATGTACACCACGGCCCCGATGAACACGAACGTCGAGGTGAACGAATTGATCCGGATTCCGGCGAGGTGCGTCGCCGGATCGTCACGCAACAGCTCGACGCAGAAGCGACCGACGCAGTAGCCGGCCACATAGAGCGCGAACAGCCGCCCGTGGCCCAGCCGCAACCATCGGTCCGCATAGATCAGGACGACGAAAACCAGCAGGTTCCAGAGCAATTCGTACAGGAACGTCGGCTGCACGACCAGGGCCACCTGGCCCGTGGAGACCCCGTCGAGCGAGTGGGTGTCGATGTATCCCGACGGGTCGCGGCGGTAGAAAATCTCCAGACCCCAGGGCAGCGTGGTTTCCCGGCCGTAGAGCTCCTGGTTGAAATAGTTGCCCAGCCGGCCGATGGCCTGCGCCAGGATGATTCCCGGGGCAAGCGCGTCGCCGAAGGCCGGCAACGGAATCCCGCGGCGCCGGCAACCGATCCACGCGCCGACGCCGCCGAGCGCGACCGCACCCCAGATGCCCAGGCCGCCGTCCCAGACGCGCAGCGCCGCGCCGAACCCGGCGCCGCCGGGACCCCAGTAGGTTCGCCAGTCGGTGACCAGGTGGTAGAGCCTGCCGCCGACCAATCCGAACGGCACCGCCCACAGGGCGATGTCGTAGACCACGCCGCGCTGGCCGCCGCGGGCCTCCCAGCGGCGGTCGCTGATCAGCAGCGCGGCCACGATGCCGGCGATGATGAACAGCGCGTAGGCGCGCAGGGGCAGCGGCCCCAGATGCCAGACGCCCTGGGGGGGGCTGGGAATGAACTCGGGCAGCATCGTCATGGGCGGGGCGCCTTCGCGCGGACACCGGCGGCGAGCGCCTCGGTCAACGCGCGCAGCGCGGCCAGACCGTCGCCGAGCGCCGACACCAGCGCGGACCCGACGATGACGCCGTCGGCGTAGCTGCCGATCTGCGCGGCCTGCTCCCGCGACCGCACCCCCAGGCCCACGCCGACGGGTATGTCCGACACCGCCTTAACCCTCTTCACCAGCGCGGGTGCGGCGTTCGACACCGCGTCCCGCGCCCCGGTCACCCCCATCGTCGAGGCCGCGTAGACGAACCCGCGCGACGCCTCCACCGTGGTCACCAACCGCTCCGGCGTCGACGACGGCGCCACCAGGAATATGCGATCCAATCGATGCTCCTCGGATGCCGCCATCCACTGCCCGGCTTCGTCGGGGATGAGGTCGGGAGTGATGAGACCGTGTCCGCCGGCCGACGCCAGGTCGCGCGCGAACGCGTCAACCCCGTAGCGCAGCAGCGGATTCCAGTACGTCATCACCACGGCATGCCCGCCGGCCCGGCTGATCGCTTCGACCGCAGCCAGCGTGTCCCGGACCCGCACTCCCCCACGCAACGCGGCCTCGGTGGCCCGCGCGATCGTCGGGCCGTCCATGCCGGGATCCGAATACGGCACGCCCACTTCGATGATGTCGCAACCGGATTCGACCAGCGCGGTCATCGCGGTCACGGACCCCGCCACGTCGGGATAGCCGGTGGGCAGGTAACCGATCAGCGCGGCGCGGCCCTGCGCGCGGCACGCGGCGAAGATGGGCCCCAGCCCGCTCTCCTCGCGTTGTTCCACGGTCATCGCTCGCCGGGCTCCAACAGGCCGAACCATGCGGCGGCCGCCTCGACGTCCTTGTCGCCGCGACCCGACAGGTTGACGACGATGACCGCCCCCGGGCCCAACTCGGGACACAGCTGCACCGCACCCGCCACCGCGTGCGCGGATTCGATGGCCGGGATGATGCCCTCCGTGCGGCACAGCAACCGGAACGCCTCCATTGCCTCGGAGTCGGTGATGGGCCGGTATTCGGCGCGTCCGGTCTCCTTGAGATGCGCGTGCTCGGGACCCACCCCCGGGTAATCCAGACCCGCCGAGATCGAATGGGATTCGATGGTCTGGCCGTCCTCGTCCTGCAGCAGATAGGAGAACGATCCCTGAAACGCCCCGGGTGAACCGCCGGTGAATGTCGCGGCGTGCCTGCCGGTTTCGACTCCGTCGCCGGCCGCCTCGAAACCGATAAGCCGCACGCCGGGGTCGTCGATGAAGGGGTGGAAGATGCCGATCGCGTTGGATCCGCCCCCCACGCAGGCCACCACCGCGTCCGGCAGCCGGCCCGCCTGCTGCTGAATCTGCACGCGCGCCTCCATGCCGACGATCCGCTGGAAGTCGCGCACCATCGTCGGGAACGGGTGCGGTCCCGCCGCGGTGCCGAAGCAGTAGTACGTGTCGCCGGCGTTGGTGACCCAGTCCCGGAACGCCTCGTTGATGGCGTCCTTGAGTGTCCGGGAACCGCTTTCGACCGAGACGACCTCGGCGCCCAGCAACCGCATCCGGGCCACGTTGAGTGCCTGCCGGGCGGTGTCGACGGCACCCATGTAGATCACGCACTCCAGCCCCAGCAGCGCGCACGCGGTGGCCGTCGCGACGCCGTGCTGCCCCGCACCGGTTTCGGCGATCACCCGGCGCTTACCCATCCGGCGGGCGAGTAGGGCCTGGCCCAGCACGTTGTTGATCTTGTGGGATCCGGTGTGATTCAAGTCTTCCCGCTTGAGGAAGATGCGCGCCGCGCCCGCATGCTCGGACAGGCGGGTGGCCTCGTACAGCGGTGACGGCCGACCGGTGTAATGCGCCTGCAGGTCGTCCAGGGTGTCCAGGAAGTCGGGGTTGACGCGTTCCTTTTCGTAGGCGGCGGTGACCTCTTCGACGACCGCCATCAACGCCTCGGGCAGGTAACGGCCGCCGAAAACGCCGAAATGCCCGCCCGGGTCGGGATCGTGCCGGGTGGGTTCGGAGATGGCCGCACTCATCGAAGGTAGGTCCGGCCTGGGCAGACCGACCATCACCAGGGCTCGGCGTGCGGATGACTCATCGCGTTCAACGTGACTAGCGAGCCGGTTTCGGACAGGACGGATGGGTGCCCGCGGTGACCAGGTCGGCAACCGCGGCACGCGGGTCGCCGCTTTTGACCAGACCTTCGCCGACCAACACGGCGTCGGCCCCGGCGCCGGCATAGGCCAACAGGTCCCCGGTACCGCGCACACCGGACTCGGCGACCCTGATCACGTTGCTGGGCAGTCCGGGCGCGATGCGCGCGAAGCAATCCCGGTCCACCTCCAGCGTCGTGAGGTCGCGGGCGTTGACACCGATCACCTTGGCCCCGGCCGTCAGCGCCCGGTCGGCCTCCTCCTCGGTGTGCACCTCCACGAGCGCCGTCATACCAAGGGATTCGGTGCGGTCCAGCATCGAGACGAGCGCCGACTGGTCCAGGGCGGCCACGATCAGCAGCAACATGTCGGCGCCGTGGGCCCGCGCCTCGTGGATCTGATATGGCTGTATCACAAAGTCTTTGCGCAGGATCGGCACCGCGACGGCGGCCCGCACCGCGTCGAGGTCGTCGAGCGAGCCGCGGAAGCGCCGTTCCTCGGTCAGCACGCTGATGATCCGCGCGCCGCCGTCCTCGTAAGCCCGGGCCAGTTTGGCCGGATCGGCGATGGTCGCCAGCGCGCCCGCCGACGGGCTGGCGCGCTTCACCTCGGCGATGACACCGATGCCGGGCTGACGCAGCGCGGCCATCACGTCGAGCGGCGGCGCCGCCGCCGCGGCGGCGGCTTTGATCTCCGACAGGCCGATCAGGGCTTCGCGGGCGGCAACGTCGGCCCGGACTCCCTCGAGGATGGAGTCGAGCACAGTTGCCGGACTCATGCCTGTCGTTTCCTTCCCACGGTCATCCGGTCGGTCACAACGATGCCCAACCGATTCCGACGACGTCCATGAAGGGTAGCGGCCCTGGGCGTGGGGCACATCACCGCCCCTCGCTGTCCGGGCCGCGGGAGCGATCCGTGGGGTCGCGGCCCTCGTCCAGCGCATCCCAGATCATCCGTTCCGACATCTCCGGCGTGTCCGGCCCCTCCGTCCGCGCCCGCGAGCGCCGCGCCGCGGGCGCCGCGTATCTCGTTGCGCTCGAACGGGTCGACCCGGAATCCGCGGCCGACCGCATCAGCAGAACCGAGGCGATCAGCGTGCACACGGCGGCCGCCGCCGCGACCGCCGCGCCCCCGTACTGCCGCGTGCTTCCGACCAGCGTCATCGTCGGGACATGCGCCAGATCGGCACCGCGCACCGCCACATCCGGGACGGCCCACAGGCTGACGCCGAGGTAGCCGACCACCAGGCTGGCCGCGGCCAGCAGCGCCGCCAACACGCGCAGCGCCCACCCGCGCACCGCCAGCGTCGCGACGGCGGCCGCCAGCATCAGCAGCGCCAGCGGCAGCAGCGCCGTCGACCACGCCGCGCCGGTCAGGGTCACCGCCCTGGGCGGACCCAGGCCGTCGAACGCGCGGATCACCACCCAGGGCAGCCGCGAGGCCGCCCACAGCGCGCCGGCGGCGACCACCAGCAGCACCTGCGCGATCCGGATCGCCGGCCGGGCCCGCCGGTCACCGGTCATGTCGCATCGGGGGCGGTCAGCGTCTCGGCGGCGGCGATCGCATTCAGCACCGCGCGCGCCTTGTTGGACGCCTCGGTGTACTCGTACGGCCCGTTGGAGTCGGCCACCACCCCGCCGCCGGCCTGCACGTAGGCGGTGCCGTCGCGCATCAGCGCGGTGCGGATGGCGATCGCGAAGTCGGCGTTGCCGGCGAAGTCGAGGTAGCCGACCACTCCGCCGTACAGGCCGCGGCGCGTCTGCTCCACCTCCTCGATGAGCTCCATGGCCCGCACCTTCGGCGCCCCGGACAACGTCCCCGCCGGGAAGCAGGCCGTCACCGCGTCCAGGGCGCTCCGGTGCTCGTCGAGCATCCCGGTCACCGTCGACACCAGGTGCATCACATGGCTGTAGCGCTCGATGTGGCTGTAATCCTCGACGCGCACGGTGCCCGGGGTGCAGACCCGGCCGAGGTCGTTGCGGCCCAGATCGACCAGCATCAGGTGCTCGGCGCGTTCCTTGTCGTCGGCCAGCAGCTCGGATTCCAGCAGCTGGTCCTCTTCCTCGTTGTTGCCCCGCCACCGCGTTCCGGCGATCGGATGCGTCGTCGCCCAGCCGTCCGCGACGGTGACCAACGCTTCGGGGCTGGATCCGACGATCGAGAAGTCCGTGGCGCCTTCGCCGTTCGGGACGTGCAGCAGGTACATGTAGGGACTCGGGTTGGTGGCCCGCAGCATTCGGTAGACGTCGATGGGATCGACGCCGGTGTCCATCTCGAAGCGCTGGGAGGGCACCACCTGGAAGGCCTCACCGGCGGCGATCTGCTCGACGAGGTAGTCGACGATCTTGCCGTATTCCTCGGCGGTGCGCTGCGCGCGGTACCGCGGCTCGGGCCTGCCGAACGTGGCGACCGTCGAGGGCAGCGCCTGGCCCAGCGCCCTGGTCATCACGTCGAGCCGGCCCACCGCGTCGTCGTAGGCCTCGTCGACGCGCTCGTCGGTGCCGTTCCAGTTGACCGCGTTGGCGATCAGCGTGATGGTGCCCTCGTGGTGGTCCACCGCGGCCACATCGGTGGCCAGCAGCAGCAGCATGTCGGGCAGGTGCAGATCGTCGGCGGCCAACTCGGGCAGCCGTTCCAGGCGCCGCACCAGGTCGTAGGCGAAGAAGCCGACCATGCCGCCCGAGAGCGGCGGCAGCCCGGGCAGCGCGGCGGTGGCCAGCAACTCGAGCGTGGCGCGCAGCGCCCGCAGCGGGTCGCCGCCGGTGGGCGCGTCGTGCGGCGCGGCGCCCAGCCATACCGCCTGGCCGTCGCGCACGGTCAGCGCCGACGGCGCCCCCGCGCCGATGAACGACCACCGCGACCACGAGCGACCGTTCTCGGCGGATTCCAGCAGGAACGTGCCCGGGCGGTCGGCGGCGAGTTTGCGGTAGGCCGACAGCGGCGTCTCGCTGTCGGCCAGCACCTTGCGGGTCACCGGGACGACGCGGTGTTCCGCCGCCAGCCGGCGGAAGTCCTCGCGTGAGGTGGTGGCGGCGAAATGGTGGTGCACCGAACCATCCTCGCAGATGCGTGGCCACGGTCCGCGCGCGTAGCGGCGGGGCGATTTCGGCTCCGATTTTCCGCCGCGGCGTTGCGCGCGCGGGCGGTAGCGTGACGGTCATGAAACCTGGTGACACCGTGGCCGACTTCGAACTTCCCGACCAGACGGGAACGCCGCGCAAACTCAGCGCCCTGCTCGCCGACGGACCGGTGGTGTTGTTCTTCTACCCCGCCGCGATGACGCCCGGGTGCACCAAGGAGGCCTGCCATTTCCGTGACCTGGCCGCCGAGTTCGCCGCGGTCGGGGCCGGCCGCGTCGGCATCAGCGGCGACCCCGTCCACAAACAGGCCAAGTTCGCCGACCTGCAGAAGTTCGACTACCCGCTGCTGTCCGACACCGAAGGCACGGTGGCCGCACAGTTCGGCGTCAAGCGCGGTCTGCTCGGCAGGTTGCTGCCGGTCAAGCGCACCACCTTCGTCATCGACACCGATCGCTCGGTGCTCGACGTGATCGCCAGCGAGTTCAGTATGGACGCGCACGCCGACAAGGCGCTGCAGACGCTGCGGGCGCGGTCACCGAAGTAGCACCCCTCACCCCTGGGGCGCGAGCAGACGCAGAATCGCACAAAATCGCCGGGCGGAGTGCGATTCTGCGTCTGCTCGCCGCGGAAACTCAGGGGACGACCGACAGGAACACGTAGGCGGCCAGCAGCACCAGGTGCACCTCGCCCTGCAGCCGGGTGGCCCGCCCGGGCACCACGGTGAGCACGCTGATCACCACGGTCAGCGCGAACAGCACCAACTGGGTGGCGCCCAGGCCCAGCAGCAGCGGCCCCCCGAACCAGATCGAGGCCAGCGCGATGGCCGGGATCGTGAGCCCGATGCTGGCCAGCGCCGAGCCGTAGGCCAGGTTCAGGCTGGTCTGGATGCGGCCCTGCCGCGCCGCCCGCGCCGCCGCGAGCGTCTCGGGGAGCAGCACCAGGGCGGCGATCACCACCCCGACGAACGACTGCGGAAAACCGGCCGCCGAAACGAGGTGCTCGATCGTCGGCGACTCCTCCTCGGCCAGCCCCACCACCGCGACCAGCGCCACCAGCAACAAGCCCACGCTGCGCAGCGTGGCCGCGGTGCTCGGCGGCTCAGCGTGGCTCTCGTCCTCGAAAAAGCTCTTCTGGCCCTTCTGCGTGACCGGCAGGAAGAAGTCCCGGTGCCGCACGTTCTGCGTGAAGACGAAGAGCAGGTAGAGCCCCAGCGAGGCGACCGCGGCGAATGCCAGCTGGGCGGGGGAGAATTCCTGTCCGCCCTGGGTGGTGGTGAACGTGGGCAGCGCCAGGCTCAGCGTCGCCAGCGTGGTGAGCGTGGCCAGCGCCGCGCCGGTGCCCTCGGCGTGGAACACGGTCACGCCGTAGCGGTGCGAACCGAGCAGCAGCGACAGTCCCACGATCCCGTTCGTGGTGATCATCAACGCGGCGAACACGGTGTCGCGGGCCAACGTCGATGCCTCGTGCCCGCCGGAGGCCATGAGCGCGACGATCAGCGCCAGCTCGATCGTCGTCACCGCCGTGGCCAGCACCAGCGACCCGAACGGCTCACCGACCCGGTGGGCGACCACCTCCGCGTGGTTGACGGCGGCCAGCACGGCGCCGATCAGGAACACCGCCACGAGCAGGGCCGGCACGGGCCCGAGCTCCTCGCCCCAGCTCAGCGCGAGCGCGACGACGGAGAACACCGGTACCGCGACCGTCCACGACACGCGTTTCGACATCGCCCGTCATTGTCATCGAAGTTGCCCCGGTTCGCGCGGGACGGCGCGGGGTCATCCCCGCCTACACCGGTCGCAGGACCGCGACGAGGAAGTCGGAGTCGTCGGTCAAGGGCCGCAGATCCCAGGTGGACAGCAACAGGTCGGGCGCGAGGCCGGCGGCCGCCGCGTCCTCGAGGAACCGGCCGAACGCGTAGTCGCGCCCGGCGCCGAAGCCGATCACGGCGCGGCCGTCGCGCCCGAGGTGGGCGCGCACCCGGCTCAGCACCCGGCCGCGGGTACTGGGGGCAAGGAACGCCATGACGTTGCCGGCCAGCACGATGACGTCGAACGGCTCGGCGATGCCGCGCGCGGGCAGGTCGAGTTCGGCGAGGTCGCCGACCAGATACCGGGGTCCGGGATGATCCTGCTCGGCCGCCGCGATCAGCACCGGGTCGACGTCGACGCCGACGACGTGGTGGCCGGCGGCGGCCAGGTACCCGGCCAGGCGGCCGGGCCCGCAGCCGGCGTCCAGGATGCGGGCGCCGCGGGGCACCATCGCGTCGACGAACCGGGCCTCGCCGGCCAGGTCCTCCCCGGCGCGGGCCAGGGACCGGAAACGCTCCACGTACCAGTGCGAATGCCCGGGGTTGGCCGCGACCTTCCGCATCCAGATGCTCTGCTCGCCCATGCGGCCATTGTCGCAACACGGTCGGGGTCCGCGAATGCCGATCACGCGGTCACCGCCTCAGTAGCATGCTCACATGCCGAACAGCGACGGCCTTGCCGAAGGTGACGTGTTCGCCGGATACACCATCCTTCGGCGTCTGGGCGCCGGCGGGATGGGCCAGGTGTATCTGGCGCAGCACCCCCGGTTGCCCCGCCGCGACGCCCTGAAGATCCTGCCCGGCGACCTGACCGGCAACCTCGAGTTCCGCCAGCGCTTCAACCGGGAGGCCGACCTGGCCGCCGGTCTCTACCACGAGCACATCGTCGGCATCCACGACCGCGGCGAATACGAAGGGCAGCTGTGGATCTCGATGGACTACGTCGAGGGCACCGACGCCGCTCAGCTGCTGCGCAGCAACTATCCGTCCGGGATGCCCAAAGCCGATGTCGTCGAGATCGTCGCGGCGGTCGCCGACGCGCTCGATTACGCCCACTCCCGCGGGCTGCTGCATCGTGACGTCAAACCCGCCAACATCCTGCTCGGGCATAGCGGCCCGCGACGGCGCATCCTGCTCGGCGATTTCGGCATCGCGCGGGAACTGGGCGAGATCAGCGGGCTGACCGCGACGAACATGCTGGTGGGCACGACCGCCTACTGCGCGCCCGAGCAGCTGCGCGGCGCCGACGTCGACCCGCGCGCCGACCAGTATGCGCTCGGTTGCACCGCGTTCAACCTGCTCACCGGGTCCGCGCCGTTCGCGCACTCCAACCCGGCGGTGGTCATCGGCCATCACCTGTCGACGCCGCCGCCGCGCGTCGGCGATCGGCGCCCGGACGCAGCGGACCTCGACGCGGTCATCGCCACGGCGATGGCCAAGAGCCCCGACGAGCGCTTCGCCACGTGCACGGACTTCGCGACGGCACTGGCCGGCCAACCGGCCACCGCGCCGGCACCCGTGACACGGCGCGCCGACGCCGGCGCCGCGCCGACGGAGGTGATCGCGCGCCCGGCAGGGGCGGCGCCGAAAGCCCGCGGTCGCCGCCCGGGTCCGGTCACGGTGGTCGCGGCGCTCGTCGCCGTCGCGCTGGTGGGAGTGGCCGCGGTGGTCGGCATGCACCTGCTGGGCGGAAAGTCCCGCCAACCGGCGAGCAGCGCGCCCTCCCCCTCGGCGGCGGCGCCGCCGGGCGGCCCGGCGGCGGCGGCGCCGGGCGGCGCCGCCGCGGTACCCCCGTCGCCGCCGGCGATCACGCTGTCCACCCAGATCACCGATCAGTCCGGCGTGCTGGGGCCCGTCGAGCACGCGGCCGTCGACAGGGCGCTCACCAAGCTCTACAACGGCCGCGGCACCCGCCTGTGGGTGGTCTACGTCAAGAACTTCGGCGGCCTGCGGTCGTTCAGGTGGGCCGAGAACGCGGTGCGCGCCAACGGGTTGGGCGACAGCGACGCCCTGCTGGCCATCGCCACCGACGAGCCGTCCTATTCGCTGCGGGTGCCGGGTGCGCTGGTCAACGGGACGGCCATCGACGTCGAGAAGATCCGCCGCGACCGCGTCGGTCCGGCCGTCTACCACCATGAGTGGGCCCGCGCCGCGATCGCCGCGGCCAACGGCCTCGACGCCGTGCCCGGTTAGCCCTCCGGCCCGAGCAGCACGTCGGCGTCGAAACAGCTGTGGTCGCCGGTATGGCACGCGCCGCCCACCTGGTCGACCGTCAGCAGCACGGCGTCACCGTCACAGTCCAGCCGCACCGAATGCACATGCTGCGTGTGGCCCGAGGTCGCGCCCTTGACCCACTGCTGCGCGCGGGACCGCGAATAGTACGTGGCCTCGCGGGTTTCCAGGGTGCGCGCCAGCGCCGCGTCGTCCATCCAGGCGACCATCAGCACGTCGCCGCTGCCCCGCTGCTGCACGACGGCGGTGAACAGGCCCTCGGCGTTGCGTTTCAGGCGTGCGGCGATCCGCGGGTCCAGCGTCACCGCACGACCACCCCCGCGGCCGCCATCGCCGCCTTCACCTGCCCGATCGTGAGCTCGCGGAAGTGAAAGACGCTGGCCGCCAACACCGCATCCGCGCCGGCCGCGACCGCGGGCGCGAAGTGCTCGACCGCGCCGGCCCCGCCACTGGCGATCACCGGCACGGTGACCGCGGAACGGACCGCGCGCAGCATCGCCAGGTCGAACCCGGCCTTGGTGCCGTCGGCGTCCATCGAGTTCAGCAGGATTTCCCCCACCCCCAGATCGGCCCCGCGCGAAGCCCACTCGACGGCGTCGATACCGGTGCCGCGCCGGCCCCCGTGGGTGGTGACCTCCCAGCCCGAGGGGGTGGGCGCCGACCCCGGCGGCACCGTGCGGGCGTCGACCGACAGCACGATGCACTGCGAGCCGAACCGCCTTGCCATTTCCTCGAGCAGGTCGGGCCGGGCGATCGCGGCGGTGTTGACCGAGACCTTGTCGGCGCCCGCACGCAGCAGCGTGTCGACGTCGTCGACCGTGCGCACCCCGCCGCCGACGGTCAGCGGAATGAACACCTGATCGGCGGTGCGGCGCACCACGTCGAGCATCGTCGCCCTGCCCGACGACGACGCGGTCACGTCCAGGAAGGTCAGCTCGTCGGCGCCTTCGGCGTCGTAGGCGGCCGCCAGCCCCACGGGATCGCCGGCGTCGCGCAGGTTCTCGAAGTTGACGCCCTTGACGACCCGCCCCGCGTCGACATCCAGGCACGGGATGACCCGTACGGCAAGACCGTTGGCGGGAGTGTCCGGACCCATCTCAGTAGTCCTCGGGTGCGCCGGTGGCGCGCAGAAGTTCGAGGATCTCGCCGTGCACCCCGGGCGCCGCGGCCAGCACCGACCGCGCCGCGGGCGTCCACGCCTCACCGGCAAGGTTCGTGACGATGCCTCCGGCGGCCCGCACCAGCGCCACCCCGGCGGCATGGTCCCAGATGTGGTCCCCGAAACTGATTGCCCCACCCAGGATCCCGTCGGCGACGTAGACGAGGTCGATGCCGGTGGAGCCGTGCATGCGCAGCCGCGACGACACCCTGCTGAGGTTTTCCAGCACGGCCATCCGATAGCGTCCGGGAAAGCGACCCCGCGCGTCGGCACTGAACGTGCCGACCCCGACCAGGCTGTCGGCCAGTTTGGTGTCGCCCAGCGACGGTTGCGGCACACCGTTTTTCAGCAACGGACCCTCGGCGACGGCGGTGTAGCGCTCGTCGACGAACGGCAGCCAGGTCAGGCCCGCCACCGGGTCCCCGTCGTGCAGCAGGGCCAGCAGGATCGCGGCCATCGGCGACCCGGCGGCGTAGTTGAAGGTGCCGTCGATCGGGTCCAGCACCCACACCCACGGCGCGCCGACGTCGGTGCCGCCGAACTCCTCGCCGTGCACGCCGATCCCGGTGGCCTCGACCAGCGCGGCGACCACCTGCCGCTCGATCGCCAGGTCGATCTCGGTGGCGAAGTCGTTGCCCTGCTTGGCAACCGCCGAAACGGCCCGGCGGCCCTCCAGGAACCGCGGCACGGCGGCGTCGAGGATCGCCGAGGCCTGGGCGACCAGCGCGGTGAGATTCATCGCGGGCCCTACCCGCGCACCGCGGCCAGCGCCTGCGGCAGCGTGAACCGCCCGGCGTAGAGCGCCTTGCCCACGATGGCGCCCTCGACGCCGCGGCCGACAAGGGTGGCGATCGCCCGCAGGTCGTCCAGGCTGGACACCCCGCCGGAGGCGATCACCGGGGCGTCGGTGCGTTCGGCGACGCCGGCCAGCAGGTCCAGGTTGGGCCCGCCCAGCGTGCCGTCCTTGGTTACGTCGGTGACGACGTAGCGCGAACATCCTTCGCCGTCAAGGCGTTCCAGCACTTCCCACAGGTCGCCGCCATCGGTTTCCCAGCCGCGCCCCCGCAGCCGGTGTGCTCCGTCGTCGATCTGGACGTCCAGCCCGACGGCCACCCTGTCGCCGTGCTCGGCGATGGCGCGGGCGCACCACTGCGGGTTCTCCAGCGCCGCCGTGCCCAGGTTCACCCGGGCGCAGCCGGTGGCCAGCGCCGCGGCCAGGGAGTCGTCGTCGCGGATGCCGCCCGACAGCTCCACCCGCACGTCGAGCTTGCCCACCACCTCGGCGAGCAGGTCGCGGTTGGAGCCGCGACCGAACGCGGCGTCCAGGTCCACCAGGTGGATCCATTCGGCGCCGTCGCGCTGCCAGTTCAGTGCGGCGTCCAGCGCCGTGCCGTACTCGGTTTCACTGCCCGCCTTGCCCTGCACCAGGCGGACGGCACGCCCGTCGACCACGTCGACGGCGGGTAACAGAATCAGCGACATCTCCCTACAACGCCTCCACCCAATTGCTCAGCACCGCCGCACCGGCGTCCCCGCTCTTCTCGGGGTGAAACTGGGTGGCGGACAGCGCACCGTCCTCGACCGCGGCCAGGAAAGGCACCCGATGGGTGGCCCAGGTCAGCATCGCCTCCGGGGCCCCCTCCCAGCGCTGCGCGGCGTAGGAGTGCACGAAATAGAACCGGGCGTCGGCGTCCAGCCCCTTGAACAGCACACTGCCCGGCGCGGCGTCCACCACGTTCCACCCCATGTGCGGGATCACCGGGGCGCGCAGCCGGGTCACCTCCCCGGGCCACTGCCCGCACCCCTGGGTCTGCACCCCGAACTCGATGCCGCGGGCGAACAGGATCTGCATGCCCACGCACACCCCCAGCACCGGACGGCCGCCCGCGACCCGGTCGGCGATGATGCGCCGGCCGCCGATCCGGCCCAGGCCGTTCATGCACGCCTCGAAGGCGCCGACGCCGGGCACCACCAGCCCGTCGGCGGCCGCGGCGGCCCCCGCGTCGGAGGTCACCTCGACTGACGCGCCGACCCGCTGCAGCGCGCGCTGCGCCGACCGCAGGTTGCCCGAGCCGTAGTCGAGGACCACAACGGACTTCGTCCGAGAAGTTGACGTCACAGAACACCTTTGGTGGACGGCACACCCGACACCCGGGGATCGGGCTCGACGGCCGCACGCAACGCGCGGGCCACGGCCTTGTACTGCGCCTCGGTGATGTGGTGCGGATCGCGCCCGTAGAGAACGCGGACGTGCAGCGCGATGTGCGCGTTGGCGGCCAGCGACTCGAACACGTGCCGGTTGGCGACGGTGTGGTAGGGCACCGAACTGCCTCCAATAGTGGTGCGCAACAAGTGATCCGGCTCCCCGGTGTGCACGCAGTAGGGCCGCCCGGACACGTCGACCGCGGCGTGAGCCAGCGTCTCGTCCATCGGGATGAACGCGTCCCCGAAGCGGCGGATGCCCAACTTGTCGCCGAGCGCCTCCCGCAGCGCCTGACCCAGCGCGATCGCGGTGTCCTCGATGGTGTGATGCCCTTCGATCTCGACGTCGCCCCGGGTGTGCACGGTCAGGTCGAAGCTGGCGTGGCTGCCCAGCGCCGTCAGCATGTGGTCGTAGAACGGGACACCGGTGTCGACGTGGACCACACCGGTGCCGTCGAGGTCGAGTTCGACGACGACGTCGGATTCGCGGGTGCGACGCTCGATGCGCGCGCGGCGGGTGTTCCCGGCGGTCGTGTTGCCGGTTTCGGTGGCGGTCACGGTGCTCCTACGGGGGTGACGGGCGCCAGTTCGGCGGCGGCGAGGTCGGCACTGGCCCGCAGGAACGCGTCGTTCTCCGCGGCCAGGCCGGTGGTGGCGCGCAGATAGCCGGCGATGCCGACGTCGCGGATCAGCACGCCGGCGTCCAGGTAGCGCTGCCAGGCGGCCGGGGCGTCGGCGAACTCGCCGAACAGCACGAAGTTCGCGTCACTCGGGATGACCCGGAAACCCATGTCGCGCAATGATTTCGTCACTCGCTCACGCTCGGCGACCAGGGCGGCGACGCTGCCCAGGGTGTCGCCGGCGTGCCGCAGCGCGGCCCGCGCCGCGGCCTGGGTGACCGAGGACAGGTGATACGGCAGCCGCACCAGCAGCAGCGCGTCGATCACCGCCGGCGTGGCGACCAGGTAGCCGAGCCTGCCACCGGCGAAGGCGAACGCCTTGCTCATGGTGCGGGTGACGACCAGCCGCGTCGGGTACTGCCCGACCAGCGACACCGCGCTGGGCTGCGCGGAGAATTCGCCGTAGGCCTCGTCGACGATCAGGATGCCCGGCACCGCGTCGAGCAGCCGCCGCAGGTCCGGCAGCGAGATGCTCTGCCCGGACGGGTTGTTGGGGCTGGCGACGAACACCACGTCGGGCTTGTTCTCGGCGATGGCGGCGACCGCCTTGTCCACGTCGAGGCTGAAGTCGTCGGCGCGGGGCGCCTCGATCCATGCGGTCCGGGTGGCGTCGGCGATGATCGGATGCATCGAGTAGGACGGGACGAACCCGATCGCGGTGCGCCCCGGCCCGCCGAAGGCCTGCAGCAGCTGCTGCAGAATCTCGTTGGAACCGTTTGCGGCCCAAACATTTTCGACGCCTACCCGGGTTCCGGTCTGGGCGGTGAGGTAGCCCGCCAGGTCGCGGCGCAGCGCCACCGCGTCGCGGTCGGGGTAGCGGTGCAGTTCCGCGGCCGCCGCCCGCACCGAGCGCGTGACGTCCTCGACGAGGGCCGTGCTGGGCGGGTGCGGGTTCTCGTTGGTGTTGAGCCGCACCGGCACCTGTAATTGCGGCGCGCCGTAGGGCGACTTGCCCCGCAGGTCCGCGCGCAGCGGCAGGTCCGCGAGGGTGGGTTGGCGCGCCGTCATCGCTCGAACCTCCGCCGCACCGCCACGCCGTGCGCGGGCAGGTCCTCGGACTTGGCCAGCGTGACCACGTGCCCGGACACGTCCTTGAGGGCCGCCTCGGTGTAGTCGACGACATGGATGCCGCGCAGGAAGGTCTGCACGGACAGGCCGCTGGAATGGCGGGCGCTGCCCGCCGTCGGGAGCACGTGGTTGGATCCCGCGCAGTAGTCGCCGAGGCTCACCGGCGCGTACGGGCCCACGAAAATGGCTCCGGCCGAACGGATTCGGCGGGCGACCCGCGCCGCGTCGACGGTCTGGATCTCCAGGTGCTCGGCGGCGTAGGCGTTGACGACGTCGACCCCGGCATCCAGGTCGTCGACCAGGATGATCGCCGACTGGGGTCCGGCCAGGGCGGTGGTCACGCGTTGTCGGTGCACCGTGGTCGACAGCTGGTCGGCCAGTTCGGCGTCGGTGGCATCGGCCAGGTCGACGCTGGGGGTCACCAGCACGCTGGCGGCCATCTCGTCGTGTTCGGCCTGGCTGATCAGGTCGGCGGCCACGTGCGCCGGGTCGGCGGTGTGGTCGGCGAGGATGGCGATCTCGGTCGGCCCGGCTTCGGCGTCGATGCCCACCCGGGAGCGGCAGAGCCGCTTGGCGGCGGTGACGTAGATGTTGCCGGGCCCGGTGATCATGTCCACCGGCGCCAGCTCGGACCCATCGGTGTCGGTGCCGCCGTAGGCCAGCAGCGCCACCGCCTGCGCACCGCCCACGGCCCACACCTCGTCGACCCCGAGCAGCGCGGCCGCGGCCAGGATCGTCGGGTGCGGCAGGCCGGCGAACCCGGACTGTGAGCGGGCCTGCGGCGGGCTGGCCACCACCAGCGAGGGGACGCCGGCGGCCTGCGCGGGTACCACGTTCATCACCACGCTCGACGGGTACACCGCGTTGCCGCCGGGCACATACAACCCGACCCGCTCGACGGGGACCCACCGCTCGGTGACCGTCGCGCCCGGACCCAGCGTGGTGGTCACGTCGGGGCGACGCTGGTCGGCGTGCACGGCGCGGGTGCGCTCGATCATCACCTGCAGCGCGTCGCGCACCTCGGGGTCCAGTCCGGACAGCGCCGCCTCGAGCACGGCGCCGGGCACCCGCACGGCCCGGGGCCGCACGCGGTCGAACGACGCCCCGTATTCCAGCGCCGCCTGCGCGCCCCGCTCGGCGACGGCCTGCACGATCGGTCGCACCGTGGGAAGGACACTCTCCACGTCGGCGCCGCCGCGCGGCAACGCCCCCCGCAGCCGGGCAGCCGTCAATTCCGTGCCCCGCAGGTCGATGCGGGCGATCACGGGTGCGGGCGTGGCAGTCACGGTGTCCATTGTCCCAGAGCAACTCAAGTCGTTATCCGGCCGGTACAGTGCCGGTGAACACCCGCTCGGGAAAGGGAGCCGTCATGTCCGCAAAGGATCATCCCAACAACGCGCCGGGCGTCCCGATGGTGTTCCCGCCGTGGTTCGAGCGCTTCCAGATCAAATACTTCAACCCGGCGCTCAAGCCGATCGCGCGGTTTCTGCCCGCAACGGCGACCATCAAGCATCGCGGGCGCACGTCCGGCAGGCCCTACGAGACCATCATCACGCCCTATCGCAAGGGAAACGTGCTGGCGATCGCGCTGGGCCACGGCAAGACCAACTGGGTCAAGAACGTGCTCGCGGCCGGCGAGGCCGACGTGCAGTTGCGCCGCAACCGCGTGGTGCACATCACCAACCCGCGGATTCTGCCGGCCGGCTCAGCGGGCCCCGACGCGGAAAACCTGCCGAGGATGGCGCGCCTGCAGTTGCGCCGCATCGGGGTGTTCGTCGGCGACATCGTCGCCTGAAGCCGGCGCGTTCCGCGCGTCGAGACATCAACCAGCGCGATGCGCGCCGGCGTGTCGGGTGCGTGATTTATGTGTCGCGGCGGGGCGCACCGGCGCCCGCCTACATGTCCAGGCCGATGTCGAGCACCCGCACCGAATGGGTCAGCGCTCCGACCGCCAGGTAGTCCACCCCGGTCGCGGCATAGGTCGCCGCCGTGTCGAGGCTGAGCCCGCCGGACGATTCCAGCAACACGGCGGGTGCGCGCGAGTCCCGGCGCTGCACGGCGATCTGCGTCTGCCATACCGGGAAGTTGTCCAGCAGGACCAGCTCGGGCTTTTCGGCCAGCACCGCGTCCAGCTGCGCGAGGGAGTCGACCTCGACCTCGCAGGGCAGGCCCGGGGCCGCTGCGCGCACCGCGCGCAGCGCCTCGACCACCGATCCGGCGGCCACCACGTGGTTGTCCTTGATCAGGGCCGCGTCGCCGAGCCCGAGCCGGTGGTTGACGCCCCCGCCGACCCGTACCGCATACTTCTGCAGCAGCCGCAGCCCGGGCAGGGTTTTGCGGGTGTCGCGGATCTGGGCCCTGGTGCCCTCGACCGCCGCCACCCAGGCCGCGGTCGCGGTGGCGATCCCCGACAGGTGACAGATCAGGTTCAGCATGGTCCGCTCGGCGGTCAGCAACCCTCGGGTGGGCGCCCGCACGGTCAGCAGGGCCTCCCCCGGCTGCAACGGGGTGCCGTCCTCGAGGCGGTGCACCACCTCGTAGCCGCCGGCACCGAGCACCTCGTCGAGAACCAGCACCGCGACGTCCACCCCGGCGACCACGCCGGGTTCCCGGGGCACCATCGACGCCGTGGCCACCGCGTCGCCGGGAACCGTCGCCAGCGTGGTCGCGTCGGGCCCGTAGCACAGATCCTCGTCGAGGCCCCGCCGGATGGTGTCGCGGGCGGCGGCCCGCTCGGAGTCCGACAGCATCGTCAACCCACCGCTGCCAGCGTCTCGACCAGCACCGACGTGCGGTCCTGGGCCAGCCGCAGCACGCTGTTGCGGGCCTGTTCGGGCGCGGTGTCGGGGTGTTCGGCGCGATGGTGACAGCCCCGGCTCTCGGTGCGGGCCAGGGCCGCGGCGGTCACCGCACGCGCCGTCATCGCCAGCGCGACGTCCTCGAAATCGCGGCGTCCCGCGACGTGACGCACCGGCGCGCCCGACAAGACCGCGGACAACCGCCGCAGCCCGGCAGCATCGCGCACGACCGCGGCGTCGCGGCTCATCGCGCGCTGCAGGTCGTCGCGCCGCGGCGCGCTGCACGCCAGGGGCTCGGGCGCCTCGGCGTGCACCCGCCCGGCCGCCGCGGCGTGTGCCGCCGCGGCCGTGCCGGCGCGGCCGCCGACCACCAGCCCCTCCAGCAGGCTGTTGGACGCCAACCGGTTCGCGCCGTGCATCCCGGTGCGGGCCACCTCGCCCGCCGCGAACAGCCCCGGCAGCTCGGTGCGGCCGTACACGTCGGTGACGATCCCGCCGCAGCTGTAGTGCGCCCCCGGGACGACCGGCATGGGTTGCCGGACGGGGTCGATGCCCGCGGCCCGGCACGCGGCGGTGACGGTCGGGAAGCGGGCCTCGAAGCCGTCGATGCCGCGGGCGTCGAGCAGGACATACGCGTCGCCGGTGGCCTTCATCCGGGCGTCGATGGCGGCCGCGACGACGTCGCGCGGCGCCAGGTCCGCCATCGGGTGAACGCCGTCCATGATCGAATTGCCTTGCCTGTCAAGCAGTATCGCGCCCTCGCCGCGGATGGCCTCGGTGATCAGGGGCCGCCGTCCGCCGGCGGCGGCGAACAGCATCGTCGGGTGGAACTGGATGAACTCGACGTCGCCGACCGCGACGCCGGCCCACAGGGCCAACGCGATCCCGTCGCCGGTGGACCCGCCCGGGTTGGTGGTGGCGCCGTAGAGATGCCCGAGGCCGCCGGAGGCCAGGATCACCGACGGCGCGCTGATGATCCCGTGGCCGTCCGGATTGCCCACCAACACCCCGGTGACCGCCCCGCCGTCGTGCAGCACCCGCAGGGCCACGTGGCCGGTGCGGATGTCCAGCGCGGCCGCGGCGTCGTCGAGCGCGCGCTGCACCTCGGCCCCGGTGGCGTCGCCGCCGGCGTGCACGATCCGGCGCCGGGAGTGCCCGCCCTCGCGCGTCAGCGCCCACCGGCCGGGGACGGCCTCGTCGAATCGCGCCCCGTCACCGACCAATTCGGTCACCGCGCGGTAGCCGTCGGCCACGATCGAGGTGACCGCGTCGGGATCGCACAGGCCGGCGCCCGCGGCCAGGGTGTCGGCGACGTGGGCGTCGACAGAGTCGTCATTGTCGGGCAGCACCACCGCGATGCCGCCCTGGGCGTAGTGCGTGGCGGTCACGGCGTGTGTCTGGTCGGCCTTGGACAGCACCACGACGTCACGGCCGGCGCGCCGGGCGGCCAGTGCTGCGGTCAATCCGCCGACGCCGGTGCCGATGACGACCACGTCGGCGGCCGCCGTCCACGCCGCGGCGGCCGTCATTCCCCACCGCCCGGCTGACCGATCTCGATCATCCGCTGCACGCTGCGCCGGCCCGCGGCGGCGATGTCGGGTTGGACGTGCACCTCGTCGGCTCCCTCGACCAGGCAGCGCAGCAGGGCCGCGGGGGTGATCATCTTCATGTACCTGCACGACGCGCGGTCGTTGACGGCCTGGAAGTCCACCTCCGGTGCGGCCCGGCGCAGTTGGTAGAGCATGCCGACCTCGGTGGCGACCAGCACCTTGCGGGCCTGCGTGGCGTGGGCGGCGTCGAGCATGCCGCCGGTGGACAGGATCTTGACCCGGTCCGGCGGGAAGGCGCCCTCGCCGGCGAGGTACAACGCCGACGTCGCACAACCGCACTCGGGATGCACGTACAGCTCGGCGTCGGGGTTCGCGCGGGCCCGGTCGGCGAGTTCGTCGCCGTTGATGCCGGCGTGCACGTGGCATTCACCGGCCCACACGTGCAGGTTGGTGCGCCCGGTGACGCGGCGGACGTGCGCGCCCAGGAACTGGTCCGGGCAGAACAGCACCTCGCGGTCGGGGTCGATCGATGCGACGACGTCGACCGCGTTGGACGACGTGCAGCAGATGTCGGTGAGCGCCTTGACCGCCGCGCTGGTGTTGACGTAGGAGACGACGACGGCGCCGGGGTGTTCGTCCTTCCACGCGCGCAGGTCGTCGGGGGTGATCGAGTCCGCCAGCGAGCACCCGGCCCGCTGGTCGGGGATGAGCACGGTCTTGTCCGGGCTGAGGAGCTTGGCGGTCTCGGCCATGAAGTGCACGCCGCAGAACACGATGGTGTCCTCGGGCGCGTCGGCGGCGATCCGCGACAGCGCCAGCGAGTCCCCCACGTGGTCGGCGACATCCTGGATGGCGGGCAGCTGGTAGTTGTGCGCGAGGACGGTGGCGTTGCGCGCCGTGGCCAGTCGGCGGATCTCGGCGGCCCACTGCGCGTCGGCGTCCACGCCGCTGTAGCCGGTGGGCGAATCCGCGATGTCGGTGATTTTGCTGGCGATGTTTTCCGCGAACGTGTCCATGCCTTTCAGCACCGTCACGGCGGCTCCTTTCGGCCCCGAGGTTTTCGACTTAGAATCGAAAACATGACCAATGGTAACACCGCGCACGAAGTGCTCGCCGTCGTGTTCCAGGTTCGCCACGTGACCGAGCAGGTCAAGGCGGGAGCCCGAAAAGAGAAACCGCAGCTTAACGTGCTGTTATGGCAGCGCGCCAAGGATCCGCAGGAGGGCGCGTGGTCGCTGCCGGGCGGGCGGCTGCGCAACGACGAGGACATGACGACCTCGGTCCGGCGCCAACTGGCCGAGAAGGTCGACCTGCGCAAGCTGGCACATCTCGAGCAGCTGGCGGTCTTCTCCGACCCCCACCGGGTGCCCGGCAACACCCGAAGGATCGCATCCACGTTCCTGGGCCTGGTGCCCTCC
>NZ_VMQU01000070.1 GCF_007714205.1 Mycobacterium helveticum | reverse complement strand
CCGCCCGCCCGCGCGCTTCCCCAAACCCTTGTCGATGCGTATCCTGCTCACCAGATGGGTGCCTTCCGCGCCGCCGGACAATGTGCCTTTCACAACACGAATCGTCCCAGGCCGCAACGGCATCCATCGCTATCTTCCTGCGCGTGTCACCCGCTTACTCGCGGAATCGGGTCTGAGGGGATAGTTCACCGAGCGTGCTCGTCGTTGCACCGGTGATCGCCTCCGTTCTCGTCAGCGTGATGGAGCTGCGGCCGCAGGTGGCCATCGCGCTCGTGGCGCTGGCGACCTCACCCCTGCCGCCGTTGCTGCCGCGGCGCGGGGAAAAGACTGGCGGGCACGTTCAATACGGGCTGGGTCTCGTCCTGGTGCTGGCCAACACCGACATCGAAATCGACAAGCTCGCCGACGCCACCCCCCAACAGCGCCGCGCCTTCGAACTCGTCACCGCCCCGATCCCACTCACCATCACCGCGTAGCCAGAACAACACCCCACCAAAACCAACGAACCCCCAGGTCAAACCAAGGATTCGCCTACTCCAACAGCCTTGACTTCGGACCAGGACGGCCAGCAGCCCCGTATCGACGCCGAAACCGGCTGGGGCATAGAGCATGTCGTTTGACCCGATACCCAGGGCCCTCATCAAGATCCCCACTGACTTGCGCGCCAGTTCGAGTCAGTCGGGGCCGCTGGCCGCGAGGATAGCCGGCGTCGTCACCCGCGGTCCATCGCATTCCACCCCTTCGCCTACGGACGACCCGACCGGTCCCGCACCGCAGACCAGCCTGCCGAGGTAGCTGCAGTCGTGCTCGTCGATGATCGATGCGCGGGGACTTTTACGGCAGCTGCCTGCGCGCCGGTCATCCTTGTCTCATGCGGCTTGCGTTCCGGTGATCCATTTGCGCGCCTCACCGGCTTCGGCGAGAGAGAACGCGCGTAACTCGGCGGGCATCAGGAATCCGAAGAACTTCATGGTCTGCTTGATCCATTCCACGTCGGCGACCACGGCAATGCGTTCCCAACTGAGGATGTGGCTGAAACCCACCCTCGTATCCTCCCAAGCGGCGGCGGGATCGATCCCATCGAAGTCCGGCGCGAACTCGTAGTAGATCTGCAGTTTTTCGTGCTGCTCCAGTCTTTTCTCTACCTCGGGTATCAGCACATTGTCGTAATCGTCCTTGGTCACACGACCGTGGCACATAAAGCCAACGACGTCATCGGGAAAGCGGGACCGTCGGCATCGCCATAGCGGCCAAAGTCACGCAGGCCGCAGCGCGGGGGCGTGGCCGCACTCGACGCGTACGAGGGCGATACGCGCATGTACTGCGAGAGCCGGGATTGCGCCATCCCCCGCGACCACCTCTGGGCGGCCCTGCAAACCCGCTCACTGAATCCCGAAGCCGTGCAAGGCCTTGATCCCGAACCAGGTCCCGAACACCAGACCCACGAAGACCATGATCGGCCGGTCGTGTTCCTGCAGCCAGCGCAGCAGGCGGTCCAGCAGGGAGCGAGACCGCTCCGGGAAGAGCGCGGCCAGCCCGACGATGAGCAGGTTGCCGACCGAGGCAAGCGCCACGAAAACGATGTAGGTGACGATGTTGACGGGCCGGGGCATCCCGGCGTTGCCGATCACGCTGATGGCGGCCAGTGTGAAGACCCACGCCTTCACCGAGAGCGTCATCAGGCCCGTGCCGATGAGGAAGGCCTTGGCCGGCGTCGCCGACGTCAGCGTGCTCATCCACTTGGGCGGCGGCGCGTCGGGAGCTTCGCCGGTGAACAGCTCCCGCGCCGCGGTGACGAGGAACAGCAGGGCCACCACCAGAAGAACTGTCGAAACGACCCAGTGGTGGGCGTGATCGGAGTCGGCGTTGCGCTTTCCCCAGTGCAGGATCGTGCCGAAAATCAGGCCTTGGAGCAGGCGCGTGCCGACGTGTCCGCCGACCCAGGCCCCAGCGGCACGGACGCGCGAGGGTGTGCCGAGCAGCATGATCGTGATCACCAACTCGATCGGTTCGAGCGCGGAACCCAGGATCAAAGAGATGAGGTCGCTCCGCATCGTGACCACTTATTGCGCCGCCAGCGCCGCGCGCAGCTCGGCCTCGGCGATCGCCGCGGCCAGGTCGGCCGACTGCGGGTGCACGGTGACGTCGATCCGCTCGATGCGCCCGGTGAACCGGAGCGCATGTCCGTACGGCGCCACCGGCGAGCCGGTGTCGGTGCCGACGTCCAAGGTCTCGCCGCTCATCGAGAACCGGAACGGGACGGTCCGTTCGATGCGTCCGCCGGCCACCTCGTCGTCATTGACGCGCAGCGACACCGATGCGCCCCTGCCCAGTCCGCCGCCGTCGTAGTCGAACGAAAGACTAAGGGCAACAAGGCCTTCCGGCAAGAGCCGGGCCGCGGCGATCTTCGCCAACTCATGGCCCAGGTAGTTGTAGGCGAAGTGCGGCACGCCGTCCCGCAGGTACAGGCTCCACCCGGCCATGTCCCCGCCGATGCAGATCACCACCCCCTGCGCGCCGCCCGGCGGGATCCGCAGCCGCGCCCGCAGCTCGAACGACGTGCTGGTGTACCCCAGCGTCACCGGTTCGGGGATGCGCACCTGGCCGGCGTAGTAGGTGACCGAGGTGCGGTCGGCCAGCAGGCTGGGCCGGTTGCCGGGCAGCGCGCGCGCCAGCGTCGCGTCGCTGAGCGGGTAGACGTCGTATTTGCGCGCCTCGGCGTCGAATACGCGTTGCAGCTCGGCCAGCTTGTCGGGGTGTTGCGCAGCGAGGTCGACGCCTTGGGTGAAATCGTCGGCGAGGTGGTAGAGCTCCCAGCGCTCGGCCCCGCCGAACGGGGTGGCGCGCTGGGCGCGGACCCAGGGCAGTCGCCCGCGGAAACAGGATGCCATCCAGCCCCGATGGTAGACGGCGCGATTACCGAAGACCTCGAAATACTTTGTGGTGCGGCGACTCTCGGCGGCGGCGTCGTCGAACGAGTACGCCATGCTGACGCCCTCGATCGGCTTCTGCTCAGCGCCGTTGACCCGTGCCGGCATCTCGATGCCGGCAGCCTCCAGGATGGTCGGCGCGATGTCGATGACGTGGTGGAACTGGCTGCGCTGCTCCCCCGCCGCGGTGATGCGCCGCGGCCACGAGATGGCCAGCCCGTTGCGGGTCCCCCCGAAGTGGGAGGCCACCTGCTTCATCCACTGGAACGGTGCGTCCAGCGCCCACGCCCACGTTGTAGTGGTTCTCGCAGCGAGGCGTGCCGAAGTCGTCCAGGTGGGCCAGCAGCCATTCCGGGTCCTCAGGCATCCCGTTCTGGAACGCCGGCGAGCTCCAGGCGCCGTGAATCGTGCCCTCCGCCGAGGCGCCGTTGTCGCCGCACACGTAGACGAACAACGTGTCGTCCCACTGCCCCAACTCGTCGATCGCGTCGATCACCCGCCCGATCTGCGCGTCGGTGTGCGCCAGGAAGCCGGCGTAGACCTCCATCAGCCGCCGGGCCACCGGCTTGTAGCGGTCGTCGTAGTCCGACCACGCGGGTATCTGCTCGGGGCGCGGCGTCAGCCGCGCGCCGGCGGGAATGATGCCCAGCTCGATCTGGTGTGCATAGGTGCGCTCCCGCAACGCATCCCAGCCGTCGTCGAATTGGCCCGCGAACTTCTCCGACCACTCCGGCCAGACGTGGTGGGGGCTGTGGGTGGCGCCCGGCGCGAGGTAGAGGAAGAGCGGCTTGTCGGGGGCCGACGTGTGCTGCAGCCGGATCCAGTCGATCGCCTTGTCGGCCAAGTCCTCGGTCAGGTGGTAGTCGTCGCGGCCGAGGTAGGGCTCGATCGGGGTGGTCTGGTCGAACAGCGCCGGCTCGTACTGCGAGGTGTCGCCGCCGAGGAATCCGTAGAACCGCTCGAACCCGAGCCCGGTGGGCCAGCGGTCGAACGGGCCGGCGGGGCCGATCTCCCAGATCGGGGTGAAGTGCGCCTTGCCGAACAACGCGGTGCTGTAGCCGTTGGTGCGCAGCACCTATGCGACCGTGGCGGTGCTGCGCGGTATCACGCTGTCGTAGCCGGGAAATCCGTACGCGATCTCGCAGACGGTCCCCATGTGCGCGCTGTGGTGGTTGCGCCCGGTCAACAGCGCGGCACGCGTGGGTGAGCACAGCGCGGTCGTGTGGAACTGGTTGTAGCGCAAGCCCGCCCCCGCGATGCGGTCCAGCGTCGGTGTGGGGACGGCCCACCGAAGGTCGAGGCGGCGCCGAAGCCGACGTCGTCGAGCAGCACCACCACGACGTTGGGAGCCCCGGCGGGCGGATAGACGATCGACGGCGGGACGGGGGCGGACTCGGTGACCATGGTGCCTCCTGATGCTGGTGCAACGGATGTTCGCGGCCGCCCCCTGGATGTAGCCTCGGCGAATTCACCCTAGCGGGAGTTTCCTGGCTGGTTTGAGGCAGACTCTTGTTGTTGCTGGTAGGAGGCGGTTTTCGGTGTTGGCGGCTGTATGACCTAACTCTTGGGAGCGGTGCAGTCGAGGTCGAAGATGTCGATGAGCTGGTCCTGGGTCGTGGTGGTTTCGGTAAGCATCCGTCGAGCTCTGGGGCGTCCGCCGGTGGATGGGTAGATCAGGACGGTTTCCTGGATCCCGGCGAGGTGGTCGAGCAGTTCGCGCACCGACATGTCGAGTCCGTTTTGACGGGCGTGGCGGCGCATGAGGTGGGCGAGTTGCAGGGCGAGCACGCAGGTGAACAGGTGCACGCGGATGTTGTGGTCGGTCCAGTGGTGCATCGGCGAAAAGGACACCACGTGAGGGTCTTTGAGTTGGCGGAAGGCGAATTCGGCGTCGGATTGGGACCGGTAGGCGGCGACCACGTCGGAGATCGGCCAGTCCTCGCGTGAGGTGATCAGCACGCGTTTGCCGAAGATCTCGGTTTCCAGATCGCGGCGGGCGGTGTCGTTGACCTGCCAGGTCAGGCGATGCTTGGTGGGGGTGTCGCCGGCGAGGTTCCAGTCGATGACGCGGCGCAGCCATGGGTCGGCGAGGATCCCGGTGATCTTGGCGGTGACGTGGTCGCGGCCGCGGCGGGTTTTGCCGCGGGCGAGGGTGTCGGTGAGATCGGCGAGTTTGGCTTGGGCCTTGGCCAGGGTTTGGTCGAATCCGCGGGTTTGCGCGGTGTGCAGCGTGGGCGAGTGGGTCAGGATCGTGCGGCGCCGCTGGCCGTAGACCCGGCGGCGGGTGTCCAGCGCGGTCAGGCCGCCGAACCGCTCGGCGTCCACGATCGTGCGGTCTGTGGCGGGCAGGGCGAGCAAGTCCGCGCAGTCCGACGGCGGGACCGACCCGACGTAGGCCAGACCGGACCGGGCCAAGTAGGTGAAGTTGGCGGTCGAGTTCTGCCCGGCGTCGAACACCACGGTGACCTCGGCGGTGGCGGGGGTGCCTGCGTGCTCGGCCACCGCGGCGTGGCGGGCCACCAGGAGGTCGATCATGGCGGCGAATTGGGTGACGTCGGGTCGGTTGCCGGGGTAGGCGTGGGAGACCAGCGGGATGCCGCCGTCACGGGTGACGACCAGGCCGAGCCCGACCAGCCGCAAATCGGTGCGTTTCTGTTTGGCCTTGCCGCGCTGCGCGATCGCAGCTTTGTCGTTGCCGGTGTCGATGTAGGTGGCGAAGTTGGTCATGTCCAACGCCAACGCCGAGATGTCCACTGCGAACTCTTCGACCATCCTTGCCGCGAAACGCTGTTCGATGCCGGCCAGATCGTCGAGGGTGACCGCGTGCATCGCGTCCCAGAACTTGCGGTGGTCCAACGCGGCGGCGCCGATCTTGGTGAAGCGGTCGGCAGCGGTGCTCTTCCACCAGTCCGCGAACCCGAGCTTCGAACACGGATCCACTAACCGATTCAGCGCCGCTAACACCAGGTAGGAACCCACTGACGCGGCCGCGTCCGACCGGCGCGCGCCAACGACCTCGTCGATCGTCTCGACCACGCCGAGGCGCTGAGCGATCGTCCACACCGCCGCCACGTCACCGAACGCCAGATGCCGAGTCCGTTGCGGCACGACAGCTTCCTCACGCCTGTCAAGCAGCGCGGCGATATCGGCACCGGAACCGAGGTAACGCTCGCTGACCATCTTCGGCTTACCGTTCACCCGCGCCATCTCCCGCAGGTACCAGTACGGCTTGCCGTTGATCGTCTTTTTATACAGACTGGCCACACTTTAGGTCATACACTATTCGAAACCCGAAAACCGGCCGACACACGGGAAACCGCAGATCAGGCCGGTGCTGTCGTGCGACTCACATCAAGGCTTCGGATAGCCAGGAAACTCCCGCTAGTGGGCGCCGTCAGCTCTGCGGCCGCGCCCCGAGCACGTCGCGAAACAGCTTCTGCCGCAGGGCGAGTTCGCGCGGGTCGCTGTACAGGTGGAAACCCGACCGGTTCATCACGTAGGCGAAACCGGTGCCGGTGTCCGGGTCGGCGAACCCGAAGGAGCCGCCGAAGCCGGGCGTCCCGAAGGCTTTGCCGGAGGAGCCGAACTCGAAGCGCGGCACCGGCTTGCAGAACCCCAGCGAATACGCCACGTCGACGCGCATCACCTTGTCGCGGACACTTTGCCCCGGCGGGGCCGCCGGGGCGGCGAGGGCGTCGATGGTGTCGGCGCTCAAACCGAGTTCGGTGCCGCCGGTGGCCGCGCTGCCATACATGCGCGCCACCGACCGGGCGGTTCCGATGCCGTTGGCCGAGGGGATCTCGGCGGCGCGAACGTCGTCGCGGTTGTAGTCGCCGTCGAACGCGCTGACGCCGTGCGGCACCGCGACCGCGCGCGCCGTCAGGCCGACCGGGTTCAGCGAGGCACCGAGAAAGCCGAGCGGCATCACGTTGACATGCAGCAGCGACTCTGCCCGCTGCCAGTGGTGCAGGTGGGCGACGCGCGCCCGGTCGACCGAGTCCGGCAGGCCGATGTGCAGGTCGAGGCCGAGTGGGCCGGCGATCTCCTCGGCCAAGAAGCGGCCCAGGGTGCGGCCGGCCGGGTCGGTCCGGCGGATCAGCTCGGACTCGTACCAGCCGAGCGTGATGGCGTGGTAGCCGTGCCGCGTACCCGGTCGCCACGCCGGTGCCTGGGCCGCCAGGATCGGCGCGAGCCGCTCGGGGTCGGCCACGTCGGCCAGCGTCGGTTTGGGGTTGAGCGCGCACAGCCCGGCCTGATGGCCCAGGAGCTGGCGCACCGTGACCTCACCCTTGCCCGCCTGCGCGAACTCCGGCCAGTAGTCGGCGACCCAGCCGTCGTAGGAGAGGAGCCCGCGGGACACGGCCACGGCCACGACGAGGGCGGAGACCCCTTTGGTCGTGGAGAACATGTTGACCATCGTGTCGGGCCGCCACGGATCCTTGGTCAGCCCGTTGCGGTAGCCGCCCCACAGGTCGACAACCTTGACACCGTCGCGGTAGACGGCGACGGCCGCGCCGACCTCCGCGCCGTCGCGGAAATTGGCGCGAAAGGCGTCGGCGACCTTCCCGTAGCCGGCATCCACGTCGCCGCCGATCAGATCCGCCGACACCGCAACCTTGAGAACCATCGTCGTGCCTCCCGAAGGGAGACTAAGGCAGCCGCTCCGGTGCGCAGGCCTTTTCGGGCGTTCCGCCCGGGGTCAGTGGCTGCCCAGGGTGCCGCTCAGGTATTGCGCGCGGCAGGCCCGGCGGGCGAGTTTGCCGCTGGTGGTGCGCGGGATGGCGCCGGCCGGCAGGAACCGCACGTCGGAAACCGGCACCCCGTGCCGGTGCGACACGGCGGCCCGGATCGCCTCGATCGCCGGCTGCGGGTCGGCGCGACTGGTGCCCGCCGCGCGTTCGGCGACGATCACGAGCCGTTGGCCCGGCCCATCCGAAAGCGCGTCGCCGGCCGGCACCGCGAACGCCGCGACATAGCCCCGGCGCACCATCGGCGAGGCGTCCGCGACCGTCGCCTCGATGTCATGCGGGTAGTGGTTGCGGCCGTCGACGGTCACCAGGTCGGCGATCCGGCCGGTGACATAGATTTCGCCGTCGAGGTACACCCCCAGGTCGCCGGTCCGCAGCCAGCTGCCGTCGGTGTTGGAGCCCTCGGCGTGACTGCGTTCGGGCAGCCGCGACCGCAGTCTTGAGCCGAACGCCCGGCGGCTTTCCTCGGGCCGGCACCAGTAGCCGCGGCCGACGTTGTTGCCCTGCAACCAGATCTCGCCGACCTCGCCGTCGGACAGCTCGCTCCCGGTGTCCGGGTCGACGATGACAGCCCGCAGGCTGCGGGCCACCTGGCCGCAGGACACCTGAACCACCGCGTTGGGGGCGTCCGGCGCGACGCGTACGGCGTGGCCGGCGCCCAGTTGTTCGCGGTCGAGGTACACCGCCGTCGCCTCGGCGCTGGGCGCAATGGTCGCGATCATCAGGGTCGCTTCCGCGATGCCGTAGGACGGTTTGAACGCGGTCCGCGGTAATCCGTAGGGGGCGAACGCCTTGTTGAAGGTGCGGATCGCGTCGATGCTGACCGGTTCGGAGCCGATGATCATCACCACGTTGCGCAGGTCGATGTCGTCGTTCGGCGCGGGCAGGCCGCGCTGGGCGGTCCACTCGTAGGCGAAGTTGGGCGCGGCGGTCACCACGCGGCCCTCCCGCGACCCGGCGGACAGGGCCTGGATCCAGCGCTGCGGCCGGCGGACGAACGCGGTCGGCGACATCAGCGTGGAGTGCCCGCCGTACACCGCGGGGAAGCCGATCATCGACAGGCCCATGTCGTGGTAGAGCGGTAACCAGCTGACGCCGTGGGTGTTTCGGTCCAGCAGGTCGATGGACAGGATCATCTGGGTCAGGTTGGTGCCGACCGCCCGGTGGGTGATCTCCACGCCGACCGGGGGGCGCGTCGCGCCGGAGGTGTACTGCAGGTGCGAGACATCGTCCATGCCGAGATCGGTGGGGGCGAACGACTCCCCCTCCGAGTCGGGGATCTGATCGATGAGCAAGACCTGCGGGCGTTGCGGGCGCGGCAGGTTGTTCAGGAAGTCCTCGACGGCGCCCGCGGCCTCCGTCGTGGTGAGGATCACCGACGGCTGCGAGTCGCGCAGCGCCGTGTCGAGGCGTTCGGCGTGGCCCGGCAGTTCGGGCGCGAACAGCGGCACGGCGATGGCGCCGGCCTTGATCGCCGCGTAGAAACCGGCGACGTAGTCGATGCCCTGCGGTGCGAGGATCGCGACCCGCTCGCCACGGCTCGCGGTGCGCTGCACCCGGGCGCCGACGGCCTGGAGCCGGGCGCCGAATTGTGTCCAGCTCACCTCTTCGGCGCGGCCGTCGGCGCCGCGGTTGTAGTCCAGGTAGCGGTAGGCCACCGCGTCGCCGACGTTCGCGATGTTGCGCTCGATCAGGGAGATCAGCGTGACGCCGGCAGGCAGCACGATCTCGCCGTCGGCGTCCAGGCAGTCCTCGATGTCGAGGAGCCCGGGGATACTCCTGTCGCTCTGCGGGGAACCGGAATTCATAAGCGCAGTGTAGGCAACGGCGACCTCGCGCCGGCCGGCTCCGGCGGCGTGATCGGCGGGGACCGACGCGGTGCGCGGTAGGGTACCGGCAGCGCCATTCGAGGCGGCCGTCCGTGTTGCCCGGGAGCCAGGGAGAAACGCATGTCGGGTCGTACGTTTTCCTTCGAGATCAACCGGACCAGCAGCGCGCCGGCCGCGACGCTGTTCGGGCTCGTGACGGACGGCGCGAACTGGTCCACCTGGGCCAAGCCGATCGTTCTCCAGTCGAGCTGGGCGCGGCAGGGTGACCCGGCGCCGGGTGGCGTGGGCGCCATTCGCAAGGTGGGGATGTGGCCGCTGCTGATCCAGGAGGAGACCGTCGAGTACGACCAGGACCGCCGCCACGCCTACAGGCTGGTCGGGCCGCCCAGCCCGGCCAAGGACTACCACGGCGAGGTGGTGCTCACACCGAACGCGGCCGGCGGCACCGACATCCGCTGGACCGGCTCGTTCGTCGAGGGCGTGCGTGGGACGGGCCCGCTGATGCGCGCGGCCCTGGGCGGAGCGGTTCGATTTTTCGCCGGTCGACTGGTCAAGGCGGCCGAATGGCAGGCTTGACCGTTAGCATGTTGTCGCGCAAGGCATTTCACGGACGGTAGGCGGCGGCGTGGCGGGCCCGCGCCTAATTCATTAAGCTGGGCTAAGTGATTGACGTCGTCATCGCTGGCGCCGGCCCCAACGGGCTGATGCTGGCCGGCGAACTCGGGCTGGCCGGGATTCGCCCCGTCGTGCTGGATCCGATGCCGGGACCCAACCCGCAGCGGCGAGCCAACGGCATTATCGGCCAAGGGGTTCGCATCCTGGATCACCGTGGCCTCTACGGCGTGCTCGCCGGGACCGACGAGCCGCCCCGGCTCGACCCCCGCCCGATGTTCGCCGCCTTCCCGCTGGATCTCACCCAGGTGCCGGATTCGCAGGTCTTCCTGCTCCCCGTGCAGCAGCCCAGGCTCGTGCAGGTGCTTGCCGAGCGGGCCCGCGGACACGGCGTCGACATCCGGTGGGGACACGCGCTCACCGGCTTCGACCAGGACGCCGACGGCGTCACGGTGCACGTCGAGGGCCCCGACGGCGCCTACCAGCTGCGGACCGCATACCTTGTCGGCGCCGACGGCGGCACCAGCCCGACCCGCAAGCTGGCCGGCATCGACTTCCCCGGGATGTCGTCGTACGACGTCACCACCCGGATGGGTTTCGACGTGCTGCCGCCCGACGAGTGGGTCGATCCGGTCAGCGGCGTGCTGGACATCCCCGGGTTCGGGCGCGTCCCGCCGCTGCAGTTCCACCGCGCCGAGCGCGGCGTGTTCGCGTTCGGCGCGCTCGGGGGCCGGGCGGCGGTGATCGTGTTCGAGCTGGACAGCTCGGCTCTCGAACACCCCCACGACGAGACAGGCGACGACGACCCGGCGATGAGCCTGGCCGAGCTGGAAGCCGCGGCCAAGCGCGTCATCGGCGCCGACCTTCCGTTGCGACCGGCGTCGCCTTCGTCCGACGAACCGCTGGACCTGCGCCGCTTCTCCGGCATCAACTCGCGTCTCGCGCCCCGCTACCAGCTGGGCCGGGTGATCCTGGTGGGCGACGCGGCACACGTGCATTCCCCCATGGGCGGGCCGGGACTCAACCTGGGTTTGCAGGACGCGGCGAACCTGGGCTGGAAGCTGGCGGCCGTGCTGCACGGGCGCGTCGAGCCCACCCTGCTCGCGAGCTACGAGGCCGAGCGGCGGCCGGCCGCCGAACGGGTCATCATGCACAGTCGCGCCCAGCTGGCGCTGGTGCGTCCGGGACCGGAGGTCACGGCCCTGCGCCGGCTCTTCGCGGAACTGGTCACCGACCCCGAGGTCGTCCGCCGGCTCGGCGATCTGGTGTCGGGAGCGGAAAACCGTTACGCCACAGGCCCCGACGCGCATCCGCTGGTGGGGCACTGGGTGCCCCACTTCGCCGTCCTGGGTGCCGCGGGGGCCCGCCGCGTTGCCGAGCTGGCCCGCGACGGACGGCCGTTGCTGATCGATGTGACCGCGGGCGCGGTGGTGGCCGGCGCGACGGCCGACCTCGCCGGGCAGGTCACCGTCGCCGCGGGCCGGCCGGTCGGCGACATCGCCGCGACGGCCGTGCTGGTGCGCCCCGACGGTTATGTGGCGTGGGCGTCCTCGGCCGCCGCGCCCGGCGGCGACGAACTGCGCGGGCTGCGCGGCGCGCTCGACACGTGGTTCGGCATCCGCGCCGCTACGTCGAGTTGAGCTCGTCCTGATACTTCTTGCTCATGTGCTCGACGGCCTGCAGCTGGGTCTGGGCGAGGTCGTCGCGCACCTGCCCGGCGCGCGCGGCGGCGTCCAGCGTCGGCTGAGCCTGCCCCTGGAAGTGCGGCATCACCTCGGCGGCGAACAGCTCGGCGGACCGTTTGGTCGCCGCCGGATTGGCCCACTCGTGGCCCATCTGCAGCATGCAGCCGAACCCGCCGGACTGGTCCCAGAGCCGCTGCACCTGGGCCCGAGCCCGCTCCGGGGTGCCGATCACCCCCGCCCCGTTGTCGTTGATGACGTCGATCATCTCGTCGAGCTGTTCCCCCGGCATGGTCATCTGCGGGAAGGCGGCCACCTTCTGGAAGTAGCGGAACCACGGCTCGATGCCGAACTTCACCTCTTCGCGCGCCTGCTTGTCCGTCTCGGCGAGATGGAACAGCCCGACCAGGCTCCAGTTGTTCCGGTCGACCTGCGTGCCGAAGGCCGCCGCGCGCTCCTCGACAATGCCCCAGTGGTAGGCGAGCGCGTCGAAGCCCTCGACGATCAGCGTCGCCCCGATCGACAGCAGGCCGATGCCGTGCTTGCCGGCCAGCCGCGCGCCCGTCGGCGAGGCGACGGCCGCGACCGACAGCGGAATCCCGCCGTCGGAATACGGCGCGAGCTGCAACCGCGCGTCGAACAGTTGGTGCGTGGCGGTTTTCGCGGACACCGTCTCGCCCGCCAGCAGGCGCACGACGATGTCGAGGTTGGTCTCGAGCAGCTCGCGCGTGTCGGTGGGGGTGAGGCCGATCATCGCGGAGTCGGTGGGCAGGGAACCGGGGCCGACCCCTCCGATCACGCGGCCGTGGGTGAGGTGATCGAGCAGCATCAGCCGGTCGGCGACCCAGAGCGGATTGTGGTAGGCCAGCGAGATCACCCCGGTGCCGAAGCGGATCCGTTTGGCGCGTTCGGCGGCGGCGGCGATGAAGATCTCGGGCGAGCTGATGATCTCGCTGCCCGCCGAGTGGTGCTCCCCCAGCCAGACCTCGTCGAAGCCGAGGGCGTCGAGATGTTGGACGAACTCCAGGTCTCGCTGCAGGGCAAGCGTCGGATTGGTTCCCGCGCGGTGGAAGGGGGCGATGAAGTATCCGAACCTGAGCTTGGCCATCGGGCTCCTCTTGCGGTTGAGTTGCGCAGAACCATAACTCGGATCCGGTGCCCGCCCCAGGCCTTCGCGGGTCCCCTGCCAAAAATTGCTCAGCCGATGGGGCCGGCTCGCGAGCGTGGCCCCATCGACTTGGGAGCAAGACTTTGTTCGGCGTTCAGCAGACCCGTGCGATCACGGGTAGCCGCCGCAGACGTTGCCGACGCAACCCCCGCCGCAGCCGACCGCCACCACGAGCATGGACGCGCCGCCGAACACCGCGACGGCGTTGCTGGCTGCAGTTCTCGACAGGGCCACCACTTTCCGTTCGCGCCACACCCCTTGTCCATCCATCCGTACCCCGGCGCACGAAGACGCAAACCACATCGTTTTGCCGGCGGCGGACCTGGAAGAACGCGAGGGGCTGGTGCGCGGGCGGCTACCCCTCCTTGGTGATCAGCTTGCGCAGCGCGACGCGGTCGGGCTTGAGCAGCTCCTCGATTCGCGGGTGGTTCACCTCCGCGACGATGATCTCGCCCACCTCCTGGTTGACCTCGCTGAAGATGCCGTGCGACTTCATCTTCGAGGTCTGGTACAGGTTGTCCTTGGTGGGGGTGACGTAGTAGACCGCGTCGGCCTTGAAGCGGTGCACCAGCCACAGGTGGATCAGGGTCATCAGCCGCTTCTGGCGGAGCTTCTCGGCGAAGGTGTTCTGGTCGCGCACCGTGAGGATGCTGCGACCGTGGCGGTCCTTGATGGGGTCGAAGACGACGTTGGCCAGCTGCTCGTCCCCGTTGCCGTAGATGCCGAGCACCAGCACGTCCGAGCCGGCCCGGCGCGGCCGCAGCTGCACGCGCAGCTTCTCGCCGAGGTGGTAGTGCTCGCTCCACAACGTCAGCCATTCCTCCAGCAGCTTCTTGGGCACCTCGGTCTGCACCAGGTGCTGATGCTGGGTGGATCCCTTGCCCATGGCCTTGGTGGTCGCGGTGCGCCCGGAGGAGGCGGCCAGCGCCGCGTCGCTGCGCGGCCCGCCGACCAACGTCTGCGGCGTGCGATACGGCGACTCCACCAGCCGCATCTTGCGTTGCAGACGAGCCAGCGCCAGCATGCCGTCCTGCCGCAGCGCGGTCGCGAACTCCTCGGCGGCGACGCCGTCGATCTGGTGTCCGCCGTAGGTGATGAAGTTGAAGACGAAGCCCATCTTGCCGAGCTCCTCGGGGAAGCGCCGCATCTCCTCGTCGGTCATGCCGGTGGTGTCCCAGTTGAACGACGGGGACAGGTTGTAGGCGAGCATCTTCTCCGGGAAACGGGCGTGGATGGCCTCGGCGAACTCACGGGCTTCGGCCAGGTCCGCCGTCTTCGTCTCCATCCAGATGATGTCGGCGAACGGCGCGGCCGCGAGCGACTTGGCGATCGCATACGGAATACCGCCCCGGATCTGGTAGTAGCCCTCGGGCGTCTTGGCCAGCTCGCAGTCCCAACCGGGGTCGGCGCCCAACTCCCTGGCCTTCTCCCGCGCGGTGTACAGCGACGCGCGGTGGGCGAAGCGGCGCCACTCCTCGGGGCTCATGTCGACCGGCTCATCCTCGCTCTGGCCGAACTGGAGCACCCCGGCGACGGCCTCGCCGTACGTCATCAGTCCGGCGTCGTCCTCCCAGGCGGCCACGAACCGGGACTCGACCTGATCGAACAGATCGTCGATCGAGGTCTCGCTGTTCTCCCGCCAGGCGTTGACGGCGTCGGAAACCAGGCCCTGGATGCCCTGGCGTTCCAGCCAGGCCGTGGCGCTGGCGTACTCCGAGTCCGACAGCGCGTACAGGAGGTGCCCGTTGAGGTCCTTGACGCCCAGCTCATAGAAACGCCGGACCAGCGCCAGGAAGCAGGCCTTGTAGGAGGGAATGTTCAGGTTCGTGGCGCCCAGCAGGAACGGCTGGTCGCGCTCGTCGGCGCGGCTGTCGATCAGGGTGGCCGCCTCGGCGTCGGTGCGCGCGACGATGATTCCGGACACCCGCATGATGTCGAGCTGGAACCGGGCGGCGTTGAGGCGCTTGATCTGTTCGTCCGACGGCACCAGGACCTTGCCGCCCTGATGCCCGCACTTCTTGGTGCCGGGACGCTGGTCTTCGATGTGGTAGCCCGGGACTCCGATCTCGACGAAGCGGCGGATCAGGTTGCGCACGTGCGGGTCACCGCCGTGGCCCGTGTCGGCGTCGGCGATGATGAACGGGCGGTAGTCGTACGCCGGGGCCGCGGCACGCTGGCCCTCACTCATGTGCAGGCGCTGATACTGCTGGTTGCGATCGGCGGTGAGCAGGGCGCGCACCAGGACCGCGGCGTCGTCGGGCACCTGGCTCAGCGGGTAGCTGGCGAGGTCGGGCCCCGGGTCCTCGGTGGTGGAGCCTTTGGCGGAGGTCGCCCAGCCACCGAGGTAGATGCCTTCGATGCCCATCCGTTTCATGGCCACGGCCTGACCGGGCGAGTAGGGCCCGAAGGTCGTGATGCTCTTCTTCGCCGCGAAGAGCTCCCGCAGCCGCTCGTAGAAGGCCGCCGCCGCTTCCCGCGCCACGGGGTAGTCGACAGGGATGGTGCCGCGTTGCTCGGCGACCTGGCGGGCCGTGTAGAGGCGGGTGATGCCGGTGAAGCGCGGGCCGTCGATGTATCGCTGGGTGGCGGCGACGTCGTCGTCGAACGGTGCTCGGACCGCGGTGTCCGTGTCGATGATGGCCATGGGGTTACGCTCCTCTTCAGGTTCCGTTGCACCAGAGTCTATCCCTGGCAACCGCAGTTCAATCACGGGTCGAAGTACCCCTCTGCCTGCCCGGCGCCGGCCGCATGCGCGGCGCCGCCGGCCGGGCACCATCGACGACGGGTGCGCTGATAGATGTTGGCGCACAACGCTTCTCGCTGGCGTCGGCCCGGGCGGCCGGCCGCTAGGCTCGTCCGGTGGCCGCGCGCCGGCTCAGCCACTCCCGCTGTCGGCGCACGAACTGGGCGTCGACGACTCTGCCGTGGCCCGGGACGTAGCGGGCGTTGGGCCCCCCGATCCGCAGCACGCGGCCCAGCGTGGCCGGCCAGGCCGCCACGTCGGAGTCGGCGTCGATCGCCGGGTCGGCGGATTCCTCGACTAGGTCGCCGGTGAACACCACGACCGGGTCGGCATCGTCGGACGGGGGCGCGACCACGACCAGGTCGGCGGTGGTGTGCCCGCGGCCGGGGTGGGTGATCGTCACGGCCCGGGCGCCGAGGTCCACGACGGCCTCCCGGGTGACGTGCCCCGGCGGCCGCAGGGCCGCGATCGCGCGGTCGGCATGCACGGGGTCGGCGCCACGGCGCACCGCTTCATCGCGGAAGCGCCGAGCGCCGGACTGGATCTCCGCGGCGACTTCGGGTGCGCAGTAGACGTCGGCCGCGCCGAAGAACGAGGAGCCCAGGACATGGTCGAAGTGCCTGTGGGTCTCGAAGTGCCTGTGAGTCTGGAAGTGCCTGTGAGTCTGGAAGTGCCTGTGAGTCTGGAAGTGCCTGTGGGTCAATGCGATATGGGTGACCGCCCGGCCGGTGAGCCCTCGCACGCCGGCGTCGATGGCCGCGGCTTCGGCGAGCGTGGTACCGGTGTCGAAGAGCAGCGCCCCGTCGCGGCCCGGCACCAGTCCGATCGTCACGTCGCAGAACGGTAGCCGGCAGCGATGCACGCTGCCCGTCAACTGCTCCCAGGCGAAGTTCACGGGGCCTGACGCTGGTCGCGCCGGGCCGGCGCCGGCGCCCAATGTGTCGGGAATCCTTGACTTGTCGGAAATGTTCGACATATATTGATCGGCATGACCGGCACCGACCGCGTCTTTCTCGCCCTGGCCAATCCGGTGCGGCGGGAACTCCTGAAGATCCTGCGAAGCCGGCCGCGTTCGGCCGGGGAGCTCAGCGACCAGTTCGAGCTCAGCCGGCCCGCGATCGCCGGGCATCTCAAGGTGCTGCGCGAGGCCGGCCTGGTGGCCGGCGAAGCGCAGGGCCGCCGCCGCATCTACCGCTTGACCGCGGAACCACTGGCGGCGCTGGGCGAGTGGCTGCATCCGTTCGAGAGGTTCTGGGGTGCGCGGCTGGCCGCACCCGCCGAAGCGGCAGAGGAGCTGGAATGACGGGGAAAGCGACGCCGGCGACCATCCGGGTGGACCAATTCGTCGCGGCGCCAACGGCGACGGTGTGGCGATTGCTGGCCGAGCCCGAGCTGATGAGGCTGTGGTGGGCCGAAGGTGAGGTGGCCGCCGTGGCGGGTCACCAGTCCGCCCTGGACATGCCGGGTTGGGGCAGGCGGGTGTTCCCGCACCGCAGCGGTTTTGACCTCGAGGACAACAGGATGGCGGACGCCTTCGAGCGCATGGGCACCGGATGGCGCGACGCCGTTCTCCCCCGCCTGGCCGGCGTCGTCGCGCAAACCGAGTTTCGCGCATCCTCCCAGCGGCTATCTTCGTCGCATGGCTGTCACCGAGTCCCGCGAAGTCGTCATCGAGGCGACGCCCGACGAGATCATGGGCGTGCTGTTCGATCTCGAAGCGCTGACCGAGTGGTCCTCGGTGCACCGCAAGGTCGAAGTGCTCGAGCGTGACGACGCGGGCCACCCCAGCAGGTCCCGGCAGGTGGTCAAACTGGTGGGCGTCAGCGACGAGCAGGAACTGGCCTACGAGGTGCACGACGACGGGGTGAGCTGGACGCTGATCAGAGCCAAACAGCAACGCGCCCAGGACGGCCGCTACACCCTGACCCCGGAGGGCGACGCCACCCGGGTCCGTTTCGAACTCACCGTCGACCTCATGGCGCCGGTCCCGGGGTTCCTGGTCAAAAGAGGGGCCAAGAGCTTGATGGACACGGCCACCCGGGGCCTGCGCAAGCGGGTGCTCGAGGTGAAGAAGGGCGGCGCGTAGCCGGCCCGCTTTCGGTGACGAAAGGCCTTTATTCGGCGACCGTGGTCGGCGACACTGACCCTATGAAGTCCACACTGGTCGGCACCGCACGGCGCGTCGCGCTTGCCGGCGCCGGGTTGGCGCTCGTGCTGGCGCAGGCCGGCTGCGGCGGCCACGGCGGCAGCAGGATGACGGCGCCGGCGACGCCGAAGCTGACGACAGTCGCCCGCACCGTGCCGGAGGCCCCCGCCGCCGGCCCGGTGACGATCGGCAGTCCCGCCTTCGCCGACGGCGCGCCGATCCCCGTCGAATACACCTGTAAAGGGGCTAACACCGCGCCCCCGTTGACGTGGTCGGCGCCGCTGGCGGCGGCCCTGGTGGTCGACGATCCCGACGCCGTCGGCGGCACCTATGTCCACTGGATCGTGGTCGGCATCCCGCCCGGAATGGGCGCCACGGCCGACGGCCAGACCCCCGACGGCGCGACCAGCCTGCCGAACTCGGGCGGCCGCCCGGGGTACACTGGTCCGTGCCCGCCGCCGGGCAGCGGGGTACACCACTACCGGTTCACGCTGTACCAGCTGCCCGCCGCCTATGAGCTGCCCGGCGGCATGGCCGGTCAGCGAGCGGCTCAGACGATAGCGGGCGCCGCCGTCGCGCAAGCCCAGCTCACCGGCACGTTCGGGTCCTGACGGCCCGGCCCGGCGGCGCATCGACGACTCGCGACGCCAGACGGTCCTCGAGCACCCGGTAGGCGGCGGTGTAGCCCGGAACGAACGTGATCCCCGGTCCGCCCGGGCATCCCGCGCGGCCGAGATACAGGCCGCCGATCGGGACCGGGAAGGCCGGGAATCCCTCGGGCCCCGGCCGGTTCGGGCCCGTCAGGTGGTCCGGGTGCGGCAGGGGCCATGGCAGAAGTCGCCGACTTTTGAGATGACCGTGCTGGCGGCGTGCTTGGCGGGTGGGGCCATGCCCGGATCGTGCGCGGCGGGGATTTGGATTCCCTGAAGGGGTTGTCCGGGCCGATGCCGCGCCGGCAGGTCTCCCACCGCAGCTGCTGTTCCTCCGGCGATCCGAAGATGCCGAACGACTGTTGCATGCCCGTCTCGTTCAGGAAGTCGCAGGGCGGGTCGAACTCGGGCAGCCCGTCCAGGGCGACGTGGAGTTGCACGAACGACGCGCGGTGGTCGCGGGCGGAGAACCGTGAGGTGAGTTCGGCGGGAACGTGTTCGGGCTCGTGGGCGACGAGAATCCGGTCGACCTTGGCGCGGAAAGGCAGCTCGCACCAGCCACGCCGACGGTCGACCCATGAGCGCTGCGCAGCGCCGCGCGGAACAGTTTCGCGCGCAAGGGATTAGCCAACGTCACCGTGACCGGGCCGGCCCGGGACTCCGGTGTCGCCGAATGCGCCTTCTTCCGACACGTTCCGACCAAGGAGGTCGCGGACACCGACCTCGCTGCCGAGGTCGGCGGCTCCGCGCCGGCGGCGGCCCTGGTCGTCGCGGTGGAGAACTGGGGCCGCCACGGCTGCACCGGCGACCTCGGCGACGTCGCGGCCGCGAGCCTGGACCTGGTGCGCTCCGGTTTGGCGCCGCTGGCCTGACGCCGGCGGCCCGGGATTGCCGGGGGCCTGGCGGCGGTTGTAGAAGTCGCCCCGACGGAGGAGATCGCCATGCCATTACACACACGGCTCACCCGGTTCTTCGGCATCGAACACCCCATCCTGCTGGCGCCGATGGCCCGGGTTGCCGGGGGACGGCTTGCGGCGGCGGTGACCGGGGCAGGCGGCCTGGGCCTGGTCGGCGGCGGGTACGGCGAGGCCGACTGGCTGCGAACCGAGATCGGCAAGACCGGCGGTGCGCGCGTGGGATACGGGTTCATCACCTGGAGCCTGACCCGCGATCCCGCGGTACTCGACCTGGCGCTGGAGGCACAACCGGCGACCGTCATGGTGTCCTTCGGCGACCCGCGTCCGTTCGCCGACCGCATCCGCGCCGCCGGCGTCCCGCTCACCGCCCAGGTGCAGGACCTCGAGCAGGCCCGCCGGGCCCTGGACATCGGCGCGGACGTTCTGGTGGCCCAGGGCGGCGAGGCGGGCGGGCACGGAAAAAGCGTGCGCTGCACGTTCACGCTGGTGCCCGACGTGGTCGACCTGGCCGCCGAACGCTCCCCCGCGACGCCGGTGGTGGCCGCCGGCGGTGTCGCCGACGGGCGCGGGTTGGCGGCGGCGCTGGCGCTCGGTGCGGACGGCGCGCTCGTCGGCACCCGGTTCTGGGCGGCCACCGAGGCGTTGGTGTCGTCGCGAGCCCACCGCCGGGGCATGGCCGCAAGCGGCGACGAGACCATCCGTACCCGGGTTTACGACCTTGTGCGCCAGCAGGATTGGCCGGAAGGATACGACGCGCGGCTGGTCGCAAACACGTTCGTTCGGGCATGGCACGGCAACGAGGCGCAACTGCTGCAGCGACTACCGGAGATGGTGAGCACCTTCCAGAAGGCGCTCGAGACGGAGGATTTCGACGTCGTCACCGTGCTGGTCGGCGAGGCGATAGGCCGCATCCGCGCCGTGCGCCCGGCCGCCGACATCATCGGCGAAATGGTCCACGACGCCGCACGGATCCTGAACCGGGCGACACCCGGCCGGCAAGAGACCTAGACAGCCGGGCCGGGCATCTGGTTTGCTCGGCGTGGTAACGGTCTGCGCCGGGCAGGAACTCGCCGACCGCCCGGCGGGAAGGACGCCATGGACATCGCTTCGGTCGACAAAGTGCTGACCCCCACCCGCGCAGTGCGCAAACGCGTCGATCTGAACCGGCCGGTCGGCCGGGACGTCATCCTCGACTGCGTCCGGCTGGCGATGCAGGCGCCCACGGCAAGCAATGCGCAGGACTGGCGTTGGCTGGTGATCACCGACGCCGCCAAACGCGCCGCGATCGCCGAGACATACCGCAGCATCGGCGCCGAGTACCTCGCGCAGGCCGTCGCGACCGCGTCCGATCCGCAGACGCGGCGGGTCTACCGCAGGGCGCTGAGTCTGACCGAGATCCTGGCGCAGGTTCCCGTGCACGTCATCCCGTGCCTGCAGCGGCGCTTCGACGCCAGCGACCTGCTGACGGCCGCCTCGGCGTGGACGTCGATCATTCCGGCCGGCTGGAGCTTCCTGCTCGCCCTGCGGTCACGCGGGTTGGGATCGGTGTGGACGACGATGCATCTGGCCCAGGAACGACAGGTCGCCGAACTGCTCGGCATCCCGGCCGTGGTCACCCAGGCCGCGCTGTTCCCCGTGGCTTACACGGTCGGCACCGAATTCCGGCCTGCGGCAAGGCCTCCCGCGGGAAACGTCACCTTCTGGGATAGCTGGGGAGAAAGCTGAGGCCGCGCCCCCGCCGCGGCGCGCGAATCGGATCGACCGAGAGTCTTGACCGATTCCAGAAACTAAGAGCATTCTGTCTGTGTGTCGTCGGCGTGGGACCACGCGAATCGCTTGCGCGTGGCCGACTTACGGGTGACCCGCCCACGGGTCGCGGTTCTGGCGGCGGTGAATGCGAACCCGCACGCCGACACAGACACGCTCTACGGAGCGGTGCGCACCGAGTTGCCCGAGGTCTCCCGCCAGACCGTTTACGACGCCCTGCACGCCCTGACCGCGGCCGGCCTGGTGCGACGGATCCAGCCGTCGGGTTCGGTCGCGCGCTACGAATCGCGGATCGGGGACAACCATCACCACCTCGTCTGCCGGTCCTGCGGCAGCATCGCCGACATCGACTGCGCCGTCGGCGCGGCGCCCTGTCTGACCCCGGCCGGTGACACGGGCGTTCTGGACGGATTCCGGCTCGACGAGGCCGAGGTCATCTACTGGGGCCAATGCCCGGATTGCTCAGCACCGGAGGCTTCGCGATCGCATCCGTGATCGTGGCAACGTTTCAGCCAACCCTAGGAAGGATCGACGTGTCCGAGAGCGAGAACCCAGCCATTCCCTCCCCGACTCCGCACACACGTCCACCGCAGCGGAACCAGGACTGGTGGCCGAACCAGCCGGATCTGGATGTGTTGCGCCGGAATTCGCCGCGGTCGAACCCCATGGGCGAGGACTTCGACTACGCCGAGGCCTTCAAGACACTCGACGTCGAGGCCCTCAAGAGGGACCTCATCGCGGTCATGACCGACTCCCAGGACTGGTGGCCGGCCGACTACGGCCACTACGGGCCGCTCTTCATCAGGATGAGCTGGCATGCCGCGGGCACGTATCGCATCGCCGACGGGCGCGGCGGCGGCGGCAGGGGCGCCCAGCGCTACGCACCGCTGAACAGCTGGCCCGACAACGTGCTCCTCGACCGGGCGCGCCGGTTGCTGTGGCCGGTCAAACAGAAGTACGGACAGAAGATCTCCTGGGCCGACCTGATCATCTTCGCCGGCAACTGCGCCTACGAGGCGATGGGCTTCAAGACCTTCGGCTTCGGGTTCGGTCGCGAGGACATCTGGGAGCCCGACGACGTCTACTGGGGCTCGGAGGACACCTGGCTCGGCGACGAGCGCTACAGCGGCGACCGCGACCTGGCCAACCCGTTCGGCGCCACCCAGATGGGACTCATCTACGTGAACCCGGAGGGCCCCAACGGGCAACCGGATCCGCTGGCGGCGGCCAAGGACATCCGCGAGACGTTCGCCCGCATGGCGATGAACGATGTGGAGACCGCGGCGCTGATCGTCGGCGGTCACACGGTCGGCAAGTGTCACGGGGCCGGCCGGTCCGACCTTGTCGGCCCGGAGCCCGAGGGGTGTCCGATCGAGCAGCAGGGAATCGGGTGGAAGAGCTCGTTCGGCTCGGGCATGGGCCGCGACACGATGGGCAGCGGCCTGGAGGTCGTGTGGACGCCCACCCCGACGAAGTGGGACAACAGCTTCGTGGAACTCCTGTACGGCTACGAATGGGAACTGACCAAGAGCCCGGCGGACTGCTGGCAGTGGACGCCCAAGGACGGCGCCGGCGCCGGCACCATTCCCGACCCCGAAGACCCGTCGTTGACGCGCAACCCGACGATGCTCACCACCGACCTGTCGATGCGGGTGGACCCCGTCTACGAGAAGATCACCCGGCGCTGGCTGGACCATCCCGAAGAACTGGAAGAGGAATTCGGCAAGGCCTGGTACAAGCTGCTGCACCGCGACATGGGACCGGTCTCGCGCTACCTGGGGCCGTGGATTCCCGAGCCGCAGCTGTGGCAGGACCCGGTCCCCGCGGTCGACCACCCACTGATCGACGCGAACGACATCGCCGCGCTCAAGGCCAAGGTCCTCGATTCGGGGCCCTCGATTTCCGAGCTGGTCTTCACCGCGTGGTCCTCAGCGGCCAGCTTCCGCGGCACCGACAAGCGCGGTGGGGCCAACGGGGCACGCATACGCCTTGCGCCACAGAAGGATTGGGAGGTCAATGAGCCGGCGCGGTTGGCCGGGGTGCTGCAGGCCCTCGAGCGCGTCCAGCAGGATTTCAACTCCTCGGCGTCGGGTGGGAAGAAGGTCTCGCTGGCCGACCTGATCGTCCTGGGCGGCTGTGCGGCGGTCGAGCAGGCGGCCAAGAAGGCCGGCGAGGACGTCACGGTGCCATTTGCGCCGGGCCGCACCGACGCCTCTGCGGAGCAGACCGATGCCGAGTCGTTCGCGGTGCTCGAGCCGCGGGCCGACGGCTTCCGCAACTACCACCGGACCGGCGAGAAGCTCTCGCCGGAGCACCTGTTGGTCGACCGGGCCTTCATGTTGACGTTGACGCCGCCGGAGATGACGGTGCTCGTCGGGGGCATGCGAGCCCTGGGCGCCAACGTCGGGCAGTCCAAGCACGGTGTGTTCACCGACCGGCCGGGGATGCTGACCAACGACTTCTTCGTGAACCTGCTCGACATGAGCTACGAGTGGAAGGTTTCGGAGTCGGCCGAGAACGTCTACGAGGGACGCGACCGCGCGAGCGGTGAACTCAAGTGGACGGCGACCGCGGCCGATCTGGTCTTCGGCTCCAACTCGGAGCTGCGCGCCCTGGCCGAGGTCTACGGCGCCGCGGACGGGCAGCAGAAGTTCGTGCGGGACTTCGTCGCGGCGTGGGACAAGGTGATGAACCTGGACCGCTACGACCTGCGCTGATTGATCGCACGGCGCCCCGCGAGCCGCCCCGGCTGGCGGGGCGCCGTGCGTCTGGGGCGAGGGTGGCGTACCGAGGGATGCCACCCGGTCGCTCGCGCCGGTAAGCTGCTCTGCTATGAGGCCGAAATCGAAGGCGGCGATCGCGGCACCGTTCGGCGCAGCCGGGTTGCTGCTCGCGGGCTGGGTTGCGGGTGCCGGCGTTGCCGGCGCCGACCCGGAGCCGGCGCCGCCGCCCGCACCGAAGACGACCATCGACAAGGACGGCACCTACGCGGTGGGCTCCGACATCGTGCCGGGCATCTACAGCTCGGGCGGCCCGGTCGGGGACGGTGCGTGCTACTGGAAGCGGCTGGGCAACCCCGACGGGAACCTCCTCGACAACGCCCTGACGAAAAAGCCGCAGGTGGTCCGCATCGACGCCACTGACAAGTCGTTCAAGACCAGCGGCTGCCAGCCCTGGCAACTGACTCCGGACGCCAATCCGCCCGGGGAGGTGCCACCGCAAATCGCGGGCGCCCAGTTGGGCATCCTCAACGGGTTGCTCGGCGCGAACGGGCCCCACCCGTAAGTCGCCGCCGCCGTGGCCACCGCCCAGCAGATCGTCGTGGTCGGCGCCGGTGTCAGCGGGCTGACGTCGGCCATCTGTCTGGCCGAAGCGGGCTGGCCGGTGCGGGTGTGGGCGACCGCGATGCCGCAGCAGACGACGTCGGCGGTAGCGGGTGCGGTGTGGGCTCCCCCGCGGCCGGCCACACGCGCCACCGAGGCGCTGGCGTGGACCGCACATTCCCTGCGGGTGTTCCGCGACCTGGCCGCGGACCCGGACACGGGGGTGCGGATGGCGCCGGCGCTGGCGGCCGGTGACCTGAGCGACGCGATGTCGTCGGCGGCCGCCTTGATCCCCGACCTGCGGCCCGTCGGGCCCGCCGACATCCCCGACGGCTACGACATCGCGTTTCGCGCCACCATGCCGATGATCGATATGCCGCACTACCTCGATTACCTGGTGCGGCGGCTGGCGGCCGCCGGATGCGAGATCGAGGCGCGTCCGGTCGGGTCACTCGCCGAGGTCGCCGACACAGCGCCCATCGTGGTCAACTGCGCCGGCCTCGGCGCCGGGGGCCTCGCGGGCGACGACACGGTGCGCCCGCTGTTCGGACAGCACGTCGTGCTGACGAATCCCGGCCTGCGGCAACTCTTCCTGGAGGTCGACGGTGGTCCGGAATGGACCTGCTTCTTCCCGCACCCACAGCGCGTGGTCTGCGGTGGCATCAGCATTCCCGGCCGTTGGGACACCACCGCCGATCCCGCGGTGAGCGAGCGAATCCTGCAGCGGTGCAGGCGGATCGAGCCGCGACTCCGAGAAGCCGACGTGATCGGAACGATCACCGGGCTGCGTCCGGACCGGCCGTCGGTGCGAGTGGAGGCCGAACCGCTGGGACGGGCGCGCCTGGTCCACAACTACGGGCACAGCAGCAACGGCGTGACCCTGTCCTGGGGTTGCGCGCGCGACGTGGTGCGCCTCGTCGAGGCCGGTGAGCTCAGCCGCGGCGACTGTTGACGTCACGGATCACCAGCGACAGCACCCAGCTGACGAGGGACAGCACGATGGCCGCCCAGATCGCCGTCCACCAGAAGTGGTCGATCTGCAGTCCCCAGTGCGTGGTGTGCCTGGTGATCCACGCGGTGATCCACAGCATCAGCGCGTTGATCACGATGTGGATGAGGCCGAGCGTCAGGATGTAGAGGGGGATCGACAAGATCTGGACGATCGGCTTGATGAAGGCGTTGACGAGACCGAAGATCACGGCCACGACGAAGACGATGCCGACCGTCTGCAGTGTGCTATGGCCGCCGACGAATCGGATCCCGTGGATGAACTGGGTGACCAACCACAGTGCGAATCCGGTCAATGCCGCGCGAAGCAGAAAAGCACCCATGTCGCACGATCCTGCCACCGAGTTTGCTCGGCGTCAGCCGGTTCGGGTCAGGTTGTAGAAACGCTGCGCGTTGCGCCCGCCGATCTTTGCTCGCGCCTCTTCGCTGATGTCGGCGCGGGTGCGCAGGGGCTTGGTGCTTTCCGGCCATTCGCTGTCCCAGTGCGGGTAGTCGCTGGCGAACATGATGAAGTCGGCGCTCAGCACGTCGATCACGCCGGGCAGGATCGGCTCCTCCGGCTCACAGGTCACCCAGATGTTGCCCGCGGCCACATACTCGTGCGGGGCACGGCGCCACCCGCGTTCGACCCAGTCGCCCCGCTTCTCGTAGTGCTCGTGCAGGCGATCGATGAAGAAGGGGACCCAGCCGGCTCCGGCCTCGAGGAAGGCCACCCGCAGCCGGGGGTGCCGCTCGAAGACACCTCCCGACACCAGCGCGGTCATCGCGGTCATCTGGTCGAACGGGAAGCTGACGCAGTGCACCTGGATGTAGTTGGTGAAGCGGTCGACGCCGATCTTCGGCAGGTGTACGCCGGGTGCGCCGTGGATGCCGAGCGGCATCTCCAGGTCGACGGCGGCGGCGTAGAACGGATCGAGGTCGGGATGGTCGAGGTTGCGCGTCTTGAGGGCCGGCGGGACGAGGGTCGCCACCAGCCCGAGGGCTTTGGCCTCGGTCATGACGTCGACGGCCACCCGGCCGTGCTCGATCGGGGTGACGCCGACGCCGCGCAACCGGCCGCCCGACGAGGCGCAGTAGTCCGCGATCCACTGGTTGTAGAGCCGGCAGAACCCGGCGGCGAACTCGGGGTCCTCGAGGCTGGGCGCGCACAATCCGAGGCTCGGGTAGAGCACCATCGTGTCGATGTGGTCGCGGTCGGCATCACCCAGAACGCCCTCGGCCGAACGGCAATTGATGCCGGGCGCCGTGCTGATCCCGTGCCGGGGCGGACAGCCCGCGCCCGTGCCCTGATCCTCGGGGTAGCTGCGGCCCTCGAACGTCAACCGGCTCCCGTCGGCGCTGGGCTTGACGTACTGCGGCCAGCGCTGCATCGCTTCGGTCGCCAGCGACGAGTTCTCGACGACATGCCCGTCGGCGTCGATGATCCGCATGCATCCGCAACATACCCCCGCGCCGCTGCGCCCGGTACTGCACGATGCTCACGTGACGGCACAACGTGCTCGGGAGAAGATCACCCGCGACCAGCGGAACTCGTTCGTCGCGGCGTGGCTGGGGTGGACCATGGACGCCTTCGACTACTTCATCGTGGTGTTCGTCTACACCGACATCGCGATCACGTTCCACCGCAGCAAGGCCGAGGTCGCGTTCGTCACGACGGCCACCCTGGTCATGCGGCCCGTGGGCGCGTTGTTGTTCGGGCTCTGGGCCGACCGGGTCGGCCGCCGGCTCCCGCTGATGGTGGACGTGGTGTTCTACTCCGTGGTCGGGTTTTTGTGTGCGTTCGCGCCCAACTTCACCGTGCTGGTGATCCTGCGCCTGTTCTATGGCATCGGGATGGGCGGCGAATGGGGGCTGGGCGCCGCGCTCGCGATGGAGAAGGTGCCCAGCGAACGGCGCGGCTTCTTCTCCGGGCTGCTGCAGGAGGGCTACGCGTTCGGCTACCTGCTGGCCAGCCTGGCCTCGCTGGTGGTGATGAACCTGCTGGGCCTGTCGTGGCGCTGGCTGTTCGCCCTGAGCATCGTCCCGGCCCTGGTCAGTCTGATCGTGCGGTATCGGGTCGAGGAGTCCGAGGTTTGGGAGGCCACCCAGGACCGGCTGCGGCTCACCAGCACCAAGATCCGCGACGTGCTGCGAAAGAAGACGATCATCCGCCGGTTCATCTACCTGGTGCTGCTGATGACCGCCTTCAACTACATGAGTCACGGCACCCAGGACGTCTACCCCACGTTCCTGGGTGCGACGGCCAACCACGGCGCCGGTCTGTCCAGCGTGACCGTCAAGTGGATCGCGGTGGTCTACAACGTCGGCGCCATCGTCGGGGGGCTGGTCTTCGGCACGCTCTCCCAGCGGTTCAGCCGCCGCCACACCGTGGTGTTCTGCGCGCTGCTGGGGCTGCCGATCGTGCCGCTGTTCGCCTACTCGCGCACCGCGGCCATGCTGTGTCTCGGCTCGTTCCTGATGCAGCTCTGCGTGCAGGGCGCGTGGGGGGTGATCCCGGCGCATCTGACCGAGCTGTCGCCCGACGCCATCCGCGGCCTCTACCCCGGGGTGACCTACCAACTCGGCAACCTGCTGGCGGCGTTCAACTTGCCGATTCAGGAGCACCTGGCCGAGTCGCACGGCTATCCCTTTGCGTTGGCGGCGACGATCGTGCCGGTGCTGTTGGCCGTCACGGTGCTGACGCTGATCGGCAAGGACGCCACCGGAATCCGCTTCGGCACCGCCGAAAGTGCTGTTGTCCGAACGGAAGCGTGACTAACCGGCTGCTGCGTCGCCCAGCGCGCGCCGCAACAGGTGCATGGCCACCGTCGTCGAGCGGTCGCGGATGTCGGATCGGTTGCCGGGTAGCCGCAGCGTGCGGGTGTCTGTCCGGCCGTCGGCGAGCATCACGGTGAAACACACCGTCCCGACGGGCTTCTGCTCGGTCCCCCCGCCCGGGCCGGCGATCCCGGTGATCGCGACGGCAGTGTCGGCGCCGAAGCGACCCAGCGCACCGCGTGCCATCGCCTCGGCGACCGGCTCGGACACCGCCCCGTGTTCTGCGATCAGGGTCGGGTCGACGTCTAACAGGTTCGCTTTCGCCTCGTTGGAGTAGCTCGCCACGCCGCCCATCACGTAGTCGGACGAGCCGGGCCGGTCGGTCAGCCGCGCCGCCAGCAGCCCCGCCGTGCAGGATTCCGCGGTCGCGATCCGGCGGCCGGTCAGCAGCCGGGCGACCTGATCGTCCACGGTGGACCCGTCCTCGGAGTAGAGCTGGTCACCGTGCTCGGCGCGGAGCAGTCGGGTCAGCTCCGCGTACGCATCCCCGGCATCCGGTTCGAAGCGGGTGACCATCTCGATCTCCCCGCGTCGCAGGCAGGTGGTGATCTCGAGTCGGCCGAAACCGGGGACGGCTTCTTCGGCGCTGCGCAGCGTCTCGGCCAGCCTCGACTCGGGCAGCCCGAACATGCGGATGGTCTCCTGCCGGTAGCTGGTGCGTCCCGCGATCGCCTGCTGTGCCGCGGCGGTCTCGATGGCCCTGAGCCACATCGGCTGCAGCTCGCGCGGGGGGCCCGGAAGCACGATGACCGTCGGCTTGCCCGGAACCACCACACCCGGGGCGGTGCCCACCGGGTCGAGGATCTGTGCGCCCTCGGGGATCATGGCCTGTTTGCGGTTGGCGGCGCGCACCGCGTCGAAGCTGTCCGAATCGAAATGCGCCATCAGCCTTTTGAGGATGTCGGCGATCTTGTTCTCGGTTTCGGCGTCGAGGAGCAGCTTGCGTCCGCAGAACCGGGCCACTACCTCGACGGTCATGTCGTCGGCGGTGGGCCCCAGCCCGCCGCTGGTGACGATCAGGTCCATATCCTCGTCCGCCAGGAACCGCAGCTGCGCCTCGATGTCGGCGGGCCGGTCGCCGCAGATCGTGATGTGCGCCAGTTCGACGCCGAGCTCCAGAAGGCGTTCGGCGATCCAGGGGCCGTTTGCATCCTGGACTCGTCCGGTGAGGACCTCGGTTCCGGTGACGACGATGCCTGCGCGTGCGCTCACCGGCATGAGCCTAGCCCCGTTTTCCGCACCGATCGAGCGTAAGGCCTGACCTTTCGGCATCCGATCCGCGCATGGCTGACTGTGG
>NZ_VMQU01000006.1 GCF_007714205.1 Mycobacterium helveticum | reverse complement strand
ATCCATCCTCGCCAAAGTCCAACGCGCACGCACCAAACTCGAACAAGTAGTTACCCAAAACTGAGACGGACCACTAGAAGAGCTCCTTGGCCAGCAGCTCGAGGGTCGTCACCCGCGCGGGTGCGGCGGCCGGATCGGTGCCGCAGCGGGCCGACGCGACCGGATTGACCATCACCTCGTCGACCCCGAACCGTGCGGCAAGGGCCCGCAGCTGTCCGGCGGCTTCGGCGGGCGCGCCAACCACGGCGCGCCGCAGCCCGCTGTCGACGATGCGTTGCTGCTCCGGCGTCAGCTCCGCGGCCAGGGCCTCTTCGACGAGGGGCACCGGCCCAAGGGCCTGGCCCGTCCGCAGCCGCGCCATCACCTGCAGGCTGGGCAACACCAATGCCGTTGCCTCCTCGCGTGTTTCGGCCACCGCGGCGTTCACGGTCAAAAACGTCACGGGTTCGGCGGCCAGGTCGCTGGGCCGGAACCTGGAACGGTAGATCGCCAGCGCCTCCTCGGTGCCCATGCCGGAGAAGTGGTGGGCGAACACGTACGGCAGCCCCTTGGCGGCGGCCAGCTGCGCCGAGTACGTCGACGAACCCAGCAGCCACAGCCGGGGTTCGGTCGCGGCGGCCGGGGTGGCCTTGAGGATGTAGTCCCCGGAGCGCAGCGGCACCCGCACCCCGCTCGGGCTCATCAGCGCCGCCACGTCGTCGAGGTAGTCGGAGAAGTTCTCGATGTCCCGGTCGTCGCGGGTGCCGCGCAGGGCATACGACGTCACCGGGTCGGAGCCCGGCGCGCGGCCGATGCCGAGGTCGATGCGGCCCGGGGCCGCGGCTTCCAGCAACGCGAACTGCTCGGCCACCGCCAGCGGCGCGTGGTTGGGCAGCATCACCCCGCCCGACCCCAGCCGCAGCCGGGAGGTCTGCGCGGCCAGGTAGGCGAGCAGGACGGGCGGGCTGGTGGCACCCACGGACGGCATGTTGTGGTGTTCGGCGACCCAGTAGCGCGTGAACCCCAGCCGGTCCGCGGCCTGCGCCAGTGCGACGGTGGCCGCCAGCGCATCCGCGGTCGTCTGGTCCGTGCGCACCGGGACGAGGTCGAGCACGGAGAGGCGCACGATGGCGTCAACGCTTCGGGCGCCGCGAACGTTCCCATTCGGGGGCGAGCAGACGCAAAAGCCCCCGCACGCCGGGCGTGTCGGGGGCTTTTGCGTCTGCTCGCGGAAAATGCGGTCAGTAGTCCTTGAGCGCGATCGAGTTGACGATGCGGTCGAACACCTCCTGCGGTATCGGCGCGCCGCCGGGGATGTTGTCGACGACCAGCCACTGGTTGCGCTTGACGTAGTCGGCGAACTCCTTCTGGTAGTTGCCGAAGCCCTTGTCATAGTCGCCACCGCAGGCGGCGAGCTCCCCGGCCAGGATGTAGGCGCCCAGCAGCGCCACACTGGTTCCCTGGCCCGACAGCGGCGAGCAGCAGTAGCCGGCGTCGCCCACCAGGACCACCCGGCCCTTGGCCCAGTGATCCATCTTGATCTGCGACATCTCGTCGAAATAGAAGTCCGGCGCGGTCCGCATGTACTGCAGCAGCTGCGGCCGGACCCAGCCGTCGCCGGCCATCCGCCGCTCCAGCTCGGCGAACTGGGCCGCGGTGTCGCGATAGTCGATCCGCAGGTCGGCGTCCATGAAACCCAGCATGGCCCGGACCTCGCTGTTGTCGCGCGCGCTGTAGACCCCGGCCATGCCCGACTCGCCGTAGTTCCAGGTCTGCCAGCGGTCCAGGTTCAAGAAGTTGGGCACGGTGAAAATGGCCGCGTACATGCCTAATCGCTCGATGAACTGCTCCTCGGGGCCGAAGACCAGCCTGCGCACGGTGGAGTGCAGGCCGTCGGCGCCGACGACGAGGTCGAAGGCGCGCGGATCGGCGCTTTCGAAGGTCACCTCAACCGCGGTGCCGTCGTCGTCGATGGTCGCGATGCCGTCACCGAACAGGAATTCGGCCTTCAGTTTCGTTGACTCGTACAGCAATTCGACGAGATCGTCGCGCAGCAACTCGATGTCGGGGCTGGGAGGCGCGGACTCGGTGTCGCGGGACTGCTCGATGCCGTCGCGGTCGACCACCGACGAGCCGCGGATTCGCGTCCGGAGATGGTCGGCGGCGGCGCGCAACCGCATGCGTTCGAGCACCGTCAGCGCCGGGCCCCGCACGCCGACCGCCTGCCCGCCCGGCCGCAGCCCGGCGGAGCGCTCCACGACGGTCACCGAACAGCCTTGGTGGGCAAGCCAATACGCTACGGTCGTGCCCGCAACGCCGGCGCCGGATACCAGAACGCTAACCATGAAAAATCACGTGATCCCTGCCAGTTTCCCTGCATCGGTGAAGATGTCGTCGAGCATCGCCGGTGTCAACCTACCGGTGAACATGTTCTGCTGGCTCGGGTGGTAGCAGCCGAGCAACCGCACGCCCGCGTTCAGGTCCGCGACGACGCCGTGCCCGAACCGCGGCTTGGGCAGTCCGGCGGCGGCCGGCAGCCGCAGCGCGACCTGCCAGCCGAACCCGCCCAGGGCCACGATCACCCGGACGTGAGCGGCCACCAGCCGCCACTCGGCCTCCAGCCAGGGCCAGCAGGTGTCCCGCTCCGCCGGGGTCGGGGCGTTGGCCGGAGGCGCGCAGCGCACCGGCGCGACGACGCGAACGTGCTTGGTCCGCAGCCCGTCCGCGGCGTCCACACTGGTCGGCTGGTTCACCAGACCGGCGCGGTACAGGGCCGCGTACAGCTGATCGCCCGACCGGTCGCCGGTGAACATCCGCCCCGTGCGGTTGGCCCCGTGCGCGGCGGGCGCCAGCCCCACGATCAACAGCCGGGGCCGCTGCGAACCCCAGCCCGGCACCGGGCGTCCCCAGTACGGCTGGTCGGCGAACGCCCGGCGTTTGGCGACGGCGACGTCCTCGCGCCAGCTCACCAGGCGCGGGCAGGCCCGGCACACGCTGATCAGCGCGTCGAGCCCGGGTATCGAGTCGGCGTCGGCCGCCAGCGCGGCCACCTGCGCGGCGCCGGTGGCCGCCGGGGTCTGCGGGTTCGCCGGATCGCCGGGCCATCCGGTGCCGGGTTCGACCGGCGAGCTGAACGGCCGGCCGGTGCGTGGGTGGACGAGCACATGAACATCGTGCATTGAGCCGGTTGGCAACGACTGAACGACCCGAATATGCAGTGGTCCGGCCCACTGGTTCGGGTTACATTCAGCCGCGATATCCATGAGTCCCACGAGCCGCGGCCCGGCATTCCTGATCCTGTTCGCCACGCTCATGGCCACCGCGGGCACCGGCATCTCGATCGTCGCCTTCCCCTGGCTGGCGTTGCAGCATCACAACAGAGCGGGGGACGCGGCGATCGTGGCCGCCGCGATGACGGTGCCGCTGGTGGTCTCCACGGTGGTCGCGGGCACGGCGGTCGCTCGAATTCGTCGTCGGTGAGCAAGCCGCGCGAATCTGACTTCTGCGCCGCTCGCGCCGCCTACTGATGCTGCGACCCCTTCCAACACAATTGCGTAAACTAAGTCCATGACTAAGTCTGCTGCGATCCGGGTCGGCGTCCACGAGGCGAAGACCCGCCTGTCCGAGCTGCTGCGATTCGTCGACAGCGGGCAGGAGGTCGAGATTGCCCGGGGAGGTGAACCCGTTGCAAAGCTTGTGCCGTTCCACTCGCAGAACACCCGCCGCTTGGGCATCGACCACGGCGTGTACACCGTGCCTGAAGATTTCGACGCTTCGTTGCCGGACGATGTTCTCGAAAGCTTTTATCGGTGAAGCGCTACCTCATCGATACCCGCGTTTGGCTCTGGCTGCAGTCCGACCCCGACCGGTTGTGCGACCAAACACGGGCAATCGTTCACGACGTCCGCAACGGCATTTTCTTTTCGGCCGCCAGCGCCTGGGAGATCGCAATCAAATACCGGCTCGGCAAGCTCCCGTTGCCCGAACCACCGGCCTCCTATATCCCTGATCGCATGCGTCGCTCCGGCACGTCTCCGCTGCCCGTCGACCACGCGCACACCCTGAGGACCGCTGATCTTCCCGATCACCATCGGGATCCGTTCGACCGTGTCCTCGTCGCTCAGGCGCAGCTGCTCGACCTGACGATCATGACCGCAGACAACCAGCTGTCCGCCTACGATGTCGCGGTCGTCGCCGCGTGATGATCGGATTTCGCCGGGGCTGCCCGATGCCACTGTCGCCCGCCTCGACGGTGATGCGGCATCCCTTGGCTCGGCGCGACTTCGGTGAGTTCCTTTGTCAGAACACCGAACTTGACCTGTTCCAGGATCACTCAACTGTGCAGCGGTCGGCGCGCCGTAGGATCGGCCCGTGAGCCCGGATGCGTTGGCGGATCTGATCACCGGCCTGCCCGACGGGACGGTGGTCACCGATCCCGCGGTGACCGAGGGCTACCGGCAGGACCGGGCTTTCGACCCGTCGGCCGGCAAGCCCCTGGCGGTGGTCCGGCCGCGGCGCACCGAAGAGGTGCAGACGGTGCTGCGCTGGGCGGGCGCGAACCGGGTGCCCGTGGTGACCCGCGGCGCGGGCAGCGGCCTGTCGGGCGGGGCGACCGCGCTGGACAACGGGATCGTGCTGTCGACGGAGAAGATGCGCGACATCACCGTCGATCCCGTGACCCGCACCGCGGTGTGTCAACCCGGCCTGTTCAACGCGGAGGTGAAGAAGGCGGTCGCCGAGCACGGCCTGTGGTACCCGCCCGATCCGTCGTCGTTCGAGATCTGCAGCATCGGCGGCAACATCGCCACCAACGCCGGCGGTCTGTGCTGTGTGAAGTACGGCGTGACCACCGACTATGTGCTGGGCATGCAGGTGGTGCTGGCCGACGGCACCGCCGTGCGGCTGGGCGGTCCGCGGCTCAAGGACGTCGCCGGGCTGTCGCTGACCAAGCTGTTCGTCGGCAGCGAGGGCACTTTGGGCATCATCACCGAGGTGACGCTGCGGCTGCTGCCCGCGCAGAACACGTCGAGCATCGTGGTGGCGTCGTTCGGATCGGTCCAGGCGGCGGTCGACGCGGTGCTCGGGGTTTCGGCGCGCCTGCGGCCCTCGATGCTGGAGTTCATGGATTCGGTGGCGATCAACGCCGTCGAGGACGTCCTGCGTATGGACCTGGACCGCGGGGCGGCCGCCATGCTGGTCGCCGGGTCCGATGAAAGGGGACGCGCGGGCTCCGACGACGCCGCGGTGATGGCCGCAGTGTTCGCGGAACACGGTGCCACGGAGGTGTATTCGACCGACGACCGGGACGAGGGCGAGGCGTTCGTCGCCGCCCGCCGGTTCGCCATTCCCGCGGTCGAGGCCAAGGGATCGCTGCTCCTCGAGGACGTCGGGGTGCCGCTTCCGGCGCTGGGCGAGCTGGTCGGCGGGATCGCGCGCATCGCCGCCGATCGCGAGCTGATGATCTCGGTGATCGCCCACGCCGGCGACGGCAACACCCATCCGTTGATCGTCTACGACCCCGATGACGCCGCGATGACCGAGCGCGCCCATCTGGCCTTCGGCGAGATCATGGACCTGGCGCTGCGCCTGGGCGGCACGATCACCGGCGAACACGGTGTCGGGCGGTTGAAGCGGCCGTGGCTGGACGAATACCTCGGGCCCGAGGCGATGGCGCTGAACCAGCGCATCAAGGCGGCGCTGGATCCGTTGGGCATCCTGAACCCCGGCGTGGCGATCTAGCTTCGTGCGCCCGGCTCCGGGCGCCGAGTGGGCGTCTGGCGACGCGTTGCCGGCGTGTGGCGTCGCCGGGCGCACAGTCGAATTTGACACCGCCCGCAAGGTGTCGTACGAATGAGACATGCTTGCGAACGTGTCTCACAGCGCGCCGGTCACGTTCGAACTCGCCACCGCCGACACCTGGTCGAACCCGTGGCCGACATACCGCGCGCTGCGCGACCGCGACCCAGTGCACCATGTCGTGCCGGCCGGTAGACCACAGCACGACTACTACGTGCTGTCCCGGCACGCCGACATCTGGGCGGCGGCCCGCGACCACGAGACGTTCTCCTCGGCGCAGGGGCTGACCGTCAACTACGGCGAACTGGAAATGATTGGGCTGCAAGATAATCCGCCCTTTGTGATGCAAGATCCGCCGGCACACACCGAGTTCCGCAAACTGGTGTCGCGCGGTTTCACGCCGCGCCAGGTGGAGGCGGTCGAGCCCAAAGTCCGCGCATTCGTGGTGGAGCGCATCGAGGGGTTGCGCGCCGCCGGGGGCGGCGACATCGTCGCCGCGCTGTTCAAGCCGCTGCCGTCGATGGTGGTCGCCCATTACCTCGGCGTGCCCGAGGAGGATCGCGCGCAGTTCGACGGATGGACCGACGCCATCGTGGCGGCCAACACCGCCGAAGGCGGCTTGGAAGGCGGCGTCGCCGGAGCACCGGGAAGCGCCGGCGACGCCGTCGGCTCGATGATGGCCTACTTCACCTGGCTGATCGAGCGGCGGCGCACCGAACCCGGGGACGACACCATCTCCCACCTGGTGGCCGCCGGGGTCGGCGCGGACGGCGACATCGCCGGCACCCTGTCGGTGCTGGCGTTCACGTTCACGATGGTCACCGGCGGCAACGACACGACGACCGGCATGCTGGGCGGGTCGATGCCGCTGCTGCACCGGCGGCCCGACCAACGCCGGCTGCTGGTAGCGCGGCCCGGCCTGATACCCGACGCGGTCGACGAACTGCTGCGGCTGACCTCCCCGGTGCAGGGCCTGGCGCGCACCACCACCCGCGACGTGACCCTGCACGGCGCGACGATCCCGGCGGGCCGCAAGGTGCTGCTGCTGTACGGGTCGGCCAACCGCGACGAACGCCAATACGGGCCCGACGCAGGCGAACTCGACGTCATGCGCTGCCCGCGCAACATCCTGACCTTCAGCCACGGGGCCCATCACTGCCTGGGCGCCGCGGCCGCGCGGATGCAGTCGCGCATCGCGCTCACCGAACTGCTGGCCCGCTGCCCCGATTTCGAGGTCGACGAGTCCGCCGTCGTCTGGTCGGGCGGCAGCTACGTGCGCCGCCCCCTGTCGGTGCCGATCCGGGTGAACTGATGACCGACTGGCTGGCCCCGCGCCGGGTGGAGGTGGCCGCCGACCGCATCCTCGACGCGGCCGAGCGGCTCTACACCGAGCGTGACCCCGCTTCGATAGGCATGAACGAAATAGCCACGGCCGCAGGGTGTTCCCGCGCGACGCTGTACCGCTACTTCGAGAACCGCGAGGCGCTGCGCACCGCGTACGTGCACCGCGAGACCCGCCGGCTCGCCCGTGCCATCGCCGGGCGGATCGACGGCGTCGACGACCCGCGTGAGCGCCTGGTCGCCGGCCTCACCGCCACGTTGCGGATGGTGCGCGAGAGTCCCGCCCTGGCGGCCTGGTTCACGACCAGCCGCCCCCCGATCGGCGGCGAATTCGCGGGCCGCTCCGAGGTGATCACCGCGCTGGCCGCCGCGTTCCTGAAATCGCTGGGCCCCGAAGACCCCGCCACCGTCGAGCGCCGGGCACGCTGGCTGGTGCGGGTGCTCACGTCGCTGCTGATGTTCCCGGGCCGCGACGAGGCCGACGAGAAGGCGATGATCGAGGAGTTCGTCGCGCCGATGCTGACGACCGACGAATCGGTGCCGAAAAGCTAACTGCGACCGCCGGCCAACGCAGGTGCCCGGTGCGAAGCGGCCGCGCCCGAGGCTCAGTTGAAGAAGCCGGACTGGCTGTCGCTGTGGTTGAAGCCACCCGAATCGTTGGTGCCCGAATTCCCGACACCCGTGTCGTTCACACCGGAGTTACCCACACCCGAGGCGCCGCCACCCGTGTTGGCGAAGCCCACGTTGGAGCCGTCGGCACCCGTGTTGTTGAAGCCCACGTTGCCGCCGCCGGCACCGGTGTTGTTGAAGCCCACGTTGCCGCCGCCGGCACCGGTGTTGTTGAAGCCCACGTTGAAGCCGCCGGCACCCGAGTTGTTGAAGCCCACGTCGTCGCCGGAGTTGTAGAAGCCCGCGTCGAAGTATCCCGAAGAATTCGTATTCATGTAGCCCGAATTGAAGTTGCCGGAGTTCCCCACGCCCGCGTTGTAGGTGCCGGTGTTGTCCCAGCCCGACTCGTAGCCGCCCGTGTTCCCGAAGCCCGAGACCGTACCGGGCTGGCTGACTACGCTGCCGCTGCCCGTGTTCACGCTGCCGGCGTTGAACATGCCGGTGTTGATATTGCCGGAGTTCCCGATACCGGTGTTGAGAGTGCCCGAGTTGAAGAAGCCCATGTTGCCGGTGTACACCTCGGTGATCGGACCGGTGGTCGTCAAGGCAGAAGTGCCGCCGGAGTTGAAGCCGCCCACGTTCTGGATACCGGAGTTGAAGAAGCCCATGTTGGCATTACCGGAGTTGCCGAAGCCGGTGTTGAAGGAACCGGCGTTGCCGATACCCAGGTTTGTCGCGCCCGCGTTGAACATGCCCATGTCGGAGGTGCCCGCGTTCAACATGCCCAGATCCCCAGCGCCGGCGTTGCCCATGCCCATGTCAGACGAGCCCGGGTTGAGCAACCCGGCGTTGTAGGAGCCCGCGTTGAACATACCCGTGTCGAACGAGCCGGCGTTGAACGAGCCGGTGTTGAACGAGCCGGCGTTGAACATGCCCGAGTTCGTCGTGCCCGAGTTGAACAGGCCCGAGTTTCCGCCGCCACCGAAGCCGGAGCCGCCCGAGTTGAAGAAACCGGAGTTGTTCACACCCGAGTTGAACAGGCCGGTGTTGCCGGTACCGGAGTTGAACCCGCCGAAACCCGTCTGATTGTTTCCGGTGAGCCCGATGCCGATGTCGTGGCTGCCCGTGTTGGCCAGGCCGATGTTGTAGTCACCGGTGTTGGCCAGGCCCCAGTTGAAGTTGCCGGAGTTTCCGAAGCCCACGTTCCCGCTGCCGAAGTTCAGCCCGCCGATGCCGATCTGGTTATTGCCGGTGAGCCCGATACCGATGTCGTGGTTGCCGAGGTTGCCGAAGCCGAAGTTGTCGCTGCCGAGGTTGGCCGAGCCGACGTTGTTGTTACCACTGTTCCCGAATCCGATGTTGAAGTTGCCGACGTTGGCGCTACCCAGGTTGGAGTTGCCGAGGTTGCCGAAGCCGACGTTTCCCGACGACGGGGTGGGCAAATTGGTGTCATTGTTCAGCGTGCTTCCGTTGCCGAAGCCCAAGTTGCTGTTCCCGAAATTACCCGAGCCCCAGTTGCCGCCGCCGCGGTTGCCGGAGCCCAGGTTCAGGTTACCGGTGTTGCCGCTGCCGAAGTTGACGCTGCCGAGGTTGCCAAAGCCCAGGTTGAGGTTGCCGGTGTTGCCGGCACCGACGTTGAAAACGCCGATGTTGCCCGGGCCCAGGTTCGCGGGGACGGCGTGCGCCAACGTCTGCAGCGGCGAGGAATTGGCGACCTCCGCGGCCGCGTACCCGAACCCGCCCGAGTTCAACGCCTGCACGAACTGCCCATGAAACGCCGCGACCCGCGCGCCCAGCGCCTGAAACTCCTTGCCGTAGTTGCCGAACACCGCCGAGACCGCCACGGATATCTCATCGTGGGCCGCCGTGAGGATCTGCGTGGTCGAACCCGCCGCAGCCAGGTGTGCTTCCTGGATCACCGATCCAATGTCTGTGAGGTTCGCGGACGCTGCGGCCAGAGCATCGGGCGAAGCGATGACAAAAGACATTTCCGACTCCCACCCTGGTGGTCGACACAGAAGTCCTAGCTAGACAGGAGCGTACGCCACGCGGGCGGCTTTGCACCCTTTCTGTCAAATTGGGTTTCAAATTGGGTTTCAAATTGGGTTGAAGCACCCGCCCTCCGGCAATCAGGACCCGAACGCGGGGATGGAGAGAGTCTCCGAGATGACGAGCAAGGTGACGACGTCGGCCCGTGCGGCCGGGACGCAAGATCCTGGTCCGGTGGCCGACGATGCAAACAACGTCCTGATACCGGGGTGCTCGAACGCGCCCGACGGCCAGAAAGGTGCGGGTGCTGCGCCGCGATTGCCTGAACTCCAGCCACATCACCGAGTGGCCGAAGTCGTGGCCACGGCCCCAAATGAGTTGTGATCGTTGGGATATCACAAAATTGCGCGGCTCAAAGAAGTGGACCTACCACCCGTCGGGCCATCGCGTCACTCAGCTGCGACCGGTTGCCAGGTCTCAGCGGCGGACCCGCCATCAGGCGCTCCCGGCTCAGTCCCGCACGCGGGTGAATCGGTGCAGCAGCCAGGCCAACGGGATCGTCACGACCAGGGTCGCGACGAACAGGTACGGCATCGAGCCGGTGTAGACGTGCGCGCGGACGATGTAGACCATCGCGAATTCCATCGTGATCAGATGGATCAGGAAGATCTCGTAGGAGATCTCGCCCAGCCACACCATCGGCCGGGTGGCCAGCAACCGGTAGTACCACCCGTGATCACCCAGGGCCAGCGGCGTCACCGCCAGCGTGGCGATCACCGCGTAGAAGCACGTCTTGACCACGGCCTCGCGCAGCGACGCCGGCGACGTCGTCGGCGCGCCCGCGATGGGAGTGGAGACGATGAAGTAGCAGATCGTCGCCAGCGGGATCGCCACGAACGCGTAGCCGCGCACCCCCATGCGCTGCAGCACGGCCAGCGCCATGCCGCCGAGGAACCATGCCAGGTAGGTGGGCAGCCACAGCCGGGCGCCGTCGGGGAACAGGTGGTCGGCGTGCACCAGGATCAGCCAGGCCGGGCTGATCAGCGCCAGCGCGGCCAGGGCGGCCAGCATCAGCCGCGGCTGCCAGCGGCGCCGGCAGACGAGCACCGCCAGCACGTAGGCCAGCAGCGGCAGCACGACGTAGAAGGACGCCTCCACCGCCAGGCTCCACATCTGCGTCAGCCCCTGGTGCAGGTACTTGCCCAGGTAGCCGTCGCAGTAGATCTGCGTCAGCGTCAGGTTGCGGGCCAGCCCCAGCCAGCTGTGCCCGGGGTTGGGTCCGGCCGTGCGGAAGTGGTACAGCACGTAGGCGAACAGCACGGTGACCACGTAGGCGGGCATGATGCGCCGCACCCGGTGCCGCGCATAGCGACTCAGCGAGGGCGGCGGGCCGCCCGTGGCGGCCGATTTCACCCAGGGGCGAAACAGCAGGAAGCCCGAGAGCACGAAGAAGATCGGGACGCCGATCTCCATCCGCGCGCCGACCAGCCCCCAGTAGCCGTGGGTGTACTTGCCGGTGGTGTAGGCCGCGTGGGTGCCGACGACCAGCAGGGCGGCCACGGCGCGGATGCCGGTCAGCGAGGCGACCCGGTCCACGTGTGAGACCTGTTCGAGCCCGCCCTGTTCGATCTCCTCGGACAGGGTCATCGGGCGGGTTTTCTGCGGGGCCCGCCACCGTCGTGGCGGGCTTTCTCGGGGGCCCTGCCGGACGGCCTTTCCGGCCGCAGGTCGATGAGCACGCCCGAGATGCGGGTGTGCTCAAGCTTTTTCAGCGTCGATTTGGGCAGCTTGGCCGGCAGCTCCACCAGCGAGAAGTCCGGTCCTATCGAGATGTGACCGAAATCGCTGCGATGCAGGCCGCCCTCGTTGGCGATGGCGCCGACGATCGCGCCGGGACCGATCTTGTGCCGCTTGCCCACGGAGATCCGGTACGTGCTGAAGGCGCGCATGTGCCTGGGCTTCTCGGACTGCTCGCGGCGCTCGCGGCGCTGCTCGGGTGGGGGCTCGGGCGCCATCAAGAACGCCTCGCCGTCGCGGGACTGCAGCGCCAGCGCGGCGGCGATGTCGGCCATCGGGACGTCGTGCTCGCGTTCGTAATCCGCGACGAGCCGACGGAACAGCTCGATGCCGGGGGCGCCGAGCGCGTCGGTGATGGAGTCGGCGAACTTCGCCACCCGCTGCGCGTTGACGTCCTCGACGCTGGGCAGCTCGGCTTCGGTGAGCGTCTGCCGCGTGGCCTTCTCGATCGCCTTGAGCAGGTGGCGCTCGCGCGGCGACACGAACAACAGGGCGGTTCCGCTGCGCCCGGCGCGCCCCGTACGCCCGATGCGGTGCACGTAGGACTCGGTGTCGTGCGGGATGTCGTAGTTGAGGACGTGCGAGATACGTTCGACGTCAAGGCCTCTGGCCGCCACATCGGTGGCCACCAGGATGTCGATGCTCCCGTCCTTGAGCGCGGCGATGGTCCGCTCGCGCTGCGCCTGCGGGATGTCACCGTTGATCGCGGCCGCGGAAAACCCACGCGCCCGCAGCTTTTCAGCGACCTCCTCGGTGGCCTGCTTGGTGCGCACGAACACGATCATCGCCTCGAACGGCTCGACCTCGAGGATGCGGGTCAGGGCGTCCATTTTCCGGGGGCCGGCCACCTGGATGTAGCGCTGCGAGATGTTCTCGGCGGTAGCGGTTTTGGCTTTGGTGGTGACCTCGAAGGGGTCGTGCAGGTACTTGGTGGTGATCTTACGGATCGCCGGCGGCATGGTCGCCGAAAACAAAGCCACCTGTTTGTATTCCGGCGTTTCGGACAGGATGCGCTCGACGTCCTCGGCGAAGCCCATGGCGAGCATCTCGTCGGCCTCGTCGAGCACCAGGTAATCGACGCACGAGAGGTCCAGCGTCCCGCGTTCGAGGTGGTCGATGACCCGGCCGGGGGTGCCGACCACCACCTGCGCGCCGCGGCGCAGCCCGGCCAGCTGCACGCTGTAGGACGAGCCGCCGTAGATCGGCAGAACGTGGATCTGGGGCAGATGCGCCCCGTAGCGGCTGAACGCCTCGGCCACCTGCAGGGCCAGCTCCCGGGTGGGCGCCAGCACCAGCGCCTGGGTCGCCTTGCTGGTCACGTCGATCTTGGACAGGATCGGCATCGCGAACGCCGCCGTCTTGCCGGTGCCCGTCTGCGCCAGGCCCACCACGTCGGAGCCCGACAGCAGCGCCGGAATCGTCGCAGCCTGGATGGCCGTCGGCGACTCGTAGCCGACGTCGGCGGCCGCCTGCACCACAGCGGGATGGATCTGCAGGTCGGCAAAGGTCGGGGTGGCAGCCTCGGGCGGGCTGTCGGGAAGCGTCATTGTCCATGCAGTTTAGTGGGCGAAACGGCCCCGGTCATGCCCGGAGCGGCCGCCCGGTGATTGTGGCCACAGCGCGTCCGGGCGCGGCACGCCTGCGACACCCGCGGACGCGATGACGGTACGGTGCGCGATGTGTGGTCGCTACCGTGGCGTGCGCAAGCGCTGACCGGCCTGGCCGCCGCGTTGGCCGCGGTGCCGCTGGCCGGGTGCGGGTCCGGGGACTCCACGGTGGCGAAGACCCCGCAGAGCCGGTCGACCACCGCGAACGCGTCGATCACGGCCCCGCCGGCCCCGCCCGCCGAGGCCGCCGCGCCCACCACCAGCGCGGCCCCGGCCGACCCGTGCGCGGTCAACCTGGCCTCGCCCGCGATCGCGAAGGCGGTGTCGGAACTGCCCCGCGATCCGCGCAGCGCGCAGCCCTGGAACCCGGAACCGCTGGCCGGTAACTACAACCAGTGCGCCCAGCTGTCGGCGGTGATCCTGCAGGCCAACACCAACACCGACCGTCCCGCGACCCGGGCGGTGCTGTTCCATCTCGGGCAGTTCATCCCGGAGGGGGTGCCCGACACGTACGGCTTCAACGGCATCGACGCGTCGCAGACCACCGGCGACACGGTGGCCCTGACGTATCCGAGCGGCATCAACGGCCTTGCGACCCCGGTTCGGTTCCACTGGAACGGCAACGGGGTCGAGCTCATCGGCAACAAACCGGGCGCTTGAGCGGCCGGCACCCGGGCTGACGCCGTCGATCGGGACCTGCGCGAAGCCGCGGCGGCGCGGGGACTTTCCGGCGCTGCGCCCGGGCTGAGGTGCCGGCCGGTTGTCGGTGGCCTCACCTACAGTGGCTGCTGTGTTCGTCACCGGCGACAACATCGTTTACAGCGCATCGGATCTCGCGGCCGCGGCCCGGTGCGAGTACGCGCTGCTGCGGGACTTCGACGCCAAGCTCGGCCGGGGGCCCGCCGTCGACGTCGAGGACGACCTGCTGGACCGCACCGCCGCCCTCGGTGACGAACACGAGCGGCGCCGCCTCGACCGGCTGCGCGAGCGGTTCGGCGGGGCGGTCGCGGTCATCGGCCGTCCGGCCTACACCGTCGCCGGTCTGAGCGCCGCCGCCGAGGCGACCCGGCGCGCCGTCGCCGACGGGGCCCCGGCGGTGTACCAGGCCGCCATGTTCGACGGCCGCTTCGCCGGTTTCGCGGACTTCCTGGTCCGCGACGGCGGGCGGTACCGGGTCCTCGACACCAAGCTGGCCCGCTCCCCCAAGGTGACCGCGCTGCTGCAGCTGGCCGCCTACGCGGACGCGCTGGCCGCCTCGGGCGTCCCCGTCGCGCCCGAGGCCGAGCTGGAGCTGGGCGACGGGACCGTCGTGCGGTACCGGCTGTGCGACCTGGTGCCGGTCTACCGGTCCCGGCGTGCGCTGCTGCAGCGCCTGCTCGACGAGCACCACGCCGCGGGCGCCGCGGTGCGCTGGGACGACGAGCAGGTGCGCGCGTGTTTCCGGTGCCCGGTGTGCGCCGAACAGCTGCGCGCCACCGACGATCTGCTGCTGGTGGCCGGCATGCGGGTGGGCCAGCGGGACAAGCTCGTCGATGCCGGGATCACCACGGTCGCCCAGCTGGCCGGCCACGCCGGCCCGGTGCCGGAGCTGGCGCCCGGCGTCGTCGGCAGGCTCGCCGCGCAGGCCGCGCTGCAGGTCCGCCAACGGGTGACCGGCGTCCCGCAGGTCGAGATCGTCGACCCCCGGCCGTTGGCGTTGCTGCCCGACCCGGACCCGGGTGACCTGTTCTTCGACTTCGAGGGCGACCCGCTGTGGACCGCCAACGGCCACGAGTGGGGCCTGGAGTATCTGTTCGGCGTCCTGGAAGCGGGGGGCGACTTCAGGCCGCTGTGGGCGCACGACCGCGTCGAGGAGCGCAGCGCGCTCAAGGATTTCCTGGCGATGGTGGCCAGGCGCCGCAGGCGCCATCCCCACATGCACGTCTACCACTACGCGCCCTACGAGAAGACCGCGCTGCTGCGGCTCGCCGGACGCTACGGGACGGGCGAGGACGAGGTTGACGAACTGCTGCGCAGCGGGACGCTGGTCGACCTGTATCCCCTGGTGCGCGAGAGTATTCGGGTGGGCGCGGAGTCGTTCAGCCTCAAGGCGCTCGAGCCGCTCTACATGGGCGCGCGGCTGCGCGCCGGCGACGTCACCACGGCCACCGCCTCCATCGTCTCCTACGCCCGCCACTGCGAGCTGCGCGCCGCCGGACGCTCCGACGAGGCGGCGGCGGTGCTCAGGGAGATCGAGGACTACAACCACTACGACTGCCGCTCGACCCGCGAACTGCGCAACTGGCTCGTGCTGCGCGCCCTGGAATGCGGCGTCGTCCCCCTCGGCGCGCAGCCCGTGCGCGACGGCAACACCGTCGAAGACCGGGACGAGCTGGCGCAGACGCTGGCGAGGTTCGCCGGTGACAGCGCCGGCGGACAGCGCACCCCGGAGCAGATGGCGGTGGCGCTGCTGGCGGCGGCGCGCGGCTACCACCGGCGCGAGGACAAGCCGTTCTGGTGGGCGCATTTCGACCGGCTCAACTTCCCGGTGGACGAGTGGTCGGACACCGGCGACGTGTTCGTCGCCGAGCGGGCGTGGGTCAGCGTCGACTGGAACACGCCGCCCCGCGCCCGTAAGCCGCAGCGGCGGGTCAGGCTGCGCGGCCAACTGGCACGCGGTGACCTGATGCCCAGCGTGTTCGCCCTCTACGAGCCGCCGGCCCCGCCGGGCATGAGCGACGACCCCGACCGCCGGGGCGCCGGCCGCGCCGAGGTCGTCGAGGTCGACGATCCGGCGGCGCCCACCGAAGTGGTCATCCTCGAACGAACCGGTGGTGACGGCAGCGTGTTCCACCAGCTCCCGTTCGCGCTCACCCCCGGTCCGCCGATTCCCACCACGGCGCTGCGGGAGTCGATCGAATCGACCGCCGCCGCGGTGGCCGCCGGATTGCCGCACCTGCCGCGCAGCGCCATCGTCGACGTCCTGCTGCGCCGCGCGCCGCGCACCCGCGGCGGCGGGCCGTTGCTTCGCAGCGCCGACACCGCCGCCGACATCACCGCCGCCGTGCTGGACCTCGACTCCTCGTACCTGGCGGTGCACGGGCCGCCCGGAACCGGCAAGACGCACACCGCCGCCCGGGTGATCGGGCAACTGGTCACCGAGCACGGCTGGCGCGTCGGCGTGGTCGCCCAGTCGCACGCCGCGGTGGAGAACCTGCTGGACTGCGTGATCGATGCCGGGCGGCTGGATCCGGGGCGCGTCGCGAAAAAGCGGCACGAGCGCGCCGCGCGCTGGCAGCAGATCGACACCGCCCACTACCCCGCATTCGTCGCCGACACGCCGGGATGCGTGATCGGCGGCACGTCGTGGGACTTCGCCAACCCCAACCGGATAGCGCCGGGCGCCCTCGATCTGCTGGTCATCGACGAGGCGGGCCAGTTCTGTCTGGCCAACACCGTTGCCGTGGCACCGGCCGCCGCCAGTCTGCTGCTGCTCGGCGATCCCCAGCAGCTGCCGCAGGTCAGCCAGGGCACCCATCCCGAGCCGGTGGACACCTCCGCGCTGGACTGGCTGGTCGACGGCCGCCGCACGCTGCCCGACGAGCGCGGCTACTTTCTGGACCGTTCCTACCGGATGCACCCGGCGGTGTGCGCCGCGGTCTCCGCGCTGTCCTACGAGGGCAGGCTGCACTCCCACGCCCAGGTGACCGGCGCCCGCCGGCTCGCCGGATGCCCACCGGGAGTGCGCGTGCTTTCCGTTGCCCACCATGGCAATTCGACCGAAAGTCCCGAGGAGGCCGACGCGATCGCCGCCGAGATCGCCCGCCTGCTCGGCGCGTCGTGGACCGACGAGCACGGCACCCGGCCGTTGTCCGCGGCCGACGTGCTGGTGCTGGCACCCTACAACGCCCAGGTGGCGCTGCTGCGCCGGTGGCTGGCCCGTGCCGGGCTCGGCGAGGTGCGGGTGGGGACCGTCGACAAGTTCCAGGGCGGACAGGCGCCGGTGGTCTTCGTGTCAATGACGGCCTCGTCGGTCGACGTGGTGCCCCGCGGAATCTCCTTCCTGCTCAACAGGAATCGTCTCAACGTCGCGGTCAGCCGGGCACAGTACGCGGCGGTCGTCGTGCGGTCTCAGCTGCTGACCGAGTACCTGCCCGCCACCCCCGCGGGCCTGATCGACCTGGGCGCGTTTTTGGCGCTGACGGAACGGGCCTAGCCGTGGACCAGGCCCGGATTTTTCGCGAAACTTTGACTGACACGACGTTGAGATAACGAAAGGAGCCGCTGACCGGTTCGGTGGCCGCCGTACTGCTCGCCGCGACTACGGGTTCAACGGGATCGACGCCACGCACACCACCGGGGACACGGTGGCATTGACCTATCCCGGCGGCATCAAACGCCTCCACACCGACGTGCAGTTCCCTTGGAACGGCAACGGGGTCGAGTTGATCGGGAACGGTCCGAGGCGCTGAGGCCCCGAGGACCCCGATGCTGGTCGACGGGGTGGGCCGACGTTGTGCACGCCGTCTCCGAAAGACACCGGGCGGACCGACCGCGTGGGCCGGGTGAAGCCCGGCTCAGCGGCTTCGACGCGTCGCAGACCAGGCGACGGCGGCCCCGTGCGGCGTCGAGGCCGCAACCCCCGGCGCGGTTGCCTGGGACGGGCACCGCGGTGCAGATCACCGCACGGCCAGCGGCTGAGCCCGGCGGCGACGGCGCCGGTGTCCGGCCGCGGTGCGCACCGCCCGGGCATGCGCCGCACGGGATCACGCCGCGATGCGGACGCTGTCGCCGGACCCGGAAACGGCGACCATCGCCGATCTGCTGGGTTTGGCTGCCGGACCCGCCGTTCCGGCCGGGTGAGCCGGCGGTGCCGTGGGTGCCGCCGGAGGCGCCGTGGCCGCCGCTGTTGCCGCCGGCGCCTCCGGCGGTCGTGGGAGACTTGGCGCGGGACGCTATCCGTCCCCGGCGCGTTTCCAAACACGTTTCGGCCAACTCCACCGGATCGGATTTGCGGCCGGAAACGACCTGCGAAAACGGCCGCGAACCGCCCTGGCCGGCGGCGAGACGACACGCCGGCGGCGGTGACCGGCCGCCGCGCGGGGCCGCGGACCTGCTGCGCGTCCGGTGCATTCCCACCGCGGCCGGCCACACCGCCGGGCACGGTCGGACGGCTCTTCTCCCGCCGTGCGCGAACACGCCTACGGAAGGCGCGTGTCAGCCAGTTACCTGCAACGGAAGTGAGAATGCCCCGGCACCGCCCGTCACCAGAATGACCCAGCGGCCGTTCGACGGCAGGCGTACCTCGATGTCGAAGAAGGCGAACCCGATTTCCCCGCCGGCCGCGGCCTCGGGCAGTTCGTGCTCGACGGTCAACGGCTCGTCATCGGTCGGAGGCCGGATCTCCACCCGAATAACGCGCTCCGGGGAGTCTGTTTCGGCCTGCGTCAATACCACCAGCACGAACTTGGCCAACCGGTCGGCCCCCACGGCGTACCCGGACAGCACACCGCCCGTCACAGTAAGTTTGTTGTCCACTACGGAAGCCGCCTCAGCGAGGAACGCCCCGGTGATCATGCTGCTGAAGGTACCGCCTGGCCGGTCGGTGGGACGTTCGAGGGCGCGGCGCTGACACGGAAGCCCGGCGGCCGGCCGCGCGAAACCCCGTCGGCGCCAGACCTCGCACCGACAGCGACTGCCGTGTTCGTCACCGACGGCAGCATCGGGTACGGCGTGACCGACCTGGGCGCTTTCCCGGCGCTGACCGCCGAGCCCTACCCGTCGGACGAGGGCCGGCCGTAGCCGGTGTGATCGTCGGGATCGGGCCGGTGATGCCGGCCCCGCGACGCCTCGCCCTCGGCGAGGGGACGGCGCGCGGACCCGTTCAGGTGCCGTGCCGAGGAGACCTCGGTGATCGGACGCGGGCGCCGACCGGCGGCGGCGCGAGGACCCCGATGAGAACCCGAAGGCGAGCCATTGTGGGTGAGGCCGATCGGCTGGGCCCGTGGAACCGGGGGGTCGAGCGCGCCGCGCCGTGCGGGCGCCGGGCGTGCGTGCAGGACCCGCCCGCTGTCGCCCGTGTGCTGACGGGCCGTCGCGGGAGGCGGCGCTTCGGCGCCCGGTTCGCGGAGCAGGATGAACTCGACGTAGGCGTCGTCGTCGTAGGCGTCGTCGTCGTAGGCGTCGTCGTCGTAGGCGTCGTCGTCGTAGGCGTCGTCGTCGGCCACGGCGGGCATCAAGTCGCCGGTCGCCCACGGCGGGAAACCGACCGGGAAACCGACGAGGAACAGGGCGGCGACGATCCCGAGCAATCCGACGAACGCAGGCAGCAGCACCGACTGCGACATGGCCGCCGAAAACGGCGCGCGCACAAACTCGGGCAGCAGCAGCGAAATACCGCCGTCCCCGGCCCCCGACCGCGTCGGGGGCCCCGGCGGCATCTCCGCGCCGATCCGCCACGTCATGAATGCGGCCATGCCGGCACTGCCGAGCACCGCGCCCAGCTGGCGGACCGCGTTGTACACCGCGGAGCCCGCACCGGCCAGATGCGGCGGCAGGTTGCGGGTCGCGGTGGCCGTCAGCGGCGACCACACGAACGCCATCCCCACACCCACCGCGGCCAACGGCAACACCAGCCGCCAGATCGGCGTCGACGGGGCCATCTCGAAGGACAGCCACGTCAGCGCGATCGCCAGCATCGAGAAGCCGAACCCCAGCACCGGCTGCGGGTGGCAGCGGTCGACGATCCGGCCGACGAACGGGGCGAACACCCCGCTGCAGACGGCCAAGGGCGCGATCAGCAGCGCCGAGCGCATCGGCGACAGCCCGCAGACCGCCTGCGCGTAGAAGGTCAGCGGCAGCATCATCCCCGTCGCCGCGAAGGACACCACGGCCACCCCGACATTGCACAGGCTGAAATCACGGTCCCCGAAGATCCCCAGCGGAATCAGCGGCTCGCGCGCGTTCACCCACTGCCAGTAGACGAACGCCGTCATGCACCCGACCCCGGCGACGAGCATCGCCCAGATCCAGGGCTGCCAGTGCGCGGCCTGCCCCTGCTGCAGGGCGAAGACGATCAGGAATATGCCCGCCCCCGACAACCCGACGCCGACCGGGTCGAAGCGGTGCGCCTGGGTGGGCAGCGCCGGAACCAGCCACACCGCCAGCGCCAGCCCGACGACACCGATGGGGACGTTGACGAAGAAGATCCATTTCCAGCCCAGCCCGTCGACCAGCAGCCCGCCGGCCAGCGGCCCCACCAGGCTGGCGACGCCGGCGGTGGCGCCCCACACGCTGACCGCCACACCGCGCCGGTGCGCCGGGAAGATCCGGGTGATCGTCGACAGGGTCTGCGGGGTCAGCACCCCGGCGCCGACGCCCTGCACGACGCGCGCGGCGACCAGCATGCCCGCGCTGCCCGCCAGCCCGCACCACATCGAGGCGACGGTGAACACCACCAGACCGATCAGATAGAGGTTCTTGGGGCCGAACCGGTCACCCAGCCGGCCCGCCACCAGCAACACCACCGCGTAAGCCAGCAGGTAGGCGCTGGTCACCCACACCACGGCGTCGTACCCGATGTGCAGGTCGGCCATGATGGTCGGGTTGGCGATCGCGACGATGGTCGAGTCGACCATGATCATGAAGAAGCCGATCATCATCGCCCACAGCGCCGACCACGGGTCTGCGGACATCCCGGTTCCCCCCGGGCGGCGCCGGGACGGGCGGGCGGCGACGTCGTGACCGGGTTCCGCGCGCCGGTTACCCCGGGACGACGGGGACGTCGCGGTCACCATCTACCACCTCGTTCAACTCTCGACGTTCAACTCTCGACGGTGGTGCGCCCCAGGACCGGCAAACGGGCCGAATCGCCACGACCCCCGTGCACCCCGCGTGCAGAGCCATTATCCCGGTGCGGTGACGGACCACGCAGCCGCGGACCCCCTGCCGGGCGCCGGGGCGCGTTAGCCTGGGATGAACGCCATTCGCAGGAGAGACGATATGCGGGCCCGACGGAACAGGTCTACGAGCCGATTGTCGAACAAGTCCGGCGCGGAGCAGCGACCGCACCCCGGCAACGGTCGGCCGAAAGCGTCCGCGCGGGCGCTGGCGCAGGTGATCGAGCGGAGTGCGCGGATACAGGGTCCGGCGGCCGAGGCCTACGTCTCCCGGCTACGGCACACCCACCCGGGGATCAGCCCCGCCGGGGTGGTCACGAAGCTGCAGCGGCGCTACGTGGCGCTGGTCACCTGCAGCGGGATCGCGGTGGGGGCCGCGGCGACCATCCCCGGCATCGGGACGCTGAGCGCGCTGTCGGCGGCCGCGGCGGAGACCGTCGCGTTCCTGGAGGCCACCGCCTTCTTCGTGCTGGCGGTGGCGGTGGCGCACGGCATCCCCGCCGAGCACCGGGAGCGGCGCCGTGCGCTGGTGCTGTCGGTGCTGGTCGGCGACAAGGGCACGCAGGCGGTCGCCCCGCTGATCGGTCCGTCGCGCACCAACGGCGGCTGGATCGCCGAGAGCGTGGCCGCGCTGCCGCTGTCCTCGATGTCGGGGCTGAACTCGCGGCTGCTCAAGGCGTGGGCGAAGCGGTACACCGTGCGGCACAGCGCACTGGTGTTCGGCAAGCTGCTGCCGGTGGGCATCGGGATCGTCGTCGGGGCCGTCGGCAACTACCTCGCGGGCAAGAAGATCGTCCGCAACGCCCACCAGGCTTTCGGCCCCCCGCCGGCGCGCTGGCCACGCACCCTGCACGTGGTGCCACCGATCTCCGGGACGGGCTGAAAGCCGGTCGGGAGCGGGTTTGGCGGGCCTACCCGGTCCGTCTGGCGAATCGGCGCGGAGAGGTTAGCCTTTATGAGGCGGAAACGGTGAGGACCAGCGCCGTGAGGCGCCTCGCCAGCCGGGGCGCAACACGTTGCAGCCGCCGTGGGATAGCGACCACACGGACTGCAGGACAAAAGGATTGAGGCGAGAAACGGCCGTGAGCAACATATCGCCATTCGGGCAGAACGAATGGCTGGTCGAAGAGATGTACCGCAAGTTCCGCGAGGACCCCTCGTCGGTGGACCCGAGCTGGCACGACTTCCTCGTCGACTACAACCCCGGGCCGACCACCGCCGCGCCCGCGAGCGCCCCGGAGACCGCCGACACGCCGCCGGCCGCACCCGCCCCGGCGGCAAAAGCCGCGCCGCCGGCGAACAGCACCGAAACCCCCGCCGCGGCCGGCAATGGCGCCGGTGCCGCACCGTCGGCCAAACCACCGGCCAAGGCCGCCGCCGCTCCCGCGGCCGAGGGTGATCAGGCGCAGGTGCTGCGCGGCGCCGCCGCGGCCGTGGTCAAGAACATGGCCGCCTCCCTGGAGGTGCCGACGGCGACCAGCGTGCGGGCGATTCCGGCCAAGCTGCTCATCGACAACCGCATCGTCATCAACAACCACCTCAAGCGCACCCGCGGCGGCAAGATCTCCTTCACCCACCTTTTGGGCTACGCGCTGACGCAGGCGATCAAGCGGTTCCCCAACATGAACCGGCACTACGCCGAGGTGGACGGCAAACCCAATGCCGTCACGCCCGCCCACACCAACCTGGGCCTGGCGATCGACCTGCAGGGCAAGGACGGCAAACGCTCCCTCGTGGTGGCCGGCATCAAGGGTTGCGAGGAGTTGCGGTTCGCTCAGTTCGTCACCGCCTACGAGGACATCGTCCGCCGGGCCCGCGACGGCAAGCTGACCGCCGAAGACTTTGCCGGCGTGACGATTTCGCTGACCAACCCCGGCACCATCGGCACCGTGCACTCGGTGCCCCGGCTGATGGCCGGCCAGGGCGCCATCATCGGCGTCGGCGCCATGGAGTACCCCGCCGAGTTCCAGGGCGCCAGCGAGGAGCGCATCGCCGAACTCGGCATCGGCAAGCTGATCACCCTGACCTCGACCTATGACCACCGCATCATCCAGGGCGCGGAATCGGGTGACTTCCTGCGCACGATCCACGAGATGCTGCTGTCGGACGGTTTCTGGGACGAGATCTTCCGCGAGCTGAGCATTCCCTACGTGCCGGTGCGGTGGAGCACCGACAACCCGGACTCCATCGTCGACAAGACCGCCCGCGTCATGGAGCTGATCGCGGCCTACCGCAACCGTGGGCACCTGATGGCCGACATCGACCCGTTGCGGCTGGACGGGACGAGGTTTCGCAGCCACCCCGACCTCGATGTGCTGACCCACGGACTGACCCTGTGGGACTTGGACCGGGTGTTCAAGGTCAACGGCTTCGCCGGGTCCGAGCACAAGAAGCTGCGCGACGTGCTGGGCCTGCTGCGGGACGCTTACTGCCGCCACATCGGGGTGGAGTACACCCACATCCTCGAACCCGAGCAGCAGGAGTGGCTGCAACAGCGGATCGAGACCAAACACGTCAAACCGACTGTCGCCGAGCAGAAGTACATTCTGAGCCGGCTGAACGCCGCCGAGGCCTTCGAGACCTTTCTGCAAACCAAATATGTTGGGCAGAAACGGTTCTCGCTCGAAGGTGCCGAGAGCGTGATCCCGATGATGGACGCGGCGATCGACCAGTGCGCCGAACACGGCCTCGACGAGGTGGTCATCGGGATGCCGCACCGCGGCCGGCTCAATGTGCTGGCCAACATCGTCGGCAAGCCCTACACGCAGATCTTCAGCGAGTTCGAGGGCAACCTCAACCCGGCGCAGGCGCACGGCTCCGGCGACGTCAAGTACCACCTCGGCGCCACCGGCACCTACCTGCAGATGTTCGGCGACAACGACATTCAGGTGTCGCTGACCGCCAACCCGTCGCACCTGGAAGCGGTGGACCCGGTGCTGGAGGGCCTGGTGCGGGCCAAGCAGGACCTGTTGGGCGACGACGACGGCCAGCAGCGCTTTTCGGTGGTGCCGATGATGCTGCACGGCGACGCCGCCTTCGCCGGGCAGGGGGTGGTCGCCGAGACGCTGAACATGGCGAACCTGCCCGGTTACCGCGTCGGCGGCACCATCCACATCGTCGTCAACAACCAGATCGGCTTCACCACCGCGCCGGAGTACTCCCGCTCCAGCGAGTACTGCACCGACGTGGCGAAGATGATCGGGGCGCCGATCTTCCACGTCAACGGCGACGACCCGGAAGCCTGCGTGTGGGTGGCGAAGCTGGCCGTGGACTTCCGGCAGGAGTTCAACAAGGACGTCGTCATCGACATGCTGTGCTACCGGCGCCGCGGGCACAACGAGGGCGACGACCCGTCGATGACCAACCCCGCCATGTACGACGTCGTCGACGTCAAGCGCGGGGCCCGCAAGAGCTACACCGAAGCGCTGATCGGCCGCGGCGACATCTCGATCAAAGAGGCCGAGGACGCGCTGCGCGACTACCACGGCCAGCTGGAGCGGGTGTTCAACGAGGTCCGCGAGCTGGAGAAACATGGCGCCCAGCCAAGCCCATCGGTCGAAGCGAACCAGATGATCCCCGCGGCCCTGTTCACCGGGGTGGACAAGGCGCTCCTGTCCCGCATCGGCGACGCCTTCCTGGCGCTGCCGGAGGGTTTCACCGCACACCCCCGCGTGCTGCCGGTGCTGGAGAGACGCCGCGAGATGGCCTACGAAGGCAAGATCGACTGGGCCTTCGGCGAGCTGCTGGCGCTGGGCTCGCTGGTGGCCGAGGGCAAATTGGTGCGGCTTTCCGGGCAGGACACCCGGCGCGGCACCTTCTCGCAGCGGCATTCGGTGATCTTCGACCGCAACACCGGCGAAGAGTTCACGCCGCTGCAACTGTTGGCGACGAATCCCGACGGCACCCCCACCGGCGGCGCGTTCCGGGTGTACGACTCGCCGCTGTCGGAGTACGCGGCCGTCGGCTTCGAATACGGCTACACCGTCGGCAACCCGGAGGCCCTGGTGCTCTGGGAGGCGCAGTTCGGCGACTTCGTCAACGGCGCGCAGTCGATCATCGACGAGTTCATCAGCTCCGGCGAGGCCAAGTGGGGTCAGTTGTCCAGCCTGGTGCTGCTGCTGCCGCACGGCCACGAGGGGCAGGGCCCCGACCACACCTCCGGTCGCATCGAACGCTTCCTGCAGCTGTGGGCGGAGGGGTCGATGACGATCGCGATGCCCTCCACCCCGTCGAACTATTTCCACCTGCTGCGCCGGCACGCCCTCGACGGTATTCAGCGCCCGCTGATCGTGTTCACACCGAAGTCGATGCTGCGCAACAAGGCGGCGGTCAGTGACGTCAAGGACTTCACCGAGATCAAGTTCCGCTCGGTGCTGGAGGAACCCACCTACGAAGACGGCATCGGTGACCGCGGCACGGTCACCAGGATCCTGCTGACCAGCGGCAAGATCTACTACGAGCTGGCGGCCCGCAAGGCCAAAGACAACCGGGACGACGTCGCGATCGTGCGGATCGAGCAGCTCGCGCCGCTGCCGATGCGCCGGCTCCGCGAGACGCTGGACCGCTACCCGAACGTCGGGGAGTACTTCTGGGTGCAGGAAGAACCGGCCAACCAGGGCGCCTGGCCGCGCTTTGGCCTGGAGCTGCCGGAGTTGCTGCCCGACAAGCTGACCGGGCTCAAGCGCATCTCGCGGCGGGCCATGTCGGCGCCGTCGTCGGGCTCGTCGAAGGTGCACGCCGTCGAGCAGCAGGAGATCATCGACACGGCGTTCAGCTGACCCCTTTTGGCGCGAGAATGGCGCGGTCTACAACGCCGAGCTACCCGCCCGGCACATCGCCAGGAAGTCCAGCCGCCACAGTGACTGGAAAAGCTTGCGGCCGAAGCTTTCTGCGTCGCCCGCGCCGGCTCTCCGTGAACCGATCTGCGCCACCGACCCGGCGATCTCGCGGATCGTGCGCCGCCCGTCGACGTTCTCCACGAAGGGCAGCTGCGCCGTGTTGAGAGTCATCCGCCAGTCCGGCCGGTAGATCTCGCTGCCGGACAGGCCGCAACCCAAGCGCATCGTCGGGATGTAGTCCAGGGCGGCGTCCGTCGAAAAGTTCACGGAATACGACTCTTTCGGGCGCTCGTTGCGGCACGCGACGAAGAAGTGACACGCGTTGAGCGTCTGGATGCGCTCCATCACGGACCACAGCCGGCGCTCGGGCATCGTGTTGGCGACCCGGTAGAAATCACTGGTGGGCGCGAACGCATCGTGCGGGTAATACGGCGCATTGAACAGCCACCCCTGAAACGCCAGACCGGCCGACGCGACGAGATCGACGCACTCGTCGACGGTGTAACTGCGCTGACGGCCGTGCAGGAACGTGTCCACCAGAGCGGCATCGGAGGACTGCACGTCGCGCGCCACCCGCAGATAGCTCTGCACCGGGTGATCCGCCGGCAGCACCGCGATGGTGTCCTTGATGACTTGCACTGACGCGTCGTCCTGGCCCAGCCCCATGTCGCGGAAGACCGACTCCAGCAGTTCGACGCCGATCCGGCCGTACTTCGCGTACAGCATCACCGCCAGGACACCGTCGGGCCGCAGGCAACCCGCCAGAGCCTGCATGCCCACCAGCGGATCGGCCAGGTGGTGCAGGACGCCGGTCGCCACGATGAGGTCGAAGTCGAGCCCCAGCGTCGGCACCTCTTCGATCGGGAGGCGCTTCGGCTCGAGGTTCCACAGGCCGTGCTTGTCCTTGAGGTACTGCTGGTGGTCCAGCGACGGCTGGCTGATGTCGATGGCCACCACCCGCGCGGCAGGGTTGTTGTAGGCGAACACCGCCGCCTGGTTGGTGCCGCAGCCGGCGATCAAGATATCGAGGTCCGGCTTGTACTGCCGGTCCGGCCACAGGATGCGGTGCGCGTGGACCGGGTCGAACCACTCCCAGTTGCCGGCGAGCCACGCCTCGAGGTCGACGATGGGCTGCGGATATCTCCACCGCTCGTATTGGCGGGTGACAATATCGGCGCCGGGATCGTCGCTCATTCGCCTGCTGTCTCCTTCACCCCGCTGTTCGAGAACGGGCGGACCGCGAGTATCTCACAGACTCGGGCGTCTGGGGCCGGTGATGGCTTTTCCTGCGTCGCAGGAGCGGTCGGGGGGCTCCCCCAGGCCGGCCCGGCGCGACTGTGTGCCGGCCACCTCGGCGGCGATCTCGCGGACCGTTCGGCGGCCGTCGAGGTGCCGGACGAACGGCAACTGGGCCGTGTTGAGGCCCCAGCCGCCCGCCGGTCTTGACGATCTCGGTGCCGACCAGACCGCACCGCAGCCGTATCATCGGGACGTAATCCAGCGAGGCATCCGCCAAAAAGTCGATAGTGTAGCTCTCCTTCGGGCGCTCCGGATGGCACGCCATGAATGAATGGCAGGCGCCGAAGATGTGCAGGCGTTCCATGACCGACCAATTGATGCTGGCAGTAGGGCGAATTGACGAGCCATCCCGGAAAGGGGATCGCCGGTCATCTCAGCGCTGACTCCTGACGGTTCACAAAAGCCGGGATCGCCGGCCCATCAGACATCCCGGCACCCGCGTGGACGCCGGGACGTACCGTATAGCCTCAACCGGGGCCCGATCGATTTCTGGCTGCGCGCAGGCCGATGCGACGGGCCGGCTGCGACGACGGCCGCTCCCGAAACCCCACTGCCCGACCTCGCTCAAGAGCGGGCGGGCACACACGGTTACCGCCGTGCACGTCGAGAGCGCCCAGCTCCAGTGGAGCGTAAGCTCCTACCGGGTGCTGGCGTTGTGGTTCGCTGCGGTAGCGCGACGGCTCACCGTTGATCCTGCAGATCCGCCACATCAGCCTGGCGACCGGATTCATCAGCCCGGTGTCGTAACACAGCATTCGGACATCGGCGAACAGGCCCCGCAGATGATGCCGCGACTCCGGGGACCGGAAGTACAGTTGCCTCTTGACCTTGCGTGGCATGCCGAATTCCCGCCGGAAGGCCTTCGGCGGTTTCACGACCGCCGACCCCAGCAACCGCATGATCAGCGGTACGAACAGCGACAGCAGAAAACGTTTCCACGCACGAAGCGTGGGTACCCGTTTGCTCAGGTATTCGTGGCCAAGTGAGATATGGCGGGCCTCCTCGGCCACGTGGATGGCCATCACCCGTTCCAGCATGGGATGCATCGTCTCGGTGCCGCGCAGCATGGACTTCTGGATGTGGTCGAAGGGCTCCTCGCCGGCGAGGACCTCGAAGAAGAACACGTTGGGCAGCGTGCCGGCGAGCAGCGAGACGAACGGCGATAGCCAACGCAGTAGCCGCGGCATCCCGGGCACATCGGCGCCGATGCGGTTCACCATCTCCTGGAACATCATGGAGTGGTTAATTTCTTCGTTCGCCACGTGCAGGCAATACCGGTACTCCGGTGAGCCGTTAGGCAACCAGAAGCTGTAGTTCATCATGCCGCGGATCAAGACCGACTCGAACTGCTGGCCGACCTTGGCGACGTTGGCCTGCCGCCACATGCCCATCTTGATCTGCCGTTCTCGCGGCTGCGCCAGGTACCAGGGGTGGCGGCCGATCGGATCGCTCGCCGGCAGAATCCAACGCGGATCGTTGTCGGTAACCTCGAGCTCAGGGGAGCCCCAGTCGATATCGATGTAGGGGTTGAAGCTACGCCGCACAGACGCCTCGGACAGGGTCCCGAGCATCGCAACGTACGCGACGTCGTCGCGCACTTCCATGTTGCGCCGCCAACGCGTTGGCATCAGCGTGCCAGCCCCAAGTCGGCCATACGACAACCTCTTTCCGAACCTCTTTCCGCGAGCACCAGACGCCAGGCGTTATTGTCCCACTAGGCTGTCAGATGTCGAGAGCTTGACCCCAGCTGTAACCGTATTGACGTAGCGGCCGTTAATCCTTCATTAGAACAGATTTCATCAGCCACCCGAAACAGCAGCCCGGAGCGCGGCATGCGCAGGCCCGGCGACAACCCAGCGGTGTCAGCCAATCTCTTAGTCGCTCAACGGAATCGGTGTGGCGCCGTGACGGCGTTACGCACCGGCGTCGGCCCGAACGGCGATATTCCCACGCTGTGGTCGACCCAGGGAGCGGGAGATTGCCCAGTTGCCGCCGACGGCGACTGACTTGTCGAGCAATCGGTCATCCACCCCAGGATGCGGGCATCGGCCTGCTCGGCGAATTCGCAGGTGCGGCACGGGCTGCTTGGGACGTCGACAGTTGGGCCCGGATCGTGGTTGACGTGCCACATCGCGCCCAGAAACGCACTTGGCGATCGCGCGCCGTTGAGAGCGCACGCGCGAAATGACCCTTTTCGGATCGAAAATAAGGCTCGTACTGCTTCCGTCAACGACGACATCGCAGTAGATTAGGCATAACTTCGTCAACGAAAGCTCATCAACGAAAGCTCGTCAACGAAAGCTCGTCAACGAAAGCTCATCGGGGGATGGCGATGTCTTATCTGTTAGCGGTCCCGGAGTATGTGGATGTGGCGGCAACAGAATTGGCGAGTCTGGGTTCGACGATCACCGCGGCCAACGCGGCGGCGGGCCCAACCTGGTCGCTGCTGAGCGCCGGCGCTGACGAGGTGTCGGAGGCGGTGGCTTCGGTGTTTGCCGGGCACGCCCGGGCTTTCCAAGCGCTGAGCACCCGGGCGGCAGCGTTTCATCAGCAGTTCGTCCAGATGCTGAATGCCAGCGGGGGGTCGTACGCCGGCGCCGAGGCCACCGGCGTATCGCTGTTGCAGAACGTCCAGCAGGGTGTTCAGGCGGCGATCGCTGCGCCCGCACAGATTTTGCTGGGGAGCATGCCGGTCGGAGGCCTCACCAACCTGCTGCCCGGGGGCCTCAACGACCTCTCGATCAACACCATCAACAACTTCCTGGCCAGCAACATCAACAATCTGCTGCCCCCCAGCCTCAGCGCCTACAACCTCGGCGGCCTCGTCAACGTTCCGTACAACCTGTTCGCCGATGTCGTCAACATCCCGTACTACGAGTCACTGGCCCTGCAGGAATACGCGTACGCGCTGGGTCCCGCCGGTTCGGTCGGGGGGGTCCCGGGCTGGATTCCGCCGGGGGCCACCGTCGCGAACGGCGGGGTCCAGATGGTCAACGGCCAGCCCTACTACGCCGTGGGCGGCACCGGCAGCTGGTTCATGGAGTCCATGGGCAACACGTGGGGCTGGGACAACGGCAACTGGCCGCAGCTCGATGCGATTCTCCACTTCTTCCTGCCGTTCCCGGCCACCGAATCCATCGCCGAGCAGGTGCAGGTCTTCGCGCAGGCCGAGTTCATCGACGGAACCGCCGTGAATACCCAGTTTGAAAGCGCCAACCCGTTCGCCTACCTGGGCGGCTGGCTGCACGGCGATACTCCGCTACAGGCGCTGCTCGCCGGCACCACCTACCCGACCACGTTGACGGACACCATCGGGCACAATGTGTCCGCGCCGTTCGGCGAGATCATCAACGTCAACCCCACCGGGACCGGCATCACGAACTCACCGGGTCCCGACGTCGCGATCTGGTCCGGTCAGCCGGCGCAGCTGAATCTGCTGGCCCCCTTGCAGGCTTTTGGCGCCAATATGACAGCAACTCCGGCTCAAGACCCGATCATGTTCCCCAATCCCAATACCGTCCTGTCGAGCGCCATTCAGCTCGGCACCGACTTCACCTCCGATTTCAACCCCTTCGTCACGGGCAGCTTCGTCTATTGGGGGGCTCCGAACGACTACAGCTTCCCCAGCGTGGTCGGCGGCACGATCCAGGCCGTCACGGGCATACCGAACCAATTCCCGCTGGCCAACTATGGGGCGGAGCCGATCTCGGGGTACACCGACGGTCCGTCGTCGCTACTCACGGGCCTGCCGGAGGGGGGCCAGTACCTGGCACAGGGCCTACTCGGGTACCTCAACCCCAACATCTACGCTCAGGCAATCACCAACGACATCGCCGCGCTCAGCGACACTGCTGCGCTGCTGAACAATGTCCCGCTGATCGGCTACCTCGGGCTCGGATAGTCGGACCGGGGCGCGTGAGCGTTCCGGCTTTGCCGCCAAACTGGCGTGCCTCACGTTGGTCCGGCGACGCTCGCCGCAGCCTCCGTGACGGCCCGCCCGGGCGCCCATCGCGCCGAGTTCGAATCCGCGCGCAGGGGAGCCGCCGGTACCGACTAACCTCGACGGCAACCGTCGCAAGGAGCGTGCATGGAGGGTTTCGTCTGGAAGGTCGCCGTGGTCACCGGCGCGGGTTCGGGCATCGGGCAGGCGCTGGCCGTCGAGCTGGCTCGCTCGGGTGCCAAGCTGGCGATCTGCGACGTCGACACCGAGGGACTCGCGCAGACCGAGGAGCGGGTGAAGGCGATCGGCGCCCCGGTCAAGGTGGACCGCCTGGACGTGACCGAGCGGGAGGCGTTTCTGGCCTACGCCGACGCCGTCGCCGCGCACTTCGGCAAGGTCAACCAGATCTACAACAACGCGGGCATCGCGTTCACCGGCGATATCGAGGTCAGCCAGTTCAAGGACATCGAGCGGGTGATGGACGTCGACTTCTGGGGCGTGGTCAACGGCACCAAGGCGTTCCTCCCGCACCTGATCGCCTCCGGCGACGGGCACGTCATCAACATCTCGAGCGTGTTCGGGCTGTTCGCGGTGCCGGGTCAGGCCGCGTACAACTCGGCGAAGTTCGCCGTCCGCGGCTTCACCGAGGCGCTGCGCCAGGAGATGATCCTGGCCGGTCACCCGGTGGGCGTGACCACGGTGCATCCTGGCGGCATCAAGACCGCGATCGCGCGCAACGCCACCGCCGTCGAGGGGGTCGACCGCGACGAACTGGCCAAGGCGTTCGACACGCGGTTGGCACGGACCAGCCCGCAGCGTGCCGCCGAGGTCATCCTGGACGCGGTGCGCAAGAACCAGGCCCGGGTGCTCGTCGGCAACGACGCCAAGGTGCTCGACATCCTGGTGCGGCTCACCGGGTCGGGCTACCAGCGGCTGTTCAGCCCGGTGCTGCGCCGGGTGCTCCCGCCCGGGCACTGACCGGCCCGCCCGTCGGCGCCGAGATTGCGCTCGCAGCGCCCGATCCGGGGCCGCGGCTCAGCGGCCCAGCGGATGTTCGGCCAGCCATCCCCCGGCCACGGCCTGCGGATCGGCACCGCCGGCCACCTGGCGGCGCATCCCGGCCAGCGCCGCGGTGTCCAGCACGCCGGCCACTTCGTTGACCGCCAGCAGCTGGCGATCGCTCAGCGCGTTGCGTCGATACAGCGGCACGACGTTCTCGGCGCGGATCAGCGCGGGCTTGCCGTCGGCCAGCGCGACCAGGTCGGCGGGAATGCCCGGATCGGCGGTGGTGGCCCACGCCGCCGTCAGCCTCGCGTCCCGCAGCGCCGCGAACATCGTTGCGTCGTCCGGGAATTCGCGCGGGGCCGAAAGCTTGCACGAGCCGACCGACGGGGGCGTGCGCCGCCCGGAGACGGCCCCGAGGACGAGCCCGTCGCAGTGCTGGGGCAGCGCGCTCAGGTCGGCGCCGGTGTCGCTGCCGCCCCAGGCCCGCGCGGTGGTCCCGGTGACCAGCACGACGGGTTTGTCCTCGGCGGCCGTCGCGTAGTCGCCCGCGGCGATGCCCTCGGGCAGGGCGGCGACCAGGGCCCGGTAGACCTGCTTGTCGGAGAGCACCGTGGTGCCCGGCTGCAAGGCCTGCAGCGTCCGACCGGTGAACGCGGGGACGACGGTGAACCGGCCGGAGTCCAGTTGCGCCATCGGGTCGGCGGTGGTCTGGGCCCCCTGGGCCCCGAAACCGTAGGACCGCAACGCCGCCACGTAGACGGCGGCCAGCAGCGTGGATTCGGAGTCGGGGCGGGACCCGACGACCAGAGCAGCGGCGCGGTGGTCGTCGCCCCCGCAGCCGGCGACCGTCAGCGCGGCGGCGAGCAGCAGCGCGGCCGGCCTGCCGATCCTCACCCCGTGGAGATCGCCGTGTCCGCGGCGATGGCCACCGCCTTGGCCACCGCGTCCCCGACGCGCAGGTCCAGGGGGCTCGGGACGATCCGGTCCGTGGCCAGGTCGTCGCTGACCACGGAGAAGATCGCCTCGGCGGCGGCGACCATCATCTTCTCGGTGATCCGGGAGGCCTTGGCGTCCAGCGCGCCGCGAAACACCCCGGGGAAAGCCAGCACGTTGTTGATCTGGTTCGGGAAGTCGCTGCGCCCGGTGGCCACCACCGCCGCGTGCCTGGCCGCGACGTCGGGATGAATCTCCGGGTCGGGGTTGGACAGCGCGAACACGATCCCGTCGGGCGCCATGGTGGCGATCAGCTCCTCGGGGATGAGACCGCCCGACACCCCGAGGAACACGTCCGCGCCGGCCAGGGCCTCGACCATGCCCCCGGTCAGGCCGTCGGGGTTGGTGCGCCGGGCCAGGCCGACCTTGACGCTGTTCATGTCGTCGCGCCCGGTGTGCAGGATGCCGCGCGAATCCAGCACGGTGATGTCCGACACCCCCATCGCCATCAGCAGATTCGTGCACGCGACGCCCGCGGCACCCGCTCCGGAGACCGCGACCCGCAGCGAGGACATGTCGCGACCGAGCAGCTTGGTGGCGCCCATCAGGGCGGCCAGCACGACGATCGCGGTGCCGTGCTGGTCGTCGTGCATCACCGGGCAGTCCAGCGCCTCGACCAGCCGCCGCTCGATGTCGAAGCAGCGCGGCGCGGAGATGTCCTCGAGGTTGACCGCGCCGAACGTCGGGCGCAACCGCACCAGGATGTCGACGATCTCGTCGGGATCCTTGGTGTCCAGCACGACCGGGATGGCGTTGAGGCCGCCGTACGCCTGGAACAGCGCGCACTTGCCTTCCATCACCGGCAGCGACGCCGCGGGCCCGATGTCGCCCAGGCCGAGCACCGCGCTGCCGTCGCTGACCACCGCCACCAGCCGGTTCGCCCACGTGTAGCGCGCGGCCAGCGTGTGATCGGTCGCGATCGCCCGGCTGACCTGCGCCACCCCCGGGGTGTAGGCGATCGACAGGGCGCGCTGGGTGTCCAGCGGGGCGTTCAGCGCCACGGAAAGCTTTCCGCCCGCGTGCGCCTCGAAAATCTCCTCGTCGTGGATGACGATCGGGGAATGCTCGTGTTGCGGCACGGGCCCAGGGTACTGAATTACCGATTAGTAGACCTAATCGGCGCCTCGCTGGCCGGCGTCAGATCAGGCCCAGCTCCGTGACCGCCGTGCGCTCGTCGGCCAGTTCCGCGGTCGTCTTGTCGATGCGGGCACGGGAGAAGTCGTCGATCTCGAGGCCGGTGACGATCGACCAGTTGCCGTTCTTGGTGGTCACCGGGAACGACGACATCAGGCCCTCCGGCACGCCGTAGGAACCGTCGGAGATGACCGACATCGAGACCCAGTCGCCCGCGGGCGAGCCCAGCAGCCAGTCGCGGGCGGCATCGACGGTGGCCGACGCCGCCGACGCGGCCGAGGAGGCGCCGCGGGCGTCGATGACGGCCGCGCCGCGCTTGGCGACGGTCGGGATGAAGTCGTTCTCGATCCAGGCCTGGTCGCCCACGACCTCGGCCGCGTTCTTGCCGTTGATCTCGGCATGGAACACATCGGGGTACTGGGTGGCCGAGTGGTTGCCCCAGATCGTCATCTTCTTGATGTCGGTGACCGCCACGCCGGTCTTCTTGGCCAGCTGCGTCAGCGCCCGGTTGTGGTCGAGCCGGGTCAGCGCGGTGAACCGCTCGCGCGGGATGTCCGGGGCGTTGCTCATCGCGATCAGGCCATTGGTGTTGGCCGGGTTTCCGGTGGTCAGGACGCGAATGTCTTCGGCCGCAACCGAGTTCAGCGCCTTGCCCTGCGCGGTGAAGATCGCGCCGTTGGCCTCGAGCAGGTCGCTGCGCTCCATGCCCGGCCCGCGCGGGCGGGCGCCGACCAGCAGGGCCAGGTTCGCGCCGTCGAAGATCTTGTTGGCGTCCGAACCGGTTTCGATGCCCGCCAGCAGCGGGAAAGCGCAGTCGTCGAGTTCCATCACGACGCCCTCGAGCGCCTTCAGCGCGGGCTCGATCTCGAGCAGGCGCAGCTCGATCGGGCGGTCGGGCCCCAGCAGCGAGCCACTGGCCAGGCGGAACAACAGGCTGTAGCCGATCTGGCCGGCGGCGCCGGTGACGGCGACCTTGAGGGGACTTGCGCTCACGTCGGTTTGCTCCTTGTGGAGAAGGTCGTGCGGTTCGGGTTTCGGGTCGAAACTATCGCACCGTGCCCGGCGCCCGTCCCCCGCACCCGGATGTCGCGCCGACGAGCGGGAACACGCGTAGCATTGGGCACCACCGGTCAGACCTGCGCTGCGATCGGAGGTCGACGTGTTCCAGGGATTCGAGGCACTGCCCGAGGCGCTCAGGCCGGTCGCCAAGCCTGCGCCCCGGGTCTACCAGCATCACGTTCATCCCGTCGCCGGCCAGGCCCAGCCTCTGGTGGACTGCGGCGTGTACGTCGAGGGCCGGCGGCTGCCCGGCACGTACGGTTACGCGGCCGCGCTGGACAAGGTGCGCGAGCTCGGGGTGCTCGGCCACGAGGCCTTCGCCTGGGTCGGGTTGCACGAACCGGACGTCGCGCACATGCAGGAGGTGGCCGACGTGTTCGGCCTGCACCCGCTGGCGGTCGAGGATGCGGTGCACGCCCACCAGCGGCCCAAGCTGGAGCGCTACGACGAGACGCTGTTCCTCGTGCTCAAGACGGTGAACTACGTGCCGCACGAGTCGGTCGCGCTGGCCCGGCAGATCGTCGAAACCGGCGAGATCATGATCTTCGTCGGGAAGCAATTCGTCGTCACGGTCCGCCACGGCGAGCACGGCGGACTGGCCGACGTGCGCGCGCGGATGGATGCCGATCCCGAGCATCTGCGGTTGGGGCCCTATGCGGTGATGCACGCCATCTCCGACTACGTGGTGGACCACTACCTGGCCGTGACCCATTTGATGGAGGCCGACATCGACGCCATCGAAGAGGTCGCGTTCTCCCCGGGCCGCGCGCTGGACGTCGAGCCGATCTATCTGCTCAAGCGCGAGGTCGTCGAGCTGCGCCGATGCGTGAGCCCGCTGTCCACCGCGTTCCAGCGGATCCAGACCGAGAACAAGGACCTGATCTCCAAGGAGGTGCGGCGCTACCTGCGTGACGTCGCCGACCACCAGACCGAGGCCGCGGACCAGATCAGCAGCTACGACGACATGCTCAACTCGCTGGTGCAGGCGGCGCTGGCCCGCGTGGGCATGCAGCAGAACAGCGACATGCGCAAGATCTCGGCCTGGGCCGGCATCGTCGCGGTGCCCACCATGGTCGCCGGGATCTACGGCATGAACTTCCAGAACATGCCCGAGCTGCACGAGAAGTGGGGCTACCCGACGGTGATCAGCGCGATGGTCCTGGTCTGCTTGTTCCTGTACCGCAACTTCCGCAAGCGGGACTGGCTCTGACGTCAGGTAGGTTGCGCCGCGCGGCGATTCGGGTCGCGGACGTCCACGCCGTCGTTGTGCCACGCCTGCCGCATGGCCTCCGCGCCTTTCAGGCGCACCCAGGCCCCCTCGGTCGCGGTGATGGGGGTCGCCGACAGGAAGTGCACGGGGTCGCGGGGCGGCCCCAGCGCCAGGTCCGCGATGTCGCTGCGGCCCAACAACGCCGCGGTGAACGACACGCTCCCCGACGGCCGGGCCCACAGCGGCGAGCCCAGGTCGATCAGCGCGTCGGGGGCGAGCACCACCCCCTCGACGGCTGGAGTGGCCGCCAGAACCGCCAAGCTGCGGGCGATTCCGGTGGCCGGCCCGGGATCGCGCAGGCACAGCACGACTTCGGCGCGCGGTCCCCGCACCTGCTCGGCGAAGGCGTCCGCCGGATCACCCATCGGGCGACGCGAGCACCCCAGCGTCACATAGTGCACCAATTCACTTGTCCCACATCGAAATCTCAGGACCTCTACGGGGTCGGCGCCCAGAAACGTCACGCGTGCAACGGCGGGCTCGGCGCCGGCGAAATGGGCATGCAGGTGCGCGCGCACCAGCTCCAGCACCCGCGTCATCGCGCCACGGCGGGAGCGACGGTGAGGTTGGCCCCGGAGTCGGCATCGAAGACGGCGAGTTTCGCGGTGTCGAAGGCCAACTCGACCGACTGTCCGATGCGCGCCTTGGACTCGCCGGGAACCCTTGCCACGAACTGGTTCTCATGCCAATCCGCATCCTGGGCCAACTCGTCCAGCTGCAGGGAGTGCACGGCACAACCCGCCGCGCTGAAATACACGTACTTGTCGGCGCCCAGCGACTCGACCAAGTCGACCTTCACCTGGAAGGTCAGCGCCCCGATGCGCTGATAGCCGTCGATCAGCGCGGCATCGGTGAGATGCTCGGGCCGCACGCCGACGATGACGTTGCGTGGCTTCGGGTGCCGCGCGATCACCTGCTGGACCTGCGGGGCGAGCATCACCTCGCCGAAGGGCAGCGTCAGCCCGAACGCCGTCAGCCTGGCGGGGAAGAAATTCATCGCCGGGGAGCCGATGAACCCCGCGACGAACAGGTTGACGGGGCGCTCGTAGAGCTCGTCGGGCGTGCCGATCTGCTGGGCGACACCGCCGTGCATCACCACCACCCGGTCACCGAGGGTCATGGCCTCGGTCTGGTCGTGGGTGACGTAGACGGTGGTGGTGCCGAGCCTCTTCTGCAGCCGCGCGATCTCACCGCGCATCTGCACCCGCAGTTTGGCATCCAGGTTGGACAGCGGCTCATCCATCAAAAACGCCTTGGGATGACGCACGATCGCGCGGCCCATCGCGACCCGCTGGCGCTGGCCGCCCGACAGCTGGGCGGGTTTGCGGTCCAGAAACTCGCTCAGGTCAAGGGTTTTGGCCGTTTCCTCGACCTTCCGGGCGATCTCACCCTTCTTCATCTTCGCCAGGGTCAACGGGAACGCGATGTTCTGGCGCACGGTCATGTGCGGGTACAGCGCATAGGACTGGAACACCATGGCGATGTCGCGGTCCTTGGGCGCCTTCTCGTTCATCCGTTGCCCACCGATCCGCAGCTCTCCCGACGAGATGTCTTCAAGCCCGGCAATCATGTTCAGTGTCGTCGTCTTGCCGCATCCGGAAGGGCCGACCAGGATCAGGAATTCGCCGTCGGCGATCGTGATGCTCAGGTCCCGCACCGCGGTCGCGCCGTCGGGGTAGCTCTTGCTGACGTGCTCGAGCACGATCTCGGCCATCGAGTCATCCCTTCACGGCGCCGGAGGTCAAACCGGCGACAATTCGCCTCTGGAAGATTAAAACAAAGACGACGACCGGGACGGTGATCACGATGGCGCCGGCCGCGATCGACCCGGTTGGCTCCTCGAATTGCGAACTGCCCGAGAAGTTCACGATCGCCACGGGTGCGGTGATCGCCGCCTTGGTCGCGGTCAGGGACAGCGCCAGCAGCAGGTCGTTCCAGGCGAAGATGAACACCAGGATCGCCGCGGTCACCAGTCCGGGCGCCGCCAGCGGGACGATCACCTTCCGCAACGCCTGCGCCGGCGTCGCACCGTCCATCTTGGCGGCCTTCTCCAGGTCCCACGGGATCTCCCGGAAGAACGCCGACAGGGCGTAGATGGCAAGCGGCAGGGCGAACGTGATGTACGGGAGGATCAACCCCGGCCAGGTGTCGAACAGGCCGATGAAGCGCTCGATGTTGAACAGCGGAGTGACCAGCGAGATCGCCGGAAACATGGTGATCAGCAGGGTGGCGCCCACGAGCGGACGCTTGCCCGGAAAGTTCAGCCGGGCAATCGCGTAGGCCGCCATCGCGCCCAGCAGCACCGCGATCAGTGTGGTGATCAGCCCGATACCTATGGAATTGACCAACGCCGCGGAGAAGAAGTCGCCACGGAAGATGCCGCGGTAGTTGTCCAGGGTCACCGATGACGGAATCAGCTTGCCGTCCTTGACCATTGATGTCGGCTTCAGCGACAGGCTCAGGATCCACAGCACCGGAAGGAGCGCGTAGACCACCACCATGGTGTCGATGACGGCCCACACGGCGGTGCGCCGCGAGTCCCCGTGGTCAGCGGGCATCGGCATCACCGCCGGGTGCCGCGACGCCGAACACCTTGATGAAGATCAGCGCGATGACGCCCACACAGCAGAAGATCAGCACGCTGATCGCCGAACCGAGGCCGACGTTGAAGCCTTTGAACAGGTTGTCGTAGCCCAGGATCGACACGGAGCCGGTGCCGTTGGCGCCGTCGGTCAGCACGTAGATGTTGTCGAAGATGCGGAAGGCGTCCAGCGTGCGGAACAGCAGGGCCACCACCACCGCCGGCTTGATGATCGGGAGGGTGACGCGGGTCAGGCGCCGCCAGGCACCGGCCCCGTCGACCTGTGCCGCCATCAGCAGATCGTCGGGGACCAGCGCCAACCCGGCCAGCAGCAGCAGCGACATGAACGGCGTGGTCTTCCACACCTCGGCGAGGACGACGATGCCCAGCGACGGGATCTGGTGTGTCAGGGGAGCGGTCCCCTGCGGCAGCAGGTTGGCCAGATAGCCGGTACCCGGCGTCCACGCGTAGTACCAGCTGTAGGAGGCGGCCACCGTGACGATCCCGTACGGAATCAGGACCGCGGTGCGCACCAGACCCTTCGCGACGACGCCGCGGTGCATCACCAGCGCCAGCGCCAGGCCCAGCACGAACTCGATCGACACCGAAACCCCCGTGATCGCGAGCGTCACCGCCAGCGCGGTCCACCAGTACCGGTCGGTCAGGATCGTCTGATAGTTGCCCAGGCCGACGAACGCGGTGTCGTCGGGAGTGGCGAGGTTGTTGCGCTGCAGGCTCAGCCACACGGCATAGCAGATCGGATAGGCCGTCACCGCCAGCATCAGCGTCGCCGCCGGCGCCACCAGCAGGAAGGCCAGCCGCTGCTCGTCGCGGCGCACCCTATGCCGTCGCTCCTCCTCATCGCTGCGTTCATCGCTGCGCTCTGCATCGTCGCGGCGGGTCATGGCAGCAGACCCTCCCCGTTGATGGCCTTTCGCACCTGCCGGGTGAGTTCGTCGGCCGTGCGCTGCGGGTCGATGTCGGTGATCGGGCTCAGCGTCGCCGCGAGCCGGATGGCCACCGCCTGGTAGTCCGGCGTCGCCGGCCGCACCGCGGCATCGGTGAGCTGCTGGCGGATGACGGCGTACATCGGGTACTTGGCCTGGAACTGCGGGTCGGAGTACAGCGAGGTGCGCACCGGGGGCAGGCCCCCTTCGATGGAAACGTACTTCTGGCTCTGCATGCTGCGCAGGCAGCGCACGGCCTCGAAGGCCTGGGCGCGGTGGCGGGTGGTGGCGGCCACCGCCAGGTTCGCCCCACCGATCGTCACCCTGGCCGGCCGGTCGGGCGCCACACCGGGGTACGGCGCGAAACCGAACACCTTCGTGCTGGCGTCATAGGCGATGCGGAATTGTTCGTCGTCGGGGACGAACGCGCCGAACCGGTCGATACTGCCGGCCAGCGCCGGGTCCTCGTTGAGCGGCAGGAAGCTCACCCCGCCCTTCACCGCGTTCTCCAGCATGGATGCCAACACGTAGGGCCAGTTGATCTCCAGCGCGGCCCTGCCCTGCTCGAGCGCCAGCCGGGCGGTGCCCTCGTCGGTCCGGGTGATCGACGGGTCGGCGCCCGGGGCGGTGGCCACCGACTTGAGGATGCGCAGCGCGTTGACCGTGGCGGCCCGGTGTGCGGGCGTGTCGGTCAGCGTGACGTGGCGGCCGTCCTCGGAGAGCACTTGGCCGCCGCCGCTCACCAGCAGCGTGTTGAACCACACCACCAGGCCCTCGTTCTCGTTGGCCTGCACGGCGATCCAGCTGGGCCGGCCGGCGGCCCGCAGCGCGGCGGCCTCGGCCACCATGGCGCTCCAGTCCTGGGGCGGTTGCTTCACCAAATCAGCTCGGTACCAGAGCAATTCGGTGTTCGTGACGACGGGTGCGGCGTACAGCCGGCCCTTCCAGCGGGCGGTCGCAAGCGGTCCCGGCAAGGTGTCCGCGGTGGCGTCGGACTCGGCCAGCCCGGCCGGGTCGTCGGACAGCGGCAGCGCCCAGCCCGCCTCGGCGAACTCCGCCGTCCACACGACGTCCATCGCCATCAGGTCCAGGGTGCGGTCGTGCCCGGTCAGCCGCCGGGCCAGCTGCAGGCGCTGCTCGCCGGGGGCCCGGGGCAGACTGATCTGCCGGATGGCGAATCTGCCGCCGGCCCGCTGGGTGCAGTCGTGGGCGACCGCGGTGAACGTCGCCCCGTCGCCGGCCGGCGTGTACAGGCTGATCACCAGCCCGTGGGCACCGGAGCCGCAGGCCGACACGGCGCCCGCAAGGGCCGCGGTCGCCAGCACGATCGCACCCAGACGGCGCCCGCGCCGGTGCGGCCGGCGGCGACTCACCTTCATCGGCCTCTCGCGCGTTTCCCGGTGCGGCCTCAGATCGCCAGACGCGCCAACAGGTCCCGCGCCTTCTCCGCGTTCTGCGGGTCGCAGAGCACGTCATAGCGGCCGGCCACCAGTTGCATCGTGGAGCTGAAATCGCGCGTCCCGCGGGCCATCGCGTACGGGACCGCAGACGTGATCAGGCCGAAGAAAACGCCGGCGACCAGCCCGGTGACCAGCGCCGCCCACGGATTGGGGCTGAAGAAGCCCAGCACCAGCCCGATGAACAACCCGAGCCAGGCCCCGCTGAGTACGCCGCCGCCGAGCACTTTGGGCCAGGTCAGCCGCCCGGTGACCCGCTCGACCTGCATGAGGTCGACGCCGACGATGGTCATCTGCTGGACGGGGAAGTCCTGTTCGGACAGATAGTCGACGGCGCGCTGCGCCTCGGCGTAGGTGGGATAGGACCCGACCGGCCAGCCCTTCGGCGGGGTGGGCAGACCCGGCGCACCGCGCCGGCCGGCCGGAGCGCCGGTGGGCGTGCCGCCGGGAACTTGTCCACGCTGGAATGGACTAGTCATGGGTGCTCATTATCCTCCGCCTCGGCGTTGCTCGCCGTCATGTCCCATCTTCGGCCCTTCCACCCTATCGACGCGACCTCGCGGCGAGCTGCGAATACGCGAGGCAACCGGTCCGGTCCGGCCCGCGCCTGCGCGACGTCGCGGCCGCGGTGGCCGCCCGGGCCGGGTTTGATCGGCATCGGCGCCCTGCTGATCGGCTCGGCCGTCGCCGTCTTCGGCATCCATGCGCGCCGGCGGCGCGGGCGACTGGCTCCGCCGTGCGGGAGAACCGGGACCGGGTCGCGCTGGAGGAGGACCGCGGGGTCGTCACCCGCGGATACCTGCGTGATGAGCTGGACGACCTGCGCGCGAAACTCGACGCGCCGGCGCCGGGAGCGGCGGATGCCGACGCGGTCGGCGCCGGCGACGGTCGGGGCCGCAGCTCTTAAGAATTCGGGGTGAGAGCGGAACTGACCATTGCGCCACTCCCGTCACAAGAGTTATGTATGGTGATCTGGTTCACGAAGCTAATAAGAACCGGTCACGGCCAGGTCACATTGCTTAGGACGGTCGAGTGCGCATTGGGGGACGCTGGAGTCGCCGAAATCGAGGCCCGGCCGCGGCGGCGGTCCGGCAGCGGGCGCGCCGGCTCACACGGACGCCGGCATTCGGTGTCGCCGTCATCACTCCGTTGATACTCGCGGGCGCGGTCGGGGGCGAAGCTCCGCCGCTGCAGGGTCCACCCCCGCCGAAGGGCACCGCCATCACCCCGGTGGCCGCGATCTCGCCCGCCGTTCCGGCGAACTCCGGCCCGGCCGTCGTCGCCGCCGGCCGTGAGCCGACCGTCTTCCACGTCGCCGAGGGCGCGCTGGCGGCGCCACCGCCACCGCAGATCGTGAACGCCCCGGGTGCGCTGGGCATCCCGACGACGGCGCTGTCGGCGTACCGCAACGCCGAACAGAAGATGGCCGTCTCCGATCCGAATTGCGGCATCAGCTGGAACCTGCTGGCCGGTATCGGGCGCATCGAGTCCGGCCACGCGGGCGGCGGCGCCGTCGATGCGCGCGGCACCGCGGTCACGCCGATCTACGGCCCCGCGCTGGACGGCACCCTGCCCGGCAACGAGGTCATCATCCAGAGCAGCGTCGGCAACCGCGTGACGTACGCCCGCGCGATGGGCCCCATGCAGTTCCTGCCCGGCACCTGGGCCCGGTACGCCTCCGACGGGGACGGCGACGGCGTGGCCGATCCGCAGAACCTGTTCGACTCGACACTGGCCGCGGCGCGGTACCTGTGCAGCGGGGGCCTCAACCTGCGCGACCCGTCGCAGGTGATGGCCTCGATCCTGCGCTACAACAACTCGTCGGCCTACGCCCAGAACGTGCTGGGCTGGGCGTCGGCGTACGCGACCGGCGTGGTGCCGGTCGACCTGCCTCCGATGACCGGGCCGCCACCCCCGCTGGGCGACGCCCACCTCGAGCACCCGGAGGGGCTCGGCCCCGACCTGCCGATGAACATCAACGGCCTGGGGATCGACGACCCGCAGGCGCGCATACCGCTGATCGACCTCAGCGGGCAGCAGCCCACCGGCCAGCAGCCCATGTTCCCGTGGATGACCCCGCCCCAGTCGCAGCTGCCGAGCCGGCTGCCGGGCTGCACGGTGATCTGCATCGGCCAACAGACGCCGACGCCGGCTCTGCCGCCGTGGATGGCGCCGCCGGCGGCCCTGCCGCCGTGGATGGCGCCGCCGCCCGCACCGGGCGGCTGACACCCGGCCGTCCGGCTCCTCCGCATACACTCGGCGGTGATGTCATCTCCTAACACTGCCGATCTCACCGCAGCCATCCGCACGGCTCTGGGCAAGGTGATCGATCCCGAGCTGCGGCGCCCCATCACCGAGCTGGGGATGGTCAAGAGCATCGACATCGAACCCGATGGCGCCGTGCATGTCGCGATCTACCTGACCATCGCCGGCTGCCCGAAGAAGACCGAGATCACCGAGCGCGTCACCAGCGCGGTGGCCGACGTTCCCGGCACCGGCGCGGTGCGGGTCAGCCTCGACGTGATGAGCGACGAGCAGCGCACCGAGCTGCGCAAGCAGCTGCGCGGCTCGAAATCCGGGCCCGGTGGCGAGCCGGTCATCCCGTTCGCCCAGCCGAGCTCGCTGACCCGCGTCTACGCGGTCGCCTCCGGCAAGGGCGGGGTGGGAAAGTCCACCGTCACCGTCAACCTCGCCGCGGCGATGGCCGCCCGCGGGCTGTCGGTCGGCGTGCTCGACGCCGACATCCACGGCCATTCCATCCCGCGGATGATGGGCACCACCGACCGGCCCACCCAGGTCGAGTCGATGATCCTGCCGCCCATCGCGCACGACGTGAAGGTCATCTCGATCGCCCAGTTCGTCGAGGGCAACGCGCCGGTGGTGTGGCGCGGCCCGATGCTGCACCGGGCGCTGCAGCAGTTCCTCGCCGACGTGTACTGGGGCGACCTGGACGTGCTGCTGCTCGACCTGCCGCCGGGAACCGGAGACATCGCCATCTCGGTGGCGCAGCTGATCCCGAACGCCGAGATCCTGGTGGTGACCACCCCGCAACTGGCCGCGGCCGAGGTCGCCGAACGGGCCGGCAGCATCGCCCTGCAGACCCGCCAGCGCGTCGTGGGGGTCGTGGAGAACATGTCGGGGCTGATACTGCCGGACGGGTCCACGGTGCAGGTGTTCGGCGAGGGCGGCGGCCGGCAGGTCGCCGAGCGGTTGTCCCGCGCGGTCGGCGCCGACGTGCCGCTGTTGGGCACGATCCCGCTGGACCCCGCCCTGGTGGCCGCCGGTGACGAGGGCACCCCGATCGTGCTGAGCGCGCCCGACTCACCGGTGGGCAAACAACTGCGCGGGGTCGCCGACGTCCTGTCCTCGCGGCGGCGCGGCCTGGCTGGGGTGTCGCTGGGCCTGGACCCCACCCGGCGCTGAGAACTCAGGTCGCGTCGGTGTCGAACGGCGCCGGGCCGTCGTGCTTTTCGGCCGCGAACGTCGGCCCCGCCGGCTCTGCCGTCGGCCCCGCCGGAGCTCCGTTGACCGGCCTGACCGGCCCGTCGAAGTTGCCGGTAAAGAAGGAGTCGTCGCCGTCGAAGAGGTGCTTGGTCAACGCGGCGCGCGGCGTCATGCCCCGCAGCTTCTGCAGCTCGCTGATCGGGCCGCGCAGGTCGTCGAACTCGGGCCCGATGTCCTCGCGCAGCTGGCTGGTCACACCGCTGAGGTAGTCGCGCGCCTGCCGCAGTGCGGTCGCGCTCCAGCGGATGGCTCCCGGAAGCCGCTCCGGGCCGAGGATCACCAGCCCGACCACCACGAGGACGAGCATCTCCCCCCAGCCGACGTTGGCGAACATCTAGCCGGTGTCGGCTTCGGGCTTGACCGTCAGCGTGACGTGACGGCCGTCGCGGACGACCTCCACCGGGGCGTCCTGGCCGATCGTCAGCTGCCGCACGGCGACGACGAACTCGTCGGAGTCGGCAACGGTGCGGTTGCCGATCTTGACGATCACGTCGTTTTCCAGGATTCCCGCCCTCTGCGCCGGGCTGCCCGCCTTCACATTGGCGACCTGGGCACCGGACGCGATCGCGTTGCTCACCGACCGGGTGCTGATGCCCAGCGTCGGGTGCACGATCTTTCCGTCCTTGATCAGGGTCTCGGCGACCTGCCTGGCCTCGTCGATCGGGATGGCGAAGCCCAGCCCGCTCGCGCTGTCCGACAGCGACTTACCGGCGGTGTTGATGCCGATCACCTGGGAATCCATGTTGATCAGCGGACCACCGGAGTTGCCGTGGTTGATCGAGGCGTCGGTCTGGATCGCGTCGATGACGGTGTCGGTGTCCGACCCTTCCCCCGACAACGGGACGGGTCGGTGCAGCGCACTGATGATGCCTTCGGTGACGGTGCTGCGCAGGCCCAGCGGAGCGCCGGCGGCGAGGACCTCGTCGCCGACCCGCACCTTGGCGGAGTCGCCGAGCCGGGCCACCGTCAGATTGTCGACGTTGTCGACCTTGAGGACGGCCAGGTCGGTCTTGGGGTCGCGCCCCACGAGGTTGGCGGGAACTTCCTTGCCGTCGTTGAACACCACGGTGGTCTTGAACTGGCTGGGGTTGTTGGCGGCCTCGGAGATCACGTGGTTGTTGGTCAGGATGTAGCCGCGGCCGTCGATGACGACGCCCGAGCCCTGCAGCCCCTCCTGGTCGCTCTTGGATTCAATGGTCACCACGGAGTCGGCGGTCGCGGCCGCAACCTTGGCGAACCGGCCGGCGGGGCCTTGCGGATTGTTGTCGGTGGCCAGTGTCACCCTCGAGGTGGTGAACGCCTCGACGACCTCGGCCGTCTTGCGCCCGATCACCCCGCCGATCACACCGATCAGCAGCGCGACCAACGCCAGGACGGCCAGCGCCCGGTAGGACACCCGGCCACCGAACACAACGTCGCGCACGCCGAGCTTGCCGCGATAGCCGGGCGCGGCCTGCGGTGCGGCCGGCGCCACCGCCGGGGTCCCGAGCGCGGCCCCGGCCGCGGGGTCGCGCCACGGGTCGTCGAGGTCGTCGGGCCCGGCACCGTTGCGTTCGCCGTCCAGCGCGCCGGCATCGATCGGGTGGCGCTGCAGCGACTCGGAAACCCCGGCCGGCCGGCTGAACGCCTCCTGGAGCACGGGGTCGGCCGGTTGGTCCTCGGGCCTGAATTCGCCTTGTTCGCGGTACTTCGCCGGTCGCACGCGCTCCGCCACGAAAGACCCCCGCAGGCCGGCGGGGCGACCGAACGCCTGCCGCGACGCGGGATCGACGGGTGGCCGGGAGATGGGGCGCGGCGCCAAACGCGGGGCGCTGTTTTTGCCGCTGTCTTGGTCGGAGGTCACATCATCCTCTTTTGGATCCTCTTCTGAGCACTTGAGACAGCCCGTTTACGGGGCGATAACAAGGGACCGGCATGGCCCGTGTCATTCCCCAGTATCCATGCCTGCCCCAGTATCCATGCCTGCCGGTCGTTCCGCGTGCGCGCCCACGGCGGGCCACCGGGTGGCGGGGGCAACCTAGCGGCGCTTGCGCTCGTCGCGCGCATCGCGGTCGGCGAAACGCTCCGATGGCGGGGACGCCTCATCGGGGGAACAGCGCGGGATGTCGGACAGCAGGCCCAGCAACGTGCTGGGAATCCGGATCGGGTGCGACTCGCGCAGCGCGGCGCGGGCCCGGCTCTGGTCGTCGACTTCCGACGCGCACTGCGGACACAGAGACAGGTGATGCGCGGCGCGCAGATGCGCGTTCATCCGCAGCTCACCGTCGACGAAGGCCACGATCGCCTCGGCGGACAGGTGCTCGGTGGAGCCGAACTGGCGGGGCGCACCGACGAGCGCATCGCTCTGGGAGGCGAACTGGGCGGGCAGCCAGGAGAACGCACGGCGGAACACATGTCCCCGGTCGGCCATCGCCAGCTCCCTTCGTCGCCCCGCACCTCGAGTACCGCCATCTCGAATGTAGCGCGACGTGATGCCCGTCAGCCCGCCCAAGGCCGCAACACCGCTGGTTTTTCGGCGCGAGGTCACGATGAATCCGTGTTGGGGCCCCGAGTTCGAGCCGCTGCGTCGACCCGTGACCGGCCGCCGGGGGCGACCGGTCGACCTAAGCCGACCTGGTGGCGTCGGCGCGGCTGCCATGTTCAGGGTGGGCGGCCAGGTAGTCACGCAGGGCCTGACGTCCGCGGTGGATGCGGCTGCGCACGGTGCCCAGCTTGACCCCCAGCGTGGCGCCGATTTCCTCGTAGGACAGGCCTTCGATGTCGCACAGCACCACCGCGGCACGGAACTCCGGCGGCAACGAATCCAGGGCGGCCTGCAGGTCGGGGCCGAGCCGGGCGTCGTGGTAGATCTGCTCGGGGTTGGGATCGTCGGCGGGCACCCGGTCGTAGTCCTCGGGCAACGCCTCCATCCGGATGCGGGCGCGGCGCCGGACCATGTCGAGGAACAGGTTCGTGGTGATGCGGTGCAGCCAGCCTTCGAACGTCCCGGGCTGGTAATTCTGCACCGAACGGAAGACCCGGATGAACGTCTCCTGGGTCAGGTCCTCGGCATCCTGCTGGTTTCCGGAAAGCCGGTAGGCCAACCGGTACACGCGGTCGGCGTGCTGACGGACCAGTTCGTCCCACGAGGGCATCGTCGACTTGTCACCGGTCGCGTCGAATACCGCGGTGCCCTGCAACTCGTCGCAGGTCTCCACCCATGTGTCGTCGGGAAACTCCTGGGGGTGCGACATGCTGGCCGGGCTCAAGAGCGTGGTGATGATCGAATCCTCCGAAATCGGTCTGCCGGTGATCGGCATGACGTCACCGGCGGCAACATGAAGCCGCCAATCTGTATTCCCGGTCCATCGCCCTCCGCGTTCCATACGGCTACCGTGGCGTACCGGGGTGTGCGCGATATATGAGCAATCTGAGCTGAAGCTGAGAAACCAGATCGTTACTTGCGCTGTGCAGGGGATATCCGCCGCGCGGCAACCTTAAACCCTCAAGGTCCCGCGGGCGTGTCGCCGGGGCCGGGGCAGGCGCGCCTGAGGGACTGCGCCGCGGATTCGACATACGCTGCGGGCATGGACGGTACCGATAGCAGCTCCGTCACCCCCGACCAGCCGGCCCCCGGCCGGGCCGAGGCGCTGTTCGCGCACGCCGAGGCTTCCATCTCGGAAGACGCGATCCTGGCCGCCGCCCGCGAGCGCGCCGTGGACATCGGTGCGGGAGCGGTGACACCCGCGGTCGGCGCGCTGTTGAGCCTGCTGACCAAGCTCAGCGGCGGCAAGGCCGTCGCCGAGGTCGGCACCGGCGCGGGGGTGAGCGGACTCTGGCTGCTCTCGGGCATGGGCGACGACGGCGTGCTGACCACGATCGACATCGAGCCCGAGTATCTGCGGCTGGCCAAGCAGGCTTTCTCCGAGGCCGGGGTGGGGCCGTCACGCACCCGGCTGATCAGCGGACGTGCCCAGGAGGTCCTCACCCGGCTCGCCGACGAGTCCTATGACCTGGTGTTCATCGATGCCGACCCGATCGACCAGCCCGACTACGTGGTCGAGGGGGTGCGGTTGCTGCGGTCCGGCGGCGTCATCGTCGTGCACCGGTCGGCCCTGGGCGGGCGGGCCGGCGACCCCTCGGCGCGCGACCCCGAGGTGGTCGCGGTCCGCGAGGCGGCACGGCTCATCGCCGAGGACGAGCGGCTCACCCCCGCACTGGTGCCCCTGGGTGACGGGCTGCTGGCCGCGGTCCGCGACTAACTCCCGTACCTCCCCGCGAGCAGACGCAAAAGCCCCCGACACGCCAGGCGTGCGGGGCTTTTTGCGTCTGCTCGCACAGTGCCCTTGACTCGCTGCTGAACCCTTGTTTAGTATCCTGAACATGCGTTCAGCCGATCTGACCGCCGCCGCGCGGATCCGCGACGCGGCCATAGCGCAGTTCGGCGAACACGGGTTCGGCGTGGGCCTGCGCGCGATCGCCGACGCGGCCGGCGTCAGCGCGGCTCTGGTCATCCACCACTTCGGCTCCAAGGACGGGCTGCGCAAGGCATGCGACGACTACATCGCCGAAGAGATCCGCAGCGGCAAGCTCGAGGCGATGCGGTCCCCCGATCCGGCCGCGTGGTTCGCGCAGCTGGCCGAGATCGAGTCCTACGCGCCGTTGATGGCCTACCTGGTGCGCAGCATGCAGGCCGGCGGCGAACTGGCAAAGACACTGTGGCGCAAGATGATCGACAATGCCGAGATCTACCTGGACGAGGGCGTGCGGTCGGGAGCGCTCAAGCCGAGCCGCGATCCCCGGGCCAGGGCGAAATATCTGTCGATCACCGGCGGCGGCGGATTCCTGTTATATCTGCAAATGCACGACACCCCAACGGATCTGCGTGCCGTGCTACGCGACTACGCCCGCGACATGGTGCTGCCCGCGCTGGAGATCTACACCGAGGGCCTGATGGCCGATCGCACCATGTACGACACGTTCCTGAACGAAGCCGAACAAGGAGAACCCCATGCCGGTTAACAAGGTCGATCCCATCGCGATCCGTTCCCTGACAAAGAACTTCGGCGCCGTGCGGGCGCTGGACGGCCTGGATCTCACGGTGCGGGCGGGCGAGGTGCACGGCTTCCTCGGGCCCAACGGTGCCGGCAAGTCCACCACCATCCGCATCCTGCTGGGCCTGGTGAAGTCCGACGGCGGCAGCGCGCGGTTGCTGGGCGGCGACCCGTGGAGCGACGCCGTCGAATTGCACCGCCGCATCGCCTACGTGCCGGGCGATGTCACGTTGTGGCCCTCGCTGACCGGCGGCGAGACCATCGACCTGCTGGCCAGGATGCGCGGCGGCATCGACGGGAAGCGTCGCGCGGAGCTGATCGAGCGCTTCGCCCTCGATCCCCACAACAAGGCCCGCACCTACTCCAAGGGCAATCGCCAGAAGGTGTCGCTGATCTCGGCCTTCTCGTCGCACGCCGAGCTGCTGCTCCTCGACGAGCCCAGTAGCGGCCTGGACCCGCTGATGGAGAACGTGTTTCAGCAATGCGTCGGCGAAGCGCGCGACCGGGGGGTGACGGTCCTGTTGTCCAGCCACATCCTGGCCGAAACCGAAGCGCTGTGCGAACGGGTGACGATCATCCGGGACGGCAGAACCGTCGAGAGCGGGTCACTGGACTCCTTGCGGCACCTCAGCCGCACCTCGATCAAAGCCGAAATGATCGGCGATCCGGGTGATCTGAGCCGGATCACGGGCGTCGAAGACGTCACCGTCGAGGGCAACACGCTGCGCGCGCAGGTCGACAGCGAAAGCCTCGGAGCCGTCATCCGGGCACTCGGCGACGCCGGCGTGCGCAGCCTGATCAGCCAGCCGCCGACGCTCGAGGAGCTCTTTTTGCGCCACTACCACACGGCGGAGGTTTCGTCGTGACGAGCACCGCGACGCTGAATCGGCCAGGCCCCCCGAGGGGCACTGCCCCGCAATGCCGTTCGCAGTTCGCCGGCACGCTGGGGATGCTGCGGCTCTATGTGCGCCGCGACCGGGTCTCCCTGCCGCTGTGGGTGCTGCTGTTGTCCGTGCCGTTGGCCACGGTGTATGTCGGCAGCATCGAGAAGGTCTACCCCACCCAGGCCGCCCGCGCGGGACTCGCGGCCTCCATCATGGCCAGCCCGGCCCAGCGCGCGCTTTACGGTCAGGTCTACAACGACAGCCTCGGTGCGGTCGGCATCTGGAAGGCGGGGATGTTCCACGTGCTGATCGCGGTGGCCGTCATCCTCACGGTCATCCGGCACACCCGCGCCGACGAGGAGACGGGCCGCACCGAGCTGGTCGACTCGACCGCGGTGGGCCGCTACGCCGGCCTGAGCGCGGCGCTGCTGCTGTCGTTCGGGGCGTCGTTGGCCACCGGCGCGATCGGCGCGGCCGGACTGCTCGCCACGACCGTGCCGGCCGGCGGCTCGCTTGCCTTCGGGGCGGCACTGGCTGGCTCCGGCGTGGTGTTCACCGCCGTTGCGGCGGTGGCCGCGCAGCTGTCATCGAGTGCGCGATTCTCCCGCGGCGCCGCGTTCGCCGTGCTGGCGGCCGCGTTCACGGTGCGCGCCATCGGCGACGCCGGTGACGGCGCGCTGTCATGGCTGTCCCCGCTCGGGTGGTCGTTGCAGCTCAGGCCGTATGCCGGCGACCACTGGTGGGTGCTGCTACTGCATCTGACGACGGCGACCGCGCTCACCGCGGTGGCGTATCGACTGCTCGCGGCGCGCGACGTCGGCGCCGGACTGTTCGACGAACGCGCCGGTCCCGGATCCGCCGCAGCGGCGTTGGGCAACGTCTTCGGGCTGGCATGGCGGCTGGACCGCGGCGCGCTGCTGCTGTGGAGCGTGGGGCTGTGCGCGTACGGCCTGGTGATGGGCAGCGTGGTGCACGGCATCGGCGACGAGCTGGGCGACAGCACCGCGGCGCGCGACATCGTCGCGCGGATGGGCGGCACCGGCGCGCTGGAGCAGGCGTTCATCGCGGTGGCGTTCACCATGCTGGGCATGGTGGCTGCAGCGTTCGCCGTCTCGCTGATCCTGCGCCCGCACCAGGAAGAGTCCGGCCAACGCGCCGAGACGATATTGGCGGGTTCCGTGTCGCGAACACGTTGGCTGGCAAGCCATTTGGCGGCCGCACTGGGTGGCTCCGCGACGGCGATGCTGGTCAGCGGATTAGTGGGCGGGCTGGCCTACGGCATTGCCGCCGGCGATGTCGACGGGAAGCTGCTCGTCGTTGTCGGCACCGCGGCCGCCCAGCTGCCCGCCATCTGGCTGCCCGCCGCGGTCACGGTCGGGTTGTTCGGGGTCGCGCCGCGGTTCACCCCGATGGCCTGGGGGGTGCTGGTCGCCTTCGTGGCCCTGTACCTGATCGGTTCGTTGGCCGGATTCCCGCAGTGGCTGCTCGACCTCGAGCCGTTCGCGCACGTCCCGCGGGTGGGCGCCGACTTCACGGCCGTGCCGCTGCTGTGGCTGCTGGCGATCGACGTCGCGCTGACCATGTTGGGCGCCATGGCTTTCCGCCGCCGAGACCTGCGTTGCTAGGGGCCTGGTGAAGACCGCCGTTCGGCTGACGACGTCATCGATTCTGGGACTGGCCCTGTTCGGCCTGGTCCTCTTCTTACCGGCCGGCACGCTGGATTACTGGCAGGCATGGCTTTTCATAGCCGTTTTCTCGGTGGTGACAACCGTGCCGACCATCTACCTCGCCCGGACCAACCCCGCCGCTCTGCGGCGACGCATGCACGCCGGGCCCTGGGCGGAACGCCGAGCCGCCCAGAAGATCATCATCACCGGCTCGTTCCTGGCCATATTCGCGACGATGGCGTTCAGTGCGTTCGACCGCAGGATGGGCTGGTCATCGGTGCCTGCGGCGGTGGCCGTGATCGGCGACGTGCTGGTGGCGGCGGGACTCGGGATCGCCATGCTGGTGGTCGTTCAGAACGGCTATGCCGCCGCCACGGTCACGGTGGAGGCGCGCCAGACGCTGGTCACCGGCGGTCTCTATGGGTTGGTGCGGCATCCGATGTATGCCGGAGACGTGGTGATGATGGTCGGCATGCCGCTGGCCCTCGGCTCCTACTGGGGTCTTGTCTTCGTCATCCCCGGCGTCGCCATGCTCGTCTTCCGCATCCTCGACGAGGAGAAGTTGCTCATCGCGGAACTGGCCGGCTACCGCGAATACAGCCGGGACGTGCGCTACCGGTTGCTGCCGCACGTGTGGTGACCCCTGGACACACGCCTTAAGGTATCGGCGTGGCTCGAAACGCGGCGCCTGCCCTGGACCGGCCGTGGCGACGGCCCGGCGCCCTGCGGTACGCCCTGAGCCGTATCCGCAGCCTCGCCAGGCCGCCCGTCACCGTCACCGACCCGCCGGCCGACGTCGTCGTCGACCGCGACGTCGCGGTTGCGACCCGCGACGGAACCACGTTGCGGGTCAACGTCATTCGCAAGGGCGGTGATCCGCCCCGGCCAGTGGTCCTGAGCATCCACCCCTACGGTAAGGACAACCTGCCGGCGCGGCGGGGCAAGCGGTGGACGTTCCCGGCGCAATACCGCATGCTGCGCCAGCCGCAGCCGGTGAGGTTCTCGGCGCTCACGGGTTGGGAATCGCCCGACCCGGCGTGGTGGACCGCGCGCGGGTTCACCGTCGTGAACGCCGACTCGCGTGGGTGTGGCCATTCCGGCGGCACCGGACGGCTGTTGTCGCACCAGGAGGCCGAGGACACCTACGACCTCGTGCAGTGGATCGCCGGGCAGCCCTGGTGCGACGGCGGGGTGGTCATGCTCGGGGTGTCCTATCTGGCCATCAGCCAGTACGCCGTCGCCGCGCTGCGGCCGCCGGCGCTGCGGGCAATCTGCCCCTGGGAGGGCTTCACCGACGCCTACCGGGACCTGGTTTTTCCGGGCGGTGTGCGCGAACGCGGCTTTTTTCGGTTGTGGGCACGCGGCGTTCGGCGCAGCACGCGGCAAAGCTACGACCTGGCGCGGATGCAGGACGAGCACCCGCTGCGCGACGACTTCTGGCGCGCGCTGGTGCCCGACCTATCGGCCGTCAAGGTGCCCATGCTGGTGTGCGGCAGCTTCTCGGACAACAACCTGCACAGCCGCGGCTCCATCCGGGCGTTCACGCACGGCGGCTCCGGCCACGCTCGCCTCTACACCCATCGGGGCGGCAAATGGGCGACGTTCTACTCCGAGGCCGCGCTGGCCGAGCAGCTGGCGTTCTTCCGCGGCGTGCTCGACGGCGAATCCGGTTCCCGCAGCGTGCGCCTCGAGGTGCGCGAGGACCGCGACACCGTCGCCGCGGTGCGCGAGGAAGCCGAGTGGCCGCTGGCCCACACCCGTTGGCGGCCAATGTATCTGGCCGAAGCCGGAGCGCTGACCGCACAGCAGCCGATAACGGCAGGCGGCATAACATTCGAAACCCACTCTCGGGCAGCGTCTTTCAGCTGGACGGTACCCGCGGACATCGAGCTGACCGGCCCCATGGCGGCGCGCCTGTGGGTCTCGCTGGACGGCTGCGACGACGCGAACCTGTTCGTCGGGGTGGAGAAGTGGCGCGGGGGCCGGTTCGTAGGGTTCGAGGGGTCCTACGGCTACGGGCGCGACCGGGTGGCCACGGGCTGGCAGCGGGTCTCGCTCCGCGCGCTCGACCCCGAGCTGTCGCGGCCCTGGGAGCCGGTACCGGCATGCACCGAGCCGCGGCCGGTGTCCGCCGGCGAGGTGGTGGCGGTCGACGTCGCGCTGGGCCCCTCGGCGACGTTGTTCCGCGCCGGCGAGCAGCTTCGGCTGGTGGTCGGCGGGCGCTGGTTGTGCCCGCGCAACCCGTTGAGCGGCCAATTCCCGGCGGCCTATGCTCCATCGCCGCGCGGCCGGGTCACGCTGCACTGGGGCCCGGATTACGACGCGCACCTGCTGATCCCGGAGACCCCCTAGGCGAGCAGACGCAAAATCGCCCATTTCGGCACGAAATTGGGCGATTTTGCGTCTGCTCGCGCCCTAAATCCAGACGCCCTTGCCCACCGCGACCACGCCGCCGGCGCTGATCGCAAAGCGCTCCCGGTCCCGTTCCGGGTCCACCCCGACCATCTCACCGGGCCCGACCACGACGTTCTTGTCGAGGATCGCGTGACGCACCACCGCGCCGCGGCCCACCCGCGCGCCCGGCATGATCACGCTGCCCTCCACGATCGCGCCGTCGTCGACCACGACGTTGGACGACAGCACCGAGTTGCGCACCGAGGCCGCCGAGATGATGCTGCCGGCGCCCACCACCGACTCCTGCGCGGAGCCGCCGTTGACGAACTTCGCCGGCGCCAGGTTCTCCGACTCGCCGCGAATCGGCCAGCGCTTGTTGTACAGGTTGAACACCGGATGCACCGACACCAGGTCCATGTGTGCGTCGTAGAAGGCGTCCAGTGTCCCGACGTCGCGCCAGTAGGCGCGGTCGCGGTCGGTGGCACCGGGCACCTCGTTGTCGTTGAAGTCGTAGACCGCCGCCATCCCGTCGTTGACCAACCGCGGGATGATGTCGCCGCCCATGTCGTGATCGGAGTGGTCGTCGTCGGCGTCGGCGCGGATCGCGTCGATGAGCACCTTGGTGGTGAAGATGTAGTTGCCCATCGACACGAACGTGGAATCCGGGTCGTCGGGGGTTCCCGGCGGGTCCAGAGGCTTCTCCACGAAATCGCGGATGCGACCGGAGTCGTCGGCGTCGATGCACCCGAACGCGGTGGCCTCGCCGCGCGGGGCGCGGATACCGGCCACCGTCGCGCCGGCCCCGCTGTCGATGTGGAACCGGACCATCTGCTCGGGGTCCATCCGGTACACGTGGTCGGCGCCGAAAACGACGATGTAGTCGGGGTCTTCGTCGTAGATCAGGTTGAGTGACTGATAGATCGCATCGGCCGAGCCGGTGTACCAGCGCGGGCCCAGGCGCTGCTGCGCCGGCACCGGGGTGATGTACTCACCGGCCAGGCCGGACAACCGCCAGTTCTGCGAAATGTGACGGTCGAGTGAATGCGACTTGTATTGCGTGAGAACACAGATTCGCAGGTACCGGGCATTCACCAGGTTGGACAGCACGAAATCGATCAGCCGGTAGGCACCTCCGAAGGGAACTGCGGGCTTGGCCCGGTCCGCGGTCAGCGGGTAAAGCCGCTTGCCCTCACCGCCGGCCAGGACGATGCCCAGCACGTGTGGCGCTTCCCTCATGGCACAAACCTATCGGCCGTTGCGCACCGCTGCCAGGGGGCGCCTGGCTTTTTACCGTTCTGACGGGCTGTCCGTCAAGGTATTTGGCCAGCCCCGGCGCCGGGCCGGATCGACCGGCCTCTCCCCGGCCCGACTCGCGGGTTGCGCCTTGGCCGCACTACGGTGCCGATATGCGGGTGGCGATGATGACGCGGGAGTACCCACCGGAGGTCTACGGCGGGGCCGGGGTACACGTCACCGAGTTGGTCGCCCAGCTGCGCCGGCTGTGTGACGTCGACGTGCACTGCATGGGCGAGCCCCGGCCGGGCGTCCGGGCCCAGCAACCCGACCCCCGGTTGCGGGGCGCCAACGCGGCCCTGTCGACGCTGTCGTCGGACCTGATGATGGTCAACGCCGCCTCGGCGGCCACCGTCGTGCATTCGCATACCTGGTACACCGGCCTGGCCGGGCACCTGACCGCGTTGCTCTACGGCATCCCGCACGTGCTGACCGCGCATTCGCTGGAGCCGCTGCGGCCGTGGAAGGCCGAACAGCTCGGCGGCGGCTACCGGGTGTCGACGTGGGTGGAGCACACGGCGGTGCTGGCCGCCGACGCCGTCATCGCGGTCAGTTCCGGCATGCGCAACGACGTCCTGCGGGTCTATCCCACCCTGGATCCCGGACGTGTGCACGTCATCCGCAACGGTGTGGACGCCGACGTCTGGTATCCCACCGGGCCCGCGGAAGCCGGCGGCTCGCTGCTGGCCGAACTCGGGGTCGACCGGAGCAGACCGATCGTGGCCTTCGTCGGCAGGATCACCCGCCAGAAGGGCGTCGCCCATCTGGTGGCCGCCGCACACCATTTCAGCCCCGGGGTGCAGCTGATCCTGTGCGCCGGCGCCCCCGACACCCCGGAACTGGCCGAGGAGGTGCGCGGCGCGGTCGCCGAACTGGCCCGCGCGCGCGCCGGTGTCTTCTGGGTGCGGGAGATGCTCCCCACCAGCGATCTGCGCGAAATCCTCTCGGCTGCCGATGTTTTCGTCTGCCCGTCGGTGTATGAGCCGTTGGGCATCGTCAACCTGGAGGCGATGGCCTGCGGGACCGCGGTGGTGGCCTCCGACGTCGGCGGGATACCCGAGGTCGTCGCGGACGGCATCACCGGGTCGCTGGTGCATTACGACCCCGACGACGCGTGCGGATACCAGGCCGGATTGGCCGGGGCGGTCAACGAGCTGGTCGCCGACCCGGAAAGAGCCGAGCGCTACGGCCGGGCGGGACGGCAGCGCTGCATCGAGGAATTCTCCTGGGCCCAGGTCGCCGAGCAGACGCTCGACATCTACCGGAAGGTGTCTGCGTAGCAGCCGGGCCGTGGGTCGCGCAGACCTCAGGTGGAGTTGGTAACACCCTTGAGTTCGTCACCGAGGGCGGCGGCTTCGTCGGGCGTCAGCTCGACGACCAATCGACCACCTCCCTCGAGTGGTACCCGCATCACGATGCCGCGCCCCTCCTTGGTCGCTTCCAAAGGACCATCTCCGGTCCGGGGCTTCATCGCCGCCATCGAGTGCTCCCTCCACAGTCGGGCCGGCCCGTTCCCGCGGGCCTGGTCGGCGTCGAGCATGCCCCGCCAGCGAACTTCCTGCCACGCCCGACATCGAACTGCCAAATCACCCCCCTATTGTCCCCTATGGAGGTCACGACTTGCACCAAGACCCTGCTGTCCGGCCTCAGCGGCCTGCCGGGGGTACCCAGCAAGCGCGAATGTGGTCGTCGACCATCCCGGTCGCCTGCATCAGCGCATACGCGGTGGTCGGCCCCACGAAGCGGAATCCGCGCCGTTTCAGCTCGTGCGCCATCGCCGTCGATTCGGCAGTGGCCGAGGGGATTTGGCTGCCATCGGCCGGCCGGGGCCGCGGCTGCGGCGCAAACGTCCACAGCAGCCCGGACAGGTCGTCAGGAGATCCCAGCTCGGCGGCCGCGCGCGCGTTGGCGATCGTCGCCTCGATCTTGGCGCGGTTGCGGACGATTCCCGCGTCGGCCATCAGCCGCCGCACGTCGGCGTCGGTGTATCCGGCGACCTTCTCGACGTCGAACCCGGAGAAGGCCAACCGGAAATTTTCGCGCTTGCGCAGGATGGTCAACCACGACAGGCCGCTCTGGAAGGCCTCCAGGCTCATCCGCTCGAACAGCGCCACCCCGTCGCGCACCGGGCGGCCCCACTCCTGGTCGTGGTAGTCGCGGTACAGGTCGCAATCGGGTGCGGGCCGCACCGACGCCCAGCCGCAGCGAACCAGCTCATCGATCACGTCAGTCCCGACGATCCTGGCCGTCCTCCGGTTCCACCGGATCGCGCCCGGGGCCGGTTTCCCCTTTGGCCGCCGCCGCGTGAACGGCCGCGAGCTGCCCGCGCAGGGCCTCGAGTTCGCGGGCGAGGCGGTCCAGCACCCAGTCCACCTCGCTGGTCTTGTACCCGCGCAGCACCTGGGTGAACTTGACGGCGTCGACGTCGGAGCCGGTCACGCCGTAGGCGGGCAGCACCGTCGCGGTCGTCCCCCGCGGCAGGGGCGGCAGCTGCTCGCCGCGACCGAACAGCAGGCTGGCCGCGCCGAACAGCACGATCGCCACCAGCACCAGCACAACCAGGTACAGCAACACCAACGCCACGTGACCGATACTGCCCTATCGCGCCGACAGCCCGGGGATCAGCGTGGCCGGACCGTTTTCATCGGCGGCCGGTCGGCCAGCGACACCGGCGAGGTGCGCCGGGTGAAGCCGAAACCCTCGGGCCCGTCGACGAGGAACTGGGTCAGCCCCACCCCGGAGTCGGGGATCCCGCAGCGCGAGAGCAGGGTCGCGATGACCTGACGGCTCATCGCGCCCAGCTCGGCCAGCGGCCGGTTGCGGTGTGCCCGCACACCCAGGTTGACCTGCGCGATCGCGTCGAGCCCCAACCGGTCGAAGGTGTCGACGAGCAGGCCGATCTCCACGCCGTAACCCGGGGCGAACGGCAGCGAGATCAGCAGTTCCCGGCTCGCCGCGTACTCGCCGCCGAGCGGTTGCAGGATGCAGCCCAGCTCCGGCCGCAGCGCCGCCAGCAACGGCCGGGCGACCAGTTCGGTGACCCGCCCGCCGCCCGTCTCCCCCGCGGCGCCGTCCGCGTCGCCGACGTGCAGGGGCCGCCGGTAGAAGCTCTTCACCAGGTGGACACCGTCGCCGGTGAGCAGCGGTCCGACCAGCCACGGCACGAACATCGGATGCGGGTCGATCAGGTCGGAGTCGACGAACACCACGATGTCGCCGCTGGTGGCCGCCAGCGAGCGCCACAGCGCCTCGCCCTTGCCGGGCCGGGTCGGCACCTCGGGGAGCGCCTGTTCCCGGCTGACGACGCGGGCGCCCGCGGCGACGGCGCGGATTTCGGTGTCGTCGGTCGAGCCGGAGTCCAGCACGATCAGCTCGTCGATCAGGCCGCCACCGTCGCGGAGCAGCGGGGAGACGCTTTCGATGACCGATTGGACGGTGTCTTGCTCGTTGAGGGCCGGCAGCACCACGGAGATGGTCCGCCCGGCCTTCGCGGCCTCCAACTCCTCGACGGTCCAACCGGGCCGGTGCCAGCGGTCGGACACCCAGACGTCCCCTGGCCGGCCGGACACGGTCCCCTCCCGGGCCAGTTCGCCGGCGAACAGCTCCGATGCCGTCATGCGAGTCCCCTCACCGTGCGCGCCGGCGGGCGCGTTCCCTGGATCGAGGCCACCATTTCCAGGACCCGCCGGGTGGCCGCGACCTGGTGCACCCGAAACATTCGCGCACCGGCGGCCGCCGCCAGCGCGGTGGCCGCCAGGGTGCCCTCGAGCCGCTCGGTCAATTCCACCCCAAGAGTCTCCCCGACGAAGTCCTTGTTGCTCAAAGCCATGAGCACCGGCCACCCCGTGTCCACGAGATCGCCCACGTGGCGCAACAGGGCCAGCCCGTGGAAGGTGTTCTTGCCGAAGTCGTGGGCCGGGTCGATGAGCACGCGATCGCGGGCCACCCCGGCCGCCACCGCCTTCTCGGCGGCCCCGGTGACCCGGCGGATCGCGGCGTCCACCACGCCCCGGGCCGACATGCCGTAACTCACCCGGAACGGGCGGGTGCGTGGCAGCGCGCCGCCGGTGTGCGAACAGACCAGGCCCGCGCCGAACTCGGCGGCCACCGCGGGCAGGTCCGGGTCGATGCCGCCCCAGGTGTCGTTGATCAGGTCCGCGCCGGCCGCGCAGGCCACCCTGGCCACCTCCGAGCGCCAGGTGTCGGCGCTGACCAGCTGGTCGGGGTAGGCGCCGCGCAGCCACTCGATGAGCGGCACCAGCCGGGCGATCTCGGTGTCGGCATCGACGGTTTCACCGGGCCCGGCTTTGACCCCGCCCACGTCGATCACGTCGGCCCCGTCGGCGATGGCCCGGTGCACGGCGTCCCTGGCTGCGGCGTCGCTGAAGGTCGCACCGCGGTCGTAGAAGGAATCCGGGGTGCGGTTGACGATCGCCATGATCAGCGGGCGATCCCCTGCGACCGGCCGGCCGCACAGAGTGGAGTGCACGCATCCAATAGTGCCCGGTCACCGTCGCGCGTGCGCGGCCTGCCGCACACTCGGCGTCAGCCGCGCTCAGCCCCGCGGCCGCTTACCCGAGGCGACCTCTTCGGGATACTCGTCGAAGTACGGCACGTAGCCCTCGTCGCGGCCGGCCAGCACGTACAGCGGATCGTCGACGTCCGGGCCAGAAAAGCTATAGCCCTGTTCGCGCAACTGGACCTTGCGGCTCTTGAACGTCGTGGTCTGCTCGATCGACTCCACCACCCGCACGAACAACGGCAGCGCGTACGCGGGCAGCTGGCCGTACACCGCGCGGGCCAGCGCGCGACCGTCGAACTCGGCGCCCTCGCGCAGCTTGACCGCGGCCATCCCCGCGCGCCCTCCGGTGCGGGGCACCTCGACGCCGAACACCGTGCAATCCTCGACCGAGTCGTCGGACGCCAGCGCCGCCTCGACCTGTGTGGTGGCGACGTTCTCGCCCTTCCACCGGAAGGTGTCACCGAGCCGATCGACGAAGGCGGCGTGCCCCAGGCCCTGCGGGCTCATCACGTCCCCCGAGTTGAACCAGCAGTCGCCCTCGCGGAAAGCGTTGCGCACCAGCTTCTTTTCGCTCGACTCCGGGTCGGTGTAGCCGTCGAACGGCTGCAGCCGGTTGACCGGGCTGAGCAACAGGCCGGGCTGTCCGGCCGGGACCCGGCGCACCCGGCCGCTCTCGTCGCGCAGCGGCGCGCCGGTGTCGGGGTCATATTCCACGTAGGCCAGCGGCATCGGGAACAGTCCGGTGGTCCTGGGCACGTTGAAGATGTTGATGAATGCGGCGTTGCCCTCGCTCGAGGCGTAGAACTCGCACACGCGGCCGATGCCGAACCGCGCGGTGAACTCGTCCCAGATCTCCGGGCGCAGCCCGTTGCCCGTGATCACCCGGACGTTGTGCGCCCGGTCGGTGGGCTTGGGCGGTTGGTTGAGCAGGTACCGGCAGATCTCGCCGATGTAGATGAACGCGGTGGCCTCGCTCGCGATCACCTCGTCCCAGAACTTGGACGCCGAGAACGACGAGCCCAGCGCCAGCGTCGCCCCGGAGTTGATCACCGAGGACAACGCCACCGTCAGCGCGTTGTTGTGGTACAGCGGCAGGCAGCTGTACAGCGCGTCGGAGCTCTTCAGCCGCAACCCCACGCCGCCGAACGCGGCCAGCGCGGCCAGCCACCGTCGGTGCGTCATCACGCTCGCCTTGGGGAACCCCGTGGTGCCGGAGGTGAAAATGTAGAACGCGGTGTCGCGGGCCTGCACGGCCGAGGCGGACGCCGGGTTGCCGGCCGGGGCGTTCACCGCGTACCGCTCCAGGTCTTCGCCGGTGAGCGTCTCGGTGCTGCCGGCGGCTCCACACTCGGCGACCGCGCTCACCAGGTCGGTCTCCGCGATCAGCACCTTGGCGTCCAGCAGGCCGAGGCTGTGCGCCAGCACCTCACCGCGCTGGTGGTAGTTGATCATGCCGGCGACGGCGCCGCATTTGACCGTGGCCAGCATCGCCAGCACGGCGTTGGGCGAGTTGCGCAGCATGATCGCGACGACGTCGCCCTTGCCGACGCCCCGCGCGGCCAGCACCGCGGCGTAGCGGTTGGCGGCGGCGTTGGCGTCGCGGTAGGTCACTTCCTGGTCGCCGAACCTCAGAAATACCCGGTCGCCGTGGCGGGCGGCCCGCTCCTGGAAGACGGTGCCGATCGACTTCCTGGAACTCGGTCGGGCCAGCAGCCCGGTGAGCACGCCGCGCAGGATGACCGGCAGGTCGGCCAGTACGCCCGGCAGCCTGAACGCGATGTCGGTCAGGCCGACCGCCTTGCGCGCTCCCCCGTCGTGTTCGGACACGTCGATCCCTCGATTCCCTGTCAACAGTCGGTCGACAGTCCAGCTCGGCGGCCAGCATATCGGTCGACGATGCGGGCCGGGACGGCCCGCTGAGGAGACCGACAATCCAGCCCCGTCGGTCGACGATGCGGGCCGGGACGGCCCGCGCCTCAGGCGGGTGCGCACGCCTCCATCGCGGCACTCACCTTGTCGACCAGCACCAACCGGTCCAGCGCCGCCTGCGAGACGTAACCGCTGTCGGCCAGCCCGCACAACCAGGCCCACAGCCCCTCGTAATGCCCCAACGGATCCAGCAGCACGATCGGTTTGCCGTGTATCCCGAGGTAGCCGGTGGTCCACGCGTCGAACAGCTCGTCGAGGGTCCCGATGCCGCCGGGCAGGACGATGAACGCGTCGGCGAGGTCTTCCATCGTGCGCTTGCGGTCGCGCATCGTGTCGCTGAGGATCAGCTCGTCGGCGTCGGTGTCGGCGATCTCGCGGCGCATCAGGTTCTGCGGGATGACGCCGACGGTGTGGCCGCCGCGGGCCCGCGCCGCGCCGGCCACCGCCCCCATCGCCGAAACCCGGCCGCCGCCCCACACCAGGGTCCAGCCGCGCTCGGCGATCGCCTCGCCGAGTTCGGCAGCGAGCCCGAGCAATTCGGGATGCGTCGGCGCGGACGCGCAGTACACGCAGACGGCCCAGTTGCCGCACGCATCGCCTTGCGGGCTCATATCCGCCAAAGGTAGACCACGCCCCGGCGGTGCGCCCACCGATGCGCCCCGCGGGGGACGCGTGCGCAATAAAATCCGGCAGTGCCGATTCGATGGAACGTTCCGCAGCACGCGTCGGCGCTGGACCGGCTGAACGACGTCCTGGCCCGGGGCGGCGGTGCCGTCGTGCTCGGTCCCGACGGCGTCGGCAAGTCCACGTTGGCGCGGTTGGCCGCCGAGCACCTCGCGCGCCGGCGCCCGACCGTGCCCACCCGGTGGGTCACCGGCACCCCGGGCGAGCGCGCGGTGCCGTTCGGGGCCTTCAGCCATCTGGTCGCGATCGCCGACATCGGCAAGCCGGCCGCGCTGTTGCGGGCGGCCCGGGCCTCGCTGGGAGCTGAGCTGGGCGGCGAGGACCCGTTGCTGGTCGTCGACGACGCCCACGAACTGGACATCCTGTCGGCCACGCTGGTTTACCAGTTGGCGCTGGCCGGCGCCGTCCGGTTGATCGTCACCGCCCGCGCGGACAAAGCACCCGAGCCGGTCGCGGCGCTGTGGACCGACGACCTGCTGGAGCGCATCGACATCGCGGCGCCCGGCGGGCCGACCGACCCGGCCGAGGTCGACGAGTTCATCGCCGCGTTGCCCGCGGCCGCGCGGTCGGTGCTGGACTATCTGGCCGTCGAGGAGCCGCTGGCGCTGACCGACCTGACCGTCCTGGCCGGAGAGGGCGCCGTCACGCAGGCGCAGGAGTGGGGCGCGGCGGAGACGCGGGAGCGCGGCGTACCGGTGGTCTACACCGCGCACCCACTGTTCGCCGAGCGGGCGCGGGCCGCGCTCGGGACCGACGGCGCCCGGCGGCGGCGCACCGAGATCGTGACGTTGCTGTCCCGGCGTCCGCCCGAGCACCTCGGCGAGCGGCTGCGGCTGGCGTCCCTGGCGCTGGACAGCGACGCCCAGCAGCCGGTCGCCGAGGTGGTCGCGGCCGCGGAGCAGGCCCTGCGGCTCGGGGACCTCAACCTGGGTGAACGGCTGGCCCGCTCGGCGCTGGACCGCTCCGGGGACCTCGCGGCGCGGCTGCCGCTGGCCCACGCGCTGGCGTGGCAGGGTCGCGGCCGCGAGGCCGAGGCGGTGCTGAGCGCGGTCGACACCGCCGCGTTGCCCGAACCCGACCTGATGGCCTTCGCGCTGCTGCGGGCGGCCAACCAGTTCTGGATGCTCAGCGAGCCGGAGCGCGCCGCCGCGTTCCTGCGGACAGTCCGCAACCGGATCGCCGACGCCGCCTCGCTGACCACTCTCGACGCGCTGAGCGCCACCTTCGCGATGAACGCGGGCAATGTCGCACATGCCGTGCAGATCGCGGGCGAGGTGCTGGCGTCGCCGTGCGCCGACGACCAGGCGGTGGCCTGGGCGGCCAGTGCGGCCGCGCTGTGCTCGGCGCGGCAGGGCCGGTTCGACGATGTCGAGCCGCTGGCTCAACGCGCCCTGGCCGCAGAGCATCCCGGGCTGCTGCGTTTCACCATCGGGTTGGGGCAGACCACCGCGCTGCTGATGGCGGGCCGGCTCGACGCGGCCGCCGAACTCGCCCAGCAGTTCACCGACTTCGCTGAACTGCAGCAGCCCGGCCGCGCGATCGGCGAGGTGCTGCTGGCCCATGTGCTGATCGCCACCGGGGAATTCGCCCGGGCGGCCGAGCTGCTCGGGCCGGCGGCCACCACGCTGGAACGCACCGGGTATTCGTGGGGACCACTGTCGTTGACCCTGCTGGCCACCGCGCTGGCGCAGCGGGGCGACACCGCCGCGGCGGCAAAGGCGTTGAGCAGGGCCGAATCCCGCCACGGCACCAAGTCGGCGCTGTTCGCCCCCGAGCTCGGTGTGGCGCGGGCCTGGCGGCTGGCCGCGGTGCGCGACGCACATGGCGCGGTGGCCGCCGCCCGGGACGCCGCGCGCATGGCCGAACGCGGCGGCCAGCCCGGCACGGCACTGCGGGCGTGGTATGAGGCCGTGCGGCTCGGGGACATCCGCGCCGTGGATCCGTTGGCCCGACTGTGCGATGAGATCGATTGCGCCATGGGAATTCTCGCGCTCGCTCACGCGCGGGCGCTGGCCGACGGCGACGCGGCCGCGCTGCGAGCGGTGTCCGGTGAGCTGGCCGCGGTGGGGATGCACGCGGCGGCTGCCGACGCCGACGCGCAGGCCCGGCGGTGCGCCGAGCGCTAACCGCCCAGGTATGCCCGCAGCACGTCCACGGCGGCGGTGATGTTGCCGGCCGGCACCCCCTCGTCGCGCATGTGCGCGACGTTGGGGTCGCCGGGACCGAAATTGACCGCCGGTATGCCCAGCGCCGCGAACCGCGCCACGTCCGTCCAGCCGTATTTCGCCCGGACACGCCCGTGCGCGGCCTCGACCAGGGCCCCGGCGGCGGGTTGGGTCAAGCCGGGCAGGGCGCCCGGTGCGGCGTCGGTCTGCTCGATGCGCACGTCGAGCCCGTCGAACACCTCGTGCACGTGGTGCAGCGCGGCGGCCACCGACCGGTCGGGCGCGAACCGGAAGTTGACCGTGACCGAGGCGGCGTCGGGAATCACGTTGCCGGCCACGCCACCCTCGATCCGCACGGCCGACAGACCCTCGCGATAGGTGCACCCGTCGATGTCGACGGAGCGCGCCCGATATCGCGCCAGCCGGTCCAGGACGGGACTCAGTTTGTGAATCGCGTTGTCGCCCAACCAGGAACGTGCCGAATGGGCGCGAGTGCCGGTGGTGTCGATCACCACGCGCAGCGTGCCCTGGCAACCGGCTTCGACGTAGCCGCCGGTGGGCTCGCCCAGGACGGCCACGTCGGCGGACAGCCAGTCCGGAAGCTCGCGCTCGATGCGGCCCAAACCGTTTGCGGCGGCTTCGACTTCCTCGCAGTCGTAGAACACCAGCGTCAGGTCGTGCGCCGGTTCGGCCACGGTGGCGGCCAGGTGCAGGAAAACGGCGTCGCCGGATTTCATGTCGGCCGCCCCGCAGCCGTACAGCATGTCGCCCTCGCGGCGGCTGGGCAGGTTGCCGGCGGCCGGGACGGTGTCGAGGTGGCCGGCCAGCAATACCCGCGACGGCCGTCGCCGGTGCGTGCGCGCCAGTACGGCGTTGCCGTTGCGGACGATCTCGAAGCCCGATGTCTGGGCGCGCAGCGCGGCCTCCACCTCGTCGGCGAGGCACGCCTCGTGCCGCGATTCGCTGGGAATGTCGACCAGCGCCGCGGTCAGCTCGATCGGGTCCCCGCGCAAGTCCAGCACGATCCCAAGTATGCCGAGCAGACGCAAAAGCTCCTATTTCCGCCCCGAATCGGGTGCTTTTGTGTCTGCTCGGCCGGAGAAAGTAACCTGACCGCCGTGACTGGAGCTGCAGGCGCGGTTGGTATTGGGCTGGCAACGCTGGCCGACGACGGATCGATCCTCGACACCTGGTTCCCCGCACCGGAATTGACGGGATCGGGCACCGGCGTCACCACACGACTGACCGGATCCGAGGTTCCCCCGGACCTGGCGGCCCTGACCGGCCGCGACGAGGACCGCGGCACCGAGACCGTCGCGGTGCGCACGGTGATCGGCTCGCTGGACGACGTCGCCACCGACTCCTACGACGCCTACCTGCGGTTACATCTGCTCTCGCACCGACTGGTGGCGCCCCACGGCCTGAACGCCACCGGCCTGTTTGCGGTGCTGACCAACGTGGTGTGGACGAACTACGGCCCCTGCGCGATCGACGGCTTCGAGGCGGTCCGGACCCGGCTGCGCCGCCGCGGACCGGTGACCGTCTACGGCGTAGACAAGTTCCCGCGGATGGTCGACTACGTCGTGCCGACTGGGGTGCGCATCGCCGACGCCGACCGGGTGCGACTGGGCGCTCACCTGGCGCCGGGCACCACCGTGATGCACGAGGGCTTCGTCAACTACAACGCCGGCACGCTGGGCGCCTCGATGGTCGAAGGCCGCATCTCCGCCGGCGTGGTGGTGGGCGACGGGTCGGACGTCGGCGGCGGGGCGTCGATCATGGGCACGCTGTCCGGTGGCGGCACGGAGGTCATCTCGATCGGGAAGCGCTGCCTGCTGGGCGCGAACGCGGGGCTGGGCATCTCGCTCGGCGACGACTGCGTCGTGGAGGCCGGCCTCTACGTCACCGCGGGCACCAAAATTGCCATGCCGGGCGGCAAGGCGGTCAAGGCCCGTGACCTGTCCGGCGCCGACAACCTGCTGTTCCGCCGCAACTCGGTGAGCGGGGCCGTCGAGGTGGTGTCGCGCGACGGCCGGGGCATCGCGCTCAACGCCGAACTGCACGCCAACTGAGTCAGCGGCAGACGTTGGACTGCAGGTCGGGCGACGGGGCCGGCCCGAACGCCGCCCCGTTGGTCTCCGGCAGCAAATAGGTGCTGACCAGGCTGATCGACACCAGCGCGGCGAGCAGCAGGCTCAGGGCCCAGCTGCCGAAGGTGGCCAGCAGCGTGCCGGCGATCAGCGGCGGCAACGCCCCGCCGAGGATGCCGGCGAGGTTGCTGGACAGTGCGGTGCCGGTGTAGCGGTAGCGGGTGGCGAACAGTTCGGGCACGAACGAGGCCGTGGGGCCGGCGGCGATGGCGCCGACGGCGTACATGCCGACGATCGCGACCGCGAACAGGGCGGGGCTGCCGGTGTCCATCAGCGGGATCACCACCAGCGACCACGGCAGCGACGCCGCCCGCCCCACCAGCATCATGCGGCGACGCCCGACCCGGTCGGACAGGCTGGCCGAGACCGCGACGAGCGCGATGCTCGCCAGCCCGCCCAGCACCCCGACGACCAGGATCAGGGTGCGGGAATGGCCCAGCTCGCTCTGGGCGTACCGGGCCAGGTAGGTGCTGGCCATGTAGACGAACGCGAAGCCGCTGACGACGCTGCCGCCGGCCAGGACGATGGTGCGGTGCTGGCGGCGCAGCACCTCCTTGATCGGGGCCTCGGAGACAACGGTGCGGGCCTTCTCGCCGGCGAACACCGGCGTCTCGTCGATGTTGAGCCGCACGTACAGGGCGACGACGATCAGCGCCGCGCTGATCAGGAACGGAACCCGCCATCCCCACTGCAGGAACGCGGCGCTCCGCTCGCCGATGGTCGCGTTCACGCCGAGGAACACCAGGCTGGTCAGCACCAGCGCGACACCGCCGCCCAGCGGGGTGAACATGCCGTACCGGCCGCGCCGGGCCGCGGGCGCGTACTCGGCGCTCAGCAGCGCCGACCCGGCCCATTCGCCGCCGACGGCGAACCCCTGCAGCACCCGCAGGACGACCAGGATCAGCGGGGCGGCGTCGCCGATGGTCGCCGTGGTGGGCACCATGCCCACCCCCACCGTCGACACGGCCATGATCAGCAGGGTGGCGACGAGCGTCTTCTTGCGGCCCAGCCGGTCGCCGAAGTGCCCGAACACGGCCGCGCCCAGCGGCCGGGAGAGAAACGCGGTGGCGAACGTCCCCATCGAGGCGACCGTGGCCATTGCCGGACTCAGGTGCGGGAAGAACACGGCGGGGAACACCAGCGCCGCCGCGATGCCGTAGATGAGGAAGTCGTAGAACTCGATGGCGGAGCCGACCAGGCAGGCGGCCGCCACCCGTCTCATCGATGTGCCGGGGGCACCGGCCTGGGTGGTCACGGTAACGACGGTATGCGAAGGTGCGCGGTCGCGCTCGGCGGAAACGCCGGCGACTGGCTGGGGATCGCGGATGTTCCTCACCCCTCCGACAGCAGTTGCTTCTTGAGGACTTTGCCCATCGCGTTGCGGGGCAGCGCGTCGACGAAGCGCACCTCGCGCGGCCGCTTGTGCACCGAAAGCTCCTCGGCGACATGGTTGACCAGCTCGTCGGCGGACAGGTCCGGCGATCCGACGACGTAGGCGACGATGCGCTGGCCCAGGTCGTCGTCGGGCAACCCGACGACGGCCACCTCGCCCACGCCCGGATGGCCGAGCAACGCCGTCTCGACCTCGCCCGCGCCGACGCGGTATCCGCCGGACTTGATCAGGTCGACGGACTCGCGCCCGACGATGCGGTGCATCCCGGCGCCGTCGACGACCGCGACGTCCCCGGTGCGGTACCAGCCGTCGCTGTCGAACGCCTCGGCGGTGGCGTCCGGCCGGTTGAGGTAGCCGTCGAACATCGTCGGCCCGCGAACCTGCAGCCTGCCAACGGTTTCCCCGTCGTGCGGCGCCGGGCCGCCGTCCTCGTCGAGCAACCTGGTCTGCACGCCGGGCAGCGGCAGACCCACCCAGCCGGCCCGCCGCTCGCCGTCGGCCCGCGTCGAGACGGTGATCAGCGACTCCGAGGCGCCGTACCGTTCGACGGGCCGGTGCCCGGTGAGCCCGGCGAGGCCGTCGAACACCGGAACGGGCAGCGGCGCGCTGCCCGAGACCAGCAGCCGCGCCCGGCGCAGTGCGCGCGCGGAGGCCGCGTCGGCCACCACCCGCGACCACACCGTGGGCACCCCGAAGTACAACGTGCCGCCGGCTTCCGAACACGCCCGGGCATAACCGGCGGGCGTCGGTTTTCCGGTGTGCACGAAGCGGTTTCCCACGCGCAGCGACCCGAGCAGGCCCAAAACCAGGCCGTGCACGTGGAACAGCGGCAGGCCGTGCACCAGGACGTCCCCGGGGGTCCACTGCCAGGCTTCCGCGAGCGCGTCGAGGTCGGCGGCGATCGCCCGCCGGCTCAGCACCACCCCCTTGGGCAGCCCGGTGGTGCCGGAGGTGTAGATGACCATCGCGGTGGCATCGGGCGGCGGCTCGGGATGGCGGTGCCAGGAGCGCGCGTGCAGCCGGACGGGAATGTGCGGCAACCCCTCCGGCTCGTCCGGCCGGGGCCCCAGCCAGGCCTGCACTCCCGAGTCGGCGAGCATGTGGCGGCGTTCGGACGCCCCGATGTCGGCGGGCACCGGGACGAACGGGACGCCGGCGATCAGGCAGCCGGTGACCGCCAGCACCGTCGCCGCGGTGGGCGTGGCCAACACCGCGACGCGGTCCGCGCCGGCGACCCGTTCGGCCACCGACGTCGCGGCGCCGAGCAGGTCGCCGCGGCTCAGCGCGACGCCGTCGATGCGCACCGCGTCGGCCATGTCGGTGGCGGTGGCGAGCGCGGGGTTCAGGGAAGCCAGCAGCACGTGAGCAGGTTACTGCTCGTCCCAGATCTTCAGCAGGGTGGCCAGTCTCCTCCCCGCGCCCCAGCCCCGGCCGGCTGGCTTTCGCCCGGCAGCACGTACAGCTCCGCCTCGGGCAGCCGCGACACCGCGTGCTCGCCGTGGGCGAACGGGACGATGTGGTCGTGGTCGCCGTGCCACCAGCGGACCGGGACCGCGATCTCGTCGAGCCGGAATCCCCGGTCCCGTTATGCGGGAATCCCGATGGCCTTCACCTCCATGTACTGGTGCAGCCCGCGGATCCCGCCGCTCTCCCGGCCGAATCCGCTCAACTTGAAGCCGCCGAACGGGGCGTCGCCGGGTCCCACGCCGTTGATCGCCACCTGCCCGGTGCGGATGCGGCGGGCGACCCCGAGCGCCCGGTCCACGTCGGTGCCCCACACGGCGCCGGAAAGACCGTATCGGGAGTTGTTCGCGATCGCCACGGCGTCGTCGTCGTCGGAGTAGCGCAGCACCGACAGGACGGGGCCGAAGACCTCCTCCTGGGCGATCGCCGAGTCCGGGTCGACGTCGGTGAGAATGGTCGGCGCGAAATAGAACCCGGCATCCAGCCCGGCCGGACGGCCGCCGCCGGTCACCAGTGTCGCCCCATCGGCGACCGCGCCGTCGACGTGGCGCTGGACGCGGTCGCGCTGGGCCGCGCTGATCAGCGGACCCATCCGCGTCGCGGGATCCCGGGGGTCGCCGACCACCACGTCACCGGCGAGCGCGACGAGCCGGTCGACGACGTCGTCGTGCAGCGAATCGGGCAGCAGCAGCCTGCTGTGCAGGATGCAGGCCTGCCCGGCATGCAGCGAGCAGCAGCTGAACAGCAGCTGCTCGAGCATCTCGTCGGTGACGATGGCGTCGTCCAGGACGATGCCGGCCGACTTGCCGCCGCATTCCAGCAGCAGCCGCGTCATGGTGTCGCCCGCGGCCCGCATCACCTCACAGCCGACGGTCGAGCTGCCGGTGAAGCTGATCATGTCGATGCGCGGGTCGGTGGTGAGCAGCTTGGCGGCCCCCAGGCCCGACGGCGTGACGACGTTGACCACCCCCGGCGGGATGTCGGTGCGCTCGTCGATGAGGCGGGCCAGCGCGAGCCCGGCCAGCGGCGTCAGCGGCGACGGCTTGAGCACGACGGTGTTGCCCGCGGCCAGGGCGTTGTTCACCTTCATGACGTTGAGGATGTGCGGGAAGTTCCACGGCGTCAGGATGGACACGACGCCGAGGGGCTCGTGGCGCAGCACGGTGGTGCCGGCGCCGATCCCGGTGACCGGTTCGTCGATCAGCTGCGTGGCCAACTGCGCGGCGTGCAGGGACGTGTATCCGGCGCCGTCGATCTGCATCATGCGTTCATTCGCAATGCAGCCCCACTCCGCCTGCGCGAGCGCATAGAACTCGTCGGCGTGCTCGAGCAGCGCCTCGCCGAGTTGGTTGAGGCAGCCGGCCCGCTCCTGGGGCCCCATCGCCGACCAGGGGCCGTCGTCGAAAGCGCGGCGCGCGGCCGCGATCGCGTCGCCGGCCTGCGCGACGCTCGCGTCCGGCGCGCCGGCGATGACCTGCCCGGTCGCCGGGTCGACGTCGTCGTAGCGCCCGTCCTCCGGTTCGATCCACGCGCCGTCGATGTAGAGCCGGTAGGTGTCGAGCAGCGAATCCGGAGGCGGTAACTCGGCCATGTGCTTCCTCACCGAAGGTCGGTCATCTCCGGAGTCAGTGTTCACCCATGCCGCCGCGGCGTCAATCACCATCAACGCGAATTTTCAGGTGTTCCAGCCGATTCAGCGCCTTGTACGCGGCGTTGACACAAGCGGTCGGCTCGAGTAGACACAATGCCGCAAGACATATTGCGTCGATATGTCGGATCGCTTGTCCAGGGAGGTCCAGGGAGGCCGGCCGTGCAGACCACTTTGCCCGCTTCTCTGTTGCACTCCCCCGATTTCTCTGCCGACTCCGAGGAGTTCGGGGGTCACCCGCCACCCCAACCCGCACATCGCTTTCGGCTGCGGCGAAAATTACTGCGTGGGAGCGCAATTGGCGCCCCTGCCGGCGCGGGCACGCCGAGAGCCCCGCGAGCTTCGCGCCCCCGACGAAGGAGGACAGGTTAGTGACCCAACCAGATACCGAGTTTCACGCCAAGCTAAGGGCGCTCGTCGACCAACCCACCGGCGGCACCGGAAAGCCCTCGGTGGCGCCGGATCCGGTGAACCAGCCGATGATCCGGCACTGGGCCCACGCCCTGGACGACATGAATCCGGTCTACCTCGACCCGGAATTCGCGGCCGCGTCGCGGTTCGGCGGCATCGTGTCACCCCCGGTCATGCTGCAGACCTGGACGATGCCGTCGCCGAAGCTGGAAGGCATCGGGGAACGCGGCGGGGCTCCCGTCGAGATCGAGGACAATCCGACGGCGTTTCTCGACGAGGCCGGATACACCAGCACGGTGGCGACCAACTCCGAGTTCGAGATCGAGCGCTACCCCCGGCTGGGCGATGTCATCAGCGCGACATCGGTGTATGAGGACGTCTCGCAGGAGAAGAAGACTGCGCTGGGTACCGGCTTCTTTCTGACCTGGGTGATCACCTACACCGACCAGAACGGCGACGTGCTCGGGCGGCAACGATTCCGGGTGCTGCGATTCAGGCCGGCGAACTGATGGCGTCGCGCCCGGCACCGACGATCGGCCCGGACACCGAGTTCTTCTGGAACGGGCTGCGCGAGCACAAGCTGCTGATCCAGCGCTGCAACGGGTGTGGGGCGCTGCGCCATCCGCCGCGGCCCATGTGCCCGAAATGCCGGTCCCTGGACTGGGACACGATCGAGGCGTCGGGCCGCGGCACCGTCTACAGCTACGTGATGCCGCACGAACCGCGGTTCCCGTTCCTCGACTACCCCTACATCGTCGTGCTGGTCGAACTCGCCGAGGGGATACGGGTGGTGTCGAACCTGTGCGACATCGACCCGGCCGGCGTCACGGTCGGGATGGACGTCGAAGTCTTCTACCAGGCGTTCGATGACGACCTTGTGCTGCACCAGTTCCGGCCGGCCCGCTGAATCAATGGATTCCGCGGAGCAGCGACGCACCTACCCGGAAGGACACCGATGACGACCACCCAGACCCGCACCACCACCTTGCGGTGGGCCGACATCGAGGTCGGCGACGAGCTGACACCGCTCGAGATCCCCATCACGACGACGATGATCGTCGCCGGCGCGATCGCCTCGCGCGACTTCATGCCGGTGCACCACGACCGCGACTACGCCAACAAGCAGGGCTCGCCCAACCTGTTCATGAACATCCTGACCAGCAACGGCTATTGCGTGCGCTTCCTGACCGACTGGGCCGGACCCGAGGCGATGGTCACGAAACTGTCCATTCGCCTTGGTGTTCCGTGCTTTCCCGACGATCCGCTGCGGTTCACCGGCACCGTGACCGGCAAGACCGGCGGCTCGGGCGGCGAGAACTTCGTCGAGGTCACCTTCACGGCGTCCAACAGTCTCGGCGATCACGTCTCCGGCACCGCCGTCCTGAGCCTGCTCGACGGCGCCGTCGAAGGGGACCAAGCATGACGAGGTCGCTGCCCGGCAGCTGCGCCATCGTCGGCATCGGCCAGACCGAGTTCTCCAAGGAATCCGGGCGCAGCGAACTGCAATTGGCGTGCGAGGCGGTCAGCGCCGCACTCGACGACGCCGGACTGGCACCCGCCGACGTCGACGGCATGGTCACCTTCACCATGGACTCCAGCGACGAGATCGACATCGCCCGCAACGTGGGCATCGGCGACCTGAGCTTCTTTTCCCGCGTGCACCACGGCGGCGGCGCCGCGGCCGGCACCGTGGTGCACGCGGCGATGGCCGTCGCCACCGGCATCGCCGATGTCGTGGTGTGCTGGCGCGCCTTCAACGAACGGTCCGGGTTCCGGTTCGGCGGAAGCGGGCGCACCGACCTGGGGACCCCGCCGTTCATGGCGCACTACGCACCGTTCGGATTGCTCACTCCCGCAGCGTGGGTCGCGATGCACGCCCAGCGCTACATGTCGACCTACGGGGTGAGGAACGAGGACTTCGGCCGGATCGCCGTGGTGGACCGCAAGCACGCCGCCACCAATCCCGACGCGTGGTTCTACCAGCGCCCGATCACGCTGGAAGACCACCAGAATTCCCGCTGGATCATCGAACCCGTGCTGCGGCTGCTTGATTGCTGTCAGGAAAGCGACGGCGGGGTCGCGCTGGTGGTCACCAGCGCCGAACGGGCCCTCGACCTGCGGCAACCGCCCGCCGTCATCACCGCGGCCGCCCAGGGCGCGGCCGCCGACGGCGAGATGATGACCAGCTACTACCGCGAGGACATCACCGGGCTCCCGGAGATGGGTGTGGTCGCCGCGCAGCTGTGGCGCGATTCCGGCCTGAAGCCCCAAGACATCCAAACCGCCTTCATCTACGACCATTTCACGCCGTTCGTGTTCACCCAGCTCGAGGAACTGGGGTTCTGTGGGCGCGGCGAGGCCAAGGACTTCGCCACCGTGGAACGGCTGTCGCTGGGTGGGGAGTTGCCGATCAACACCAACGGCGGGCTGCTCGGCGAGGCCTACATCCACGGGATGAACGGCATCACCGAGGGGGTTCGCCAGGTTCGCGGCACCTCGCACAACCAGGTTGGCGGCGTCGAGCACGTGTTGGTCACCTCCGGCACCGGCGTGCCCACCAGCGGCCTGATCCTGGCGCCGGCCGGCTAGGAGCCGGATGACTTCGGCTCACGCGACCGACACCCGCGAGCTCATCGTCGAAGCCGCGTATTCCTGTTTCGTCGGGCAGGGGCTGCGGAAGGCGACGATCGTCGACATCGCCAAGGCGGCCGGGGTGTCCCGCAGCACGATCTACGAGTACTTCGGCGACAAGGCAGCCATCGTCGAAGCGTGCGTCGAACACGCCTCCGAGCGGTTCTACCGCGAGATGTCCAAGGCGATGGATCAGGGCCACTCTCTTGAGGACAAGCTCAGCCGCGCAGCGGTTTTCGTCACGCAGGCGCGGCGCGTGATCGCCGTGCAGCGATACTTCGACGAGGACGCGGTCAGCCTGCTGCTCACCAAGGACGCCGCCGTGCTGCTGCGCGAGTGCGTCGACTTCTTCGCGCCCCATCTCGCCGCGGCGAGGCTGACCGGCGAGGTGCGCAAGGACCTCGACGTCAAAGCCGCCGGGGAATGGTTCGCGCGCATATTGTTCTCGCTGTTCAGCACGCCGTCGTCGTCCCTGGACATGGAGAACCCCGAGGTGGCGGCGGAGTTCGTGCGCGCGCACGTGGTACGCGGCTTCGCCGGCGAAGGCGGGCGGCCCCGCCGGGCCCAGTGACCGCGTCGATGGTGAACCCGCGGCGACGACACGCCGGCGGTCCACCCCCTGCCCTCACACGCGAAGCCACCGGTTCACACTCCGTGGCCGCGGGCGGCCAGTGCGCGCAGGAAGAACGTCAGGTTGGCCGGCCGTTCGGCCAGGCGCCGCAGGAAGTAGCCGTACCACTGGTCACCGAACGGCACGTACACCCGGACCCGATTGCCGTCGGCGGCCAGTCGCCGCTGCTCGTCGTCGCGGATGCCGAACAGCATCTGGTATTCGAAATCGTCGGGTCCACGCCCGGATTCGCGCGCCAGCGCCGGCACCGCATCGATGACGGCGGGATCGTGCGAGGCGACCATGGGGTAGCCGGAACCGGCCATCAGCACCCGCAGGCAACTCAGGTACGAATCGGTGACCGCGGCGGGGTCGCGGTAGGCCACCGATGCGGGTTCGTCGTAGGCGCCCTTGCACAACCGGATCCGCGCGCCGGCCGCGGCGAACTCTTCGCAGTCGCCCAGCGTGCGCCGCAGATAGGCCTGCAAAACCGTTCCGAGCCAAGGGAACTCACCCCGCAGGTCGCGCACGGTGGCCAGCGTGGAGTCCGTCGTCGTGTGGTCTTCGGCGTCCACCGTCACCCACACCCCGGCCCGCTGGGCCGCCTCGCAGATCGCGAAGGCGTTGTCCCGGGCGATCTTCTCGCCGTCGCGGTCGAGCGACTGCCCCAGCGCCGACAGCTTCAGCGACACCTCCAGCGGCCGGACGCCGTCGTCGACGCGATCGCCGAGCCCGCTCATCCTGCCGATCAGGTCCAGGTAGACCCCCGTCGCCTTCGCGGCGTCGTCGCGGCCGGTGACGTCCTCGCCGAGGTAGTCGACGCTGACGTAGAGACCCGAATCACGCAGCGCGGCAGCGCTTTTCAACACCGATGAGATCGTCTCCCCGGGGACGAACCGCCGTACCACCGTGCGGGTGACCGGCAGCCGTTCGGCGGTGCGCCGTAATCCCTGGCTGCGGCCGGCGGCCAGGATCGCCGGGCGCAGCGTGGTGGCGAACACGCCGGCCATCAGTCGGCCCCCATGTGCGGATAGGTGTGGCGGGTCGGCGGGACGAATGTCTCCTTGATGGTGCGCGCCGACACCCAGCGAACCATGTTCAGCAGCGATCCGGCCTTGTCGTTGGTGCCCGAGCCCCGCGACCCGCCGAAGGGCTGCCGCCCGACGACCGCTCCGGTCGGCTTGTCGTTGACGTAGAAGTTGCCGGCCGTGAACCGCAGCCGGTCCTGCGCCGTCAGCACCGCGCGGCGGTCGTCGGCGATGACCGCGCCGGTCAGCGCGTAGGGGGAGCCGGTGTCGACGACGTCGAGGATGCGCTCGTACTGTTCGTCGGGATAGACGTGCACCGACAGGATCGGCCCGAAGTATTCGGTCGAGAAGGATTCGTCGGTCGGGTCGTCGGACAGCAGCACGGTGGGCCGCACGAAATACCCCTCGCTGTCGTCGTATTCGCCGCCCGCCGCGACGGTCACACCGGCGGCGCCCTTGGCCCGCTCGATGGCGGTGACGTTCTTGGCGAAGGCGCGGCGGTCGATCAGCGCCCCACCGAAGTTGGTCAGGTCGGTGACGTCGCCGTAGCGCAGCGCCGCGGCCTCGCCCAGGAACTCGTCGCCCATGCGCCGCCACACCGAACGCGGGATGAAGGCGCGCGACGCCGCCGAGCACTTCTGGCCCTGGTAGTCGAACGCGCCGCGGATCAGGGCCGTGGACAGCACGTCCGGGCGCGCCGAGGTGTGCGCGACCACGAAGTCCTTGCCGCCGGTCTCACCGACCAGCCGCGGGTAACCGTGGTAGCGGCCGATGTCGGCGCCCACCTGTTGCCACAGCTGCCGGAAGGTGCCCGTCGACCCGGTGAAATGGATCCCGGCCAGCCGCGGGTCGGACAGCGCCACGTCGGAGACCGCGAAACCGTCGCCGGTGACCAGGTTGATCACCCCGGGCGGCAATCCGGCCGACTCGAGCAGGCGCATGCTCAGGTAGGCCGCCAGCGTCTGGGTGATCGACGGCTTCCACACGACGGTGTTGCCCATCAGCGCCGGGGCCGACGGCAGGTTCGCCGCGATCGAGGTGAAGTTGAACGGGGTGACGGCGTAAACGAAGCCGTCCAGCGGGCGGTAGTCGCTGCGGTTCCACTCCCCGGGCCCGCTGAGCGGCTGCTGGTCGAGGATCTGCCGGGCGAACGCGACGTTGAAGCGCCAGAAGTCGATCAGCTCGCAGACCGCGTCGATCTCGGCCTGGTACGGGGACTTGGACTGGCCGAGCATCGTCGCGGCGGCCATCTTCTCCCGCCACGGTCCCGCGAGCAGGTCGGCCGCGCGCAGGAACACCGCGGCCCGCTCCTCGAACGGCATTGCCGCCCAATCGTTCTTGGCGGCTGTCGCGGCCTCGACGGCCGCCGCGGCCTCGGTGTGCCCGGCGTTGGTCAGTGTCCCCAGCTTCGCGGCGTGCCGGTGCGGCTGCACGACGTCGATGCGCTCGCCGTCGCCCATGCGGTGCTTGCCGCCGATCACGTGCGGCAGCTCGACCGGATTCTCGGCCACCTTGGCAAGCTCGGCGATCAGCCGCGCGCGTTCCGGGGAATGGGGAGCGTAGTCGTGGATGGGTTCGTTGGCGGGTCCCGGCACCTGGGTGATCGCATCCATGCCTGCCAGGGTCCCCGCCGCGGCCCCCGAGATGTTTGTCTGATCGGACAGGCTTTTTTCAGAAGTGTAGTATAATCGGACAATATGCGGTCGTCCGGTGTGGGGCTTGGCCAGCTGCTGCTCGCGCTGGACGCGACCCTGGTCACCCTGGTGGCTGCGCCCCGCGGCCTGGACCTGCCGGTGGGCTCGGCGGCGCTGATCGACTCCGACGACGTGCGACTGGGTTTGGCGGCGGCGGCGAGTTCGGCCGACATCTTCTTCCTGCTCGGCGTCGCCGATGACGAGGCGCTGCGCTGGGTGGACAAGCAGGCGCGCGAGCGTGTGCCCGCGGCGATCTTCGTCAAGGAGCCGTCCGACGCGCTGGTGACCAACGCGGTGGCGGCCGGGTCGGCGGTGGTGGCCGTGGAGCCGAGGGCCCGCTGGGAGCGGCTCTACCAGCTGGTCAACCACGTGCTGGAGCATCACGGGGACCGCACCGACCCGACCGACGACTCCGGCACCGACCTGTTCGGTCTGGCGCAGTCGCTGGCCGACCGCATCCACGGCATGGTCAGCATCGAGAACGCGGAGTCGCAGGTGCTCGCCTATTCGGCCTCCAACGACGAAGCCGACGAGTTACGCCGGCTCTCCATCCTCGGCAGGGCCGGCCCGCCGGAGCACCTCAAGTGGATCGGCCAGTGGGGCATCTTCGACGCGCTGCGCGCCGGCGGCGAGGTGGTGCGCGTGGACGAGCGCCCGGCCCTGGGGCTGCGGCCGCGGCTGGCGGTCGGGATCTACCAGCGCGCGGCCGGCGCGCGCCGCGCCCCGGTGTTCGCCGGAACCATCTGGGTGCAGCAGGGTTCGCGGCCGCTGGCCGAGGATGCCGAGGAGATGTTGCGGGGCGCGTCCGTGCTCGCCGCACGCATCATGGCGCGGCTGGCGGCGCGGCCGTCGCCGCAGACACGCCGGGTGCAGCAGCTCCTGGGTCTGACGGACGGCGAGCCCGCCTCGTCGGCCGCGGTGTCCGCCATCGCCGCCGAACTCGGCCTGTCCGTCGACGGCAGCGCCGTGCTGATCGGGTGGGACACCGCCGGCACTACCGGCGATGGGACCCGCCCCCCGCGGCTGACCGACGTCCTGGCTTTGAGCGCCAGCGCTTTTCGCGCCGACGCCCAGGTGGCCTCAGACGGCTCGCGGGTCTACGTGCTGCTGCCCCCGACCGCCACGACGCGGCCGGTCACCTCCTGGGTCCGCGGCACGATCGGCGCCCTGCGCACCGAACTCGGCATCGAGCTGCGGGCCGCCATCGCCGCGCCGGTCGCCGGCCTGGCGGGTGTCGCGGCGGCACGCACCGAGGTGGACCGGGTCCTCGACAGCGCCGAACGCCACCCCGTTTCGATCGGGCAGGTCACCTCGCTGGCCGAGGCGCGCACCACCGTCCTGCTCGACGAGATCGTCACCGCGGTCGCCGCCGAGAAACGGCTGGTGGATCCGCGGATACGCGACCTGCACGCCCGGGACCCGGCGCTGGCCGAGACCCTGCGCGTCTACCTGGACAGCGTCGGCGACGTCGGCGCCGCCGCGCAGGCGCTGCAGGTGCATCCCAACACCGTGCGTTACCGGGTCCGGCGGATCGAGAAGCTGTTGTCGGCCTCACTGGCCGATCCCGAAGCGCGGCTGCTGTTTTCGCTCGCGCTGCGCGCCTTGAAGAGATCTCCTTAGCCGCTCCGCCGCCGGGAGTGAGCGGCGCGCCCACCGTCACCGTCCCCATAGCGTCCTGTGGAAGGTGAATCCCGTTGCCGTCCCGGGGCTCACCTTCAGAATCGCTGCAGCGACCCGGGCGCCGGTGCGGAGCAATTGCGGCATACGGAAGCCGCCGGTGGCGACCAACAACGAGGTAAGCTACCGGGAGTTCGGAGCTCGTCCGTCGACGTCAGCTGTGGCAAGTAGCGGAACAGCGACGCTGCCGAAAAGGCCTCAGCACCAACGGTTGGACCGGAAACCTCACGCTGACAAACGACGCGAACAGCCAAATCAAGGTCATGGCACCATTGAACCCAGCAGCCGCTCGGTGAGCGCATCGCCGCATCGCGGTCAACGGGGCTCGCTTCGTCGATCGTGGCCTATGCTTTCTGTTGAATCTCTTTCGGGCCTTGAGACGGGAGACACCATGCGCGCGAGGAAACTTCTGGTTGTGGCCGTGACCTGGACGACGGCCCTGATCGGCGCATCTGGCGCCGCGCACGCTGACGGCAACGATGGTAACGACGATGCCTTCATCGAAGCGCTCAATGACGTAGGGATCGAATACCCGAATGCGGACCAGGCCGTCGCCAGCGGGAAAGCTGTGTGTTCCTACATCATCGCGGGACGGCACACCGAAAACGAGACGGTGCAAATGGTGGCAGAACAAAACCCCAAGCTTTCGTCGATCCAGGCAATCCAATTCGTGAACCTTGCCCGGGGCGCGTATTGCCCCCTGCCGCCCATGGGGGGTGGCGGCGGCGGCTAGCTCCAATTGCGCATGCGGCGCGTCCCGGCGACCGTGGTCTTCGAGTCCGGAGTCGATGAGCGATAACAGCTTTGGGTACCGGCGACACGGGCTCGGGGCCGGTTGGCAAACCCGCACCTCGCCGCAGGAAAGGTAGCCGATCGAGGACTCAAGCCCGGCCTTTCGTCGCCAAACAGCCGACGTTGAGGCGACGAAGGGTTTCGCAGTCCAACTCGGCACCGAGAGCCGGTGTCGCGCGCCAGCCCACTAACTCCGACTCCCACAGGCCCGCAATCGATTCCATCATGCGGACCACGGGCTATGGTTGTACGCCGTCGCCGATGGCTTGCTTGTCGCTGGCGGCGGTGGTCACCTGATTGCAGTACATCCCTCGGGCGATGGTCACGAAATGGGCCGCGTGCGTCAGCGTCAAATCGGGATTGGCGTTTTTCACCCCGCGAGCGGCCTGGGCCGCGGAGTGTCCGTCGGCCATGTAGTCACACACCTCCCGCGCCGCGGCTTTCGCTGAGGCCGGATCCGGGAACTGGATTCCGTCCTGGTTGAGCGCGTTCAAGAAGGCGGCATCGTCGGCGTGGGCGACCGCGGGCACGGCGAAGGTGGCCATCCCGGCGGCGATCATCAACGGTTTAACGAAACTCTTCGCGAATCTCATTGTCACTGCTCCCTAAATGTCGGCATCAAGGTAGCCAGCCGGCTCCTTGCGGAGACCCGAAGGACGTCCTGAAAACACCTGCACGCACCGGGTACGGCGAATTCGCCTGATTCGGTGATCACGTCCGCTACCCGCTGACAGCAGCCGACAGATCAGCCGGGCAGTACGTCTCGCCGGCGATCTCGACAAATTGCAGGGCATTGTTGTTCGACAGGTGGTGATTACGGATTTTCAGCGCCCGCGCGACGACGGTCACGGGCCGCCCCTCCGCCAGGTAGCTGCACACGGTCTTGGCCGTGGATACGGTGTCCTGCGGGTCCGCGAACTCGATGCCGGCACGGTCCAGCTGATCAAGCAAAGCAGCGTCACCGTTGTCGGCGTGCGCGGAAGCGGACAGGCCAATCGCCGTCAACGTGCCTGCTGCGCTCACGAGCAGTCTCGCCCACACCATGGTTACGGAAGTGTTGTCGCCGCCGACGAACTGCACCTGGGCACGAGGTAAAGAAAGCGTGAACATTGACCAACAGGTGCGTGCATGGCAGCACCTGCCCGAAGTGACGATCGAACCGGTTAGATCCAGCCGTAGCCCGGCACGGTCGATGAAACGCGGGTGCGCGACCACACCCGCCACCCTGCTCACCGTACCGAGCGGGGCCCGGATCAGCGCGTTCGTTGCGAAGCGTGCGTTGCCAACACGCGCGTCATTCCCTCGGTGCGGGCGGAGACGGTCCGTCTGTTGGGCGACGTTCGATGACGACGTGAGGGCGCGCGCGAATCGGGTTCATCCCCAGCCAGTTTCGGCGCTGAGGATGCCCCGTCTGTCCGCTTCCCCGGCGAGGGGGACATGATCGGCGGTCATCGGCATCCTCGGGGTCGTGCACACCAGCAGGCTGACGCCGCGCCGGCGGGGCAGACCGCGCCCCAGACGCCGGGGCGCCCCTGTCGTTGACGTTGTCCCGAGTCCCGCGGAACTTCGGGACAACCTCGTGCTCGGTGGGGTCGCAGCGCCCGCCGCCCGAATTTTGGGGCCGCCTGAATCTGCTCGGTAACCAACAGTTCATCTGGAAGTAATCGATTCGAAGATGTGTCTGTGCCGCGAGTTCACCGCGAGGGACTGTCATTCCAACGGTCGAAGACCGATCTGCACGAAGGGGTGCACGAGGCGATGATGGCCGTTTCGCCCGCCGTGGTGCGCGGTCCACGGGTTGCCGGGCGAAACTGCCGAGTTCCCCGGCCGCTGCAGGTGTCGATGCGCAACGTCGCCGCACCCGGGCGAAGCGCCGGCCGCGACGAGCGATCAGTAGCCAAAATACCTCGTCATCAAAGCCTTTCCCGCCAGAAAGAATCGAGCTGTTAACGGCCGTTGGGCCTGAGCAGCAACATTCATAGGTAGATCACGACCGAGGAGAATGGGGAGCCAGATGGTTATGGACTACAGCGTGTTGCCGCCGGAGATCAATTCGGGGCGCATGTACGCCGGCCCCGGAGCGGGATCTCTGGTGACCGCCGCAGCGGCCTGGGATTCGCTGGCCACGGAGTTGCATTCCACCGCGGCCCAATACAGTGCGGTGATCTCGAACTTGACCGCCGCGCGGTGGACCGGCCCGTCGGCGACGGCCATGGCGACCGCCGCCCAGACGTATGTGACGTGGTTGCACAACACCGCCGCCTTGGCCGAACAAACGGCCGGCCAGGCCAGCGCTGCCGCGAGCGCGCACGCGGCAGCGCTGGCCGCTCACGTGCCCCCGGCGGCGATCGCAGCCAACCGTTCGTTGCTGGTGGCGCTGATCGCGCACAACTACTTCGGGCAGTACACCGCCGCCATCGGGGAGACCGAACGCCAGTACGCGCAAATGTGGGCTCAGGACGCGACCGCGATGCATGGCTATGCCCGTTCGTCGGCGGCTGCGTCGGGACTCACCCCGTTCAGCCAACCGACGCAGAACACCAACCCGACCGCGCAGGCGGCCCAATCCGCTTCGGTCGCCCAGGCCTCCGGCAACAGCGGCGGATCGAGCCTGCCGTCGTGGCTGCAGCAGATACTCGGCAATGGCGACCTCGTGAACGGGGACGGCCTGCTCAACCAGACGGCCGGCTACGGGGGCCAGGCGTTCGGCAATGGCACCGCCTCCTGGGCCGATATGGCAAATGCCCTCAGCAACGCCAACAACGGGATCGGTCTGTTGACGTGGACGGCCGAAAACCCCGGCGGCCTGGCCGAAACGCTGAACCCGCCGTTCGTGGGTCCGGCGGCGTTGAGCTTCGGCGGCGGGGCGGCGCGCGCCGCGGGGGCGGCCGCGAGCGCGGGCCAGGCACTCAAGATTGGCGCGTTGTCGGTGCCGACGAGCTGGGCGACGCCTGCCGCGGCGATCACGCCGGCGTCCTTCACCCTGCCGGTCAGCAGCGCGACCGCCATTCCGGCCGCCGCCGGGGGCTTCCCGGGTGGGGCGTTCGGCGAGACCATGCTGGGCACCCTGGCCGGCCGTGGTCTCGGTGGGGCGACGGCGCGCGCGGCCGCCCGCCGGCCCAGTGTGGTGTCGCGCTCCCCCGCGGGCGGCTGAACGGTACGACCGGAACGGATGCGCGTGCGCGCGCCCGCATGCCCGGATGGTCGTCGCGCTCCCCGAATCACACCATCTGGCAAGGACTTGCTCGTATCTACTACTTAGCCACGCTGACACGAAAGTGGGCAAACACCCATGGATTTCGGATCACTTCCACCGGAGATCAACTCGGGGCGGATGTACGCGGGCCCCGGGGCGGCGCCGCTGCTGGCAGCCGCGGCGGCGTGGGACGCGCTCGCCAACGAACTGGAGTTGACCGCGACCGGTTACGCCTCGGTGGTCTCGGAACTGACCGGCATCGAGTGGACCGGCCCGTCCTCGACGATCATGGCGAGTGCGGCCGCTCCCTATGCGGAGTGGTTGCAGGCCAGCGCGGCGCAAGCCGAGCGGACGGCAATCCAGGCCAAGGCCGCCGCGGCGGCCTACGAGGTGGCGTTTGCCGCGACCGTGCCGCCACCGGTGATCGCCGCCAACCGGGCGACGCTGGCCGCGTTGGTCGCCACGAATTTCTTCGGGCAGAACACCCCGGCGATCATGGCGACCGAGGCGCACTACGCGGAGATGTGGGCGCAGGACGCCACCGCGATGTACACCTACGCCAGTGCTTCGTCGGCGGCGAGCGTGCTCACACCGTTCCGTGAGCCGCCACTGACCACCAACGCGGCGGGGCTGGACACCCAGGCCGGCGCGGTCGCCCAGGCCGGCGCCAGCACCGCGACCCACGCCCAGGCCGCGGCGTCCAGCGCGGCGAGCACGTTGAGTCCGTCGGCGCTGCTGGCGTTTTTGGACTCCACTGCTGGTGGTCTTACCGTACAGGGTTTGGGTTGGGTCAATCAGGCGGTGGGCGACACTACCAACGTCCCGCTCGGCTACTTCACGGCCTTCTACACCATAGGCACCAACGCCTTCGGTTATTGGCGCGAAGGCCTCGTGCGCGGCGGGATGGCGGGCTATACCTGGTTCGAGGGGCTGGGCGGGTTCAACAACTTGTCCGGTGTCGGCGGGTCGCTCGGCGGTCTGGGTAAAACTGCGTTGCTCGGCCCGAACGTTGCCGGCTTGCCGACTGCGGGCATGCCAGGGGCGTATTCGATCGGAGCGCTGTCGGTGCCGCCCAGCTGGGCCACGGCCGCCGCGGGGGCCAAGACGGTAGCGGTGTCGCTGGCGGCCACCAACGCCGGCGCCGCCCCGGCGGCCGCCGCCGGCCTGCCGCCGGGAATGGCGATGCAAGAGGCGATGGTAGGCACGACGTCCGGGGGAGGCGCGGCGTCCGCGGTGGCTGATAGCCACGGCGGCGATCGAAACGGCAAGAACCGCCCGGGCAAGGACGACAAGGAGAAGGAAGGCGAGCGCCCGGCCGCCGCCCTGATCATGGCCAGCGGCTGGCTGGCATCGACGCTGGCATACAACAACCGCAGACGGGCGGAGCCGGCACCGTCGTCACTACCGCTGCCGCCGCACTGGCAGGAGGAATTGGCCGCCAACGAGTTCGCATGGGGTTAGCGAAGAGATGACGCGCCCCGGGACTGCCGGGATGGCGGCGAGCCGCTGTGGCGAATCGCGATCTACTGGCCGTCTGCCGCACGTCACGACCGGCTCCTTGTCACGGAGAACACACTGCTGAAGCCCTGAGCCGCCGGGCATTTCAACGCTGCCGAACGCCCAGCGTCAGACCAGGCACGGACCGGTAACCTGACGCCATGCAGAACTCGTCCGTTTTCTCCCTGCTGCGCGAACGCACCGGACTGCAGCCGGATGAGAGGGTAGTGCGATATTGCGCCGCGCAGACCGTCGGGGAAAGCATCACCGAGCGCGGCGATCGCCACGATGAGGTTGTGCACAAGCTCAGCGTCGGCGAACACGACGTCGGCGTGTCGCCCGGATCGATGCCCACGCCGACGGGCGGCAAGGTCAGGCGGCTCGCCCGCTTGCACGTCTGAGCGGACACGCCCGTCCGCAACCAGGATTCGCCATGCTGATCACCATCCTGGTGATGGCCGTCGCCGTAAGCCTCGAACCGTTCCGCATCGGCCTGACGATGCTGATGCTGAACCGGCCGCGACCGCTGTTGCAACTGCTCGCCTTCTTGTCCGGCGGCTTCGCGATGGGCATGACGGTGGGCCTGACCGTCCTGTTCGTCTTCCGGCGCATCCTGCTGGGTTCGACCTACTTCACCCTGCCCAGAGTCCAGATCGTGATCGGGCTGCTCGCGCTGCTCGTCGCCGCCGTCCTGGCCGGCCGGGTCGCCACCGGGCGATCCGGTTCGGTCGGGCTGCCCGCGCGGACACACAGGCTGCTGCACGGGCGGTCGCTGTGGGTCGCCGGGGTGGCCGGCCTGGGCATCGCACTGCCGTCGGTGGACTATCTGGCCGCGCTGGCCGTGATCCTGGCCTCCGGCGCCGCCGCCGCGACGCAGGTCGGCGCGTTGCTGATGTTCAACGCCGTGGCCTTCGCGTTCGTCGAAATCCCACTGCTGGCCTACCTGCTGGCACCGCGGGCGACCCGCGCCTCCGTGACGGCGCTGCACGACTGGATTCGTTCACGGCACCGCCTGGAGGTGGCCGCCCTCCTCACCGTCGTGGGCGGTGTACTGCTGCTGGCGGGGCTGACCGGTCACTGAGCCGGGCGGCATCCGCCTCGGAGTCATGCGGCCCGCCAACGGGTTCGGCCGCCTCGGCCACGTCGGAGGCCGCCGCATCCGTGTCGGAGGCCGTCTCGGCCACGTCGGATTTCAGCAACGGCCAGCCCTTACGCAGGACGTAGTCGAGCCACGCCCCGGCCACCTGCGAGGTGAGCACGGCCGCCACCACGAGGGTGGTGTAGAACTTAGGGCTGATGATGCCGGCGTCGAAGGCGACGCTGGCCAGCACGATCCCCGGGCCGCCGCGGGCGTTGGTGGTGATCGCCAGGTTGATCAGGTCCAGCCCCCGGAACCCGGCCAACCGGCCGGCCAGGGCGACCGAGACCACTTTGACCGCGCAGGTAGCGGCGATGAAGATCACGATCATCGGCAGGGACACGCCGCGGATGAGGTCCAGTTTGAGGCCGACGATCGCGAAGTACACCGGGATGAAGAACGCGAAGGAGACCTTGCTGATCGCCTCCATCGAGTCGTCGAAGATCCTGCGCTCCTTGTGCACGACGGCGAAGCCCGCCAGGAACGCGGCGAAGACGAGGTTGACGTCGAGTGCCCCGGCGACGGCGCAATAGGTCAACAGAATCGAGATGGCGTAGCCGGTCGGCGAGTGCTGCGCCAGGACGTTCCACCTGGCCACGTTGATGCGCCTGATGACGCGCGGCGCCAGCGTGAGACCGATGGCGAAGTAGGCCACCGTGACCGCCAGGTGCACGGCCATCTCCTCGGGCCGCAGCGCGGCCTTGGCCGCGACCGCAGTCGCGATGGCCAGGGCCAGCCACAACACGATGTCCTCCAGCACGGCGACGCCGAGGATGAGCCGCGCGAAGCGGGTGTCCATGATGTTGAGGTCGGCGAAGATCTTCGACACCACCGGCACCGAGGTCACCGCGACGCCGACAGCGAGAATGATGATGAGCGACAACCGATTTCCGTGCGGCCCGGCCAGGCTGGGCCGGATGAGATGCGGCCCGAAAATCAGGCCGAGCAGGAACGGGATGCCGGTCCCGACGATGACGAGCCAACTCACCGTGCGGCGCTCCCCGCGGCCGAACAGTTGCTGCATCTCCGCACCGGACACGAACATCAGCAGCAGCAGGCCGAGCCAGTAGACGAACGTCAAGACGTTGCCCTGATGTGTGGCGCTGGTGACGAGGTGGTCCATGAACGGGATCTGGCCGAGCACCGCGGGGCCCAGCACGATGCCGGCCAGGATTTCGCCGACCACCTTGGGCTGCCGAAGTTTCACGAACAGGTACCCCAGCAGTTGGGCGAGCCCGACCAGTAAGAGCAGGACGATGATGACGTGAGTCAGTTGGGCGTTTGACACGATGCACTCCTCATATTGAGCCGCCGGTAGAGCAGGTAGGCGAGCGTCAGGGCCGCTGCCCCGATGGTCACGGAGACGGGAAATTCGCTACCGGGAGAACCGATGACGAGCGGGAGCAATCCGATCGCCAGCGCCGGTGGCAGGTGGAATTTCAGGACGCGAAGCACGACGATGCCGAACACCATCGCGCATCCGGCCGCGAAACCACCCTTTCCCCAAAGGGTTACGACGATCCAGCCTGCAGTCGATATCACTGCGCATGCGGCCACAAGAGCGATCGGCTTGCCGGCCCAGGGACATGACTCGGGATGCGCAAACATCGCATAGGCGATCACGATCAGCGGCGGGAACAGCAGCAACCGCAGGCCCGAGGACGCGGCGCAGACCGCCATCACCGTCACGAAGGCATAGAACGGCACGATCCAGGCGCGCCCGCCGGGTGGCGTCTCGAGGATGTCGTCGAGATTCGTGGCCGCGGTCGCGCCGGCCCACGGGTATCTGCGCCGGCAGTATCGCTGCCACGGCAGTAAGACGCAAAGCAGCACAACGAGACTGGCCGCTATCGAGGCGGGATAGACCCAACTCGTGATGCCCAGGACCAGCGGCAGCACGCCCGCCGCGATGGTCGGCGCGATGCTCGATTTGAGCGCCGCGACAACCAGCAGGCACAGGGTGACAAGTGCTACGACCGTCACAACGTGGTACGGGAACTGCCGGGTGATCCACACTCCGACGACCGCGCCCACCGACGGCGTCAGCACGAGCCGCGCCGGCTGGCTCGCCCACGTGCCCCAGGGCCGGGTCAGCACGTCGTACGCGAGGGCCGCGAGGCCCGGGAAGAACAGGTAGTGCCGGCCTTCGCACTGCGCGGCCACCACGATGTAGCCCACGGCCACCGCCTCCATGAGGAGGCGCTGGCGCGGCATCAGCACGCGCTGCGCCGTGGCCGCGGGCCCCACGTGCGTCCGCGGGACCTCATTGTCAGGATTGTCACGCGAGGTCCCGCGGGCGTCCACGTGGTGACGGTGAAAACTAGCCCGTTGTCGGGGTTTCACCGGTCTCCAACCACTGTGCGCATTCTGCACCCAGCTTGTCGAGGGCTTTGCGGTCAAAGCGCTCGATCTGCTCGTCGCTCAACTCGGTGCGGAAGTCGCGCTT
>NZ_VMQU01000069.1 GCF_007714205.1 Mycobacterium helveticum | reverse complement strand
CATCAGCGCGCAGCCACCATCAACCAGATCACCGAAAACAAGATCATCACAAGCCGGCTGAAAAATCAGGGTCTGACATGACCGGTCAACTCACCGCACGAGGCGCGCGCCTCGACATCCCCGAGGAGCCGGATTTCGCGCGCATGCGCGCGCAGGTCGGCGCACGGCTGCGCGCGGCGATGGCCGAGCACGGCGTCGACGCGCTGGTCCTGTCGATGAACGGCTATGTCACCTACGCGACCGGTGTCAGCTGGCCGCTGCTGGACGCGGGCCTTTCGCACGTGGAGCGGCCGGCGGCGGTCGTGCTGGCCGATGACGAACATCCGCACGTTTTCCTGCCGTTGCGCAGCGGGGCGTCGTCGGTGCCGTCGCTCCCGCCCGACCATGTGCACGGGCCCGTGTATCTGGAATTCGACCAGGGGGTAGAGCAATTCGCCGCCGCGTTGGCCGGGCTGATCCCGCCGGGAGCCACCGTCGCCGTCGACGAACTGACCGGCGCGATGCAACGGTCGGCCGCCCGGCTGTTCCCCGGCGGCACCCCCTCGGACGCGGCGATCGTGGTCGGTGCTGCGCAACTGGTCAAGACGGCCGACGAGCTGTCCTGCCTGCGCCGGGCCTGCCGCATCACCGAGGAGGCGATGGCGGACGTGCAGCAGGCGCTGGCGCCCGGCGTGCGGCAGATCGATCTGTCCGCCGTTCTGGTGCGTCGCGCGTTCGAACTCGGCGCCACCACCAACATGCTGGACGCGATCTGGCAGGTGATGCCGGCGTCCCGGGAAACCGGCGTGTGGACGACGCACGGTGACCTCGCGCTGCCGCTGCTGCCCACCGCCCGCGAGCTGGCCACCGGCGACGTGCTGTGGACCGACATCAGCATCGGCTACGCCGGATACTGCTCGGATTTCGGCCGCACCTGGCTGGTCGGCAGGGAACCCAGCCCTCGGCAGCGGGACCAGTTCCGGCAATGGCGCGCCATCCTGGACGCCGTGCTCGCGGTGACCAAGGCGGGTACCACCTCCGGCGATTTGGCGCGCGCAGCGATCGCGGCGAACGGCGGGCGCAAGCCGTGGCTGCCGCATTTCTATCTGGGTCACGGGATCGGCACGTACCCCGCAGAAGCGCCCATGATCGGGACGGATCTCGGCGAGGACTTCGACGACAACTTCGTCTTCCCGCCGGGCATGGTGCTGGTGCTGGAACCGGTGGTGTGGGCAGACGGTACCGGCGGCTATCGCAGTGAGGAGATCATCGTGATCACCGAGGACGGCTACACGCCGATCACCGACTACCCCTACTCCCCCTATGGCGACTCCCCCTATGGCGACTGAAATCTGCCCCGACGCAGCGGCATTGCGCCTGGGGCGCCGCGGGCGGGCCCTGGCCCAGATGGACGCCCACGACCTCGACGTCCTGGTGTTGGGCCGGCAGGCCAACATTCGTTATGTCACCGGTGCCCCGCAACTCTGGATAGCCGGGACGCGGCCGTTCGCGCCGATGTGTGTGATGATGCGCACCACCGGGGAGATCTACCTCAACAGCACCGACGACGAAGGGGTCCCCGGGGAGATCGGCCGCGATCACCTTTACGGGCTGGCGTGGAACCCGATGACCCTGATCGACGTGCTGAAGAAGATCGACGGGGCCGCAACCGCGCGAAGGGTCGCAACCGACGCGATCACGCCAACTTTCGCGGCATTGTTGCCCGAGGCGTTTCCCAACGCCGAACTCGTCGACGCCGAGCCGGCCATGCGCGCGGCACGCCGCATCAAGACCACCGAGGAGATCGCGGCGATGGACACGGCGCTTCGTGTCGCCGAGCACGGACTCGCCGCCGCCGTGGCCGCGCTGCGGCCCGGACGGTCCGAACGGACGCTCGCCGCCGCCATGCTGGAGGCCATGGCCGCGGGCGGCGTGAGCACGCCGGCCACGCAGGACGCCGCGTGGGTGACTTCCCGGGAAGACCCGTGGCGGCGCGGACCCGTCGGCGACGTGCGCGCGGGTGAGCTCGTCGCGTTCGCCGCGGGCGCACTGGCGGACGGCTATGTCGCGGAGGTGGGCCGGACCTGCCTCGCGGGCGAGGCGTCGGACAGGGCTGCCCGCGAGCTGTGCGGGCGCTCGGATGCGTTGTACGACCGGCTGCTCGCCGCCTGCCGTCCGGGCACCGACACCCGTGAGCTGCTCGCGGCCTACGAGGCGGCCGGTGAACCGATCCCGCCGATGCCGGTTGCCCACGGGCTGGGCTTGGGCTTCGATCCGCCCGTCGTGTCCGAAACACTCTGCGCGGCGGGCGAAAGCGAACGCCTGGACGCCGGGATGGTGCTCGCGGTCACCGGCTACGTGTGGCGGCGGGGCGTCGGGGCGGTGTTCCGCCGCGACACCGTCCATATCACCGACCGGGGCCCCGAGGTGCTCACCGCCGGCCCGTCATGGCGTGTGCACTGAGACCACATGCGTCACTTACGTTGATGTCACTGGTTTCTCGATCGATCGCCGAACGCACGCCGGGTCGCCCGCGTGCGCAGATTCCGGAAACGGCCTTGCGGGGCGCTGACGTGGGTAGCATCGTGTAGCTGTCCTCAGGTTGTCGGGTCACCGGAAATGGGAGCCGCCGATGTCGTCGTACGTGAATACAGCACCCGCCGCTCTTGCCGTGGCGTCGGGCGACCTGACCGGGATCGGCGATGCGATCAAGGTCGCCTCCGCAGCGGCGGCGCCCGCGACGACGGGCATTGCCGCGGCGGCCGGCGACGAGGTGTCCGCGGCCGTCGCGAAGGTTTTCGGCAGCTACGCCGCAGAGTTTCACGCGCTCACCGCGCAGACGACGCTGTTCCATTCGAACTTCGTCGGCACGTTGAACGCGGCGGCGGCCTCCTACCTTGCCAACGAGGCCACGAACGTGTCGCTGCTGGTCAAGGGGCTCGAGCAACAGTTCTTCGACCAGGGATTCTTTTCCCCCTTCACCTATCTGACCGGGCATCCGCTTTTCGGTGAACAAGCCGTCGGGCCGGCGGTCACCGGGACCACCGGTCCCGGTCTGGCCGGCAGACTGCTCGCCGGCTTCTTCAACGGGACCCTCGGGTCTCAAAGCGGCGGCGTGTTTCAGGGAACGGGAACTCCCGGCCCGGTGACCGGAGTTCGGGAGGGGTTCTCCTACCTGAACCTCAATGTCGGTCCGCACGGCTACGACGCCCCGACGCGCTGGTACTTCCCGACGCAAGCCAACGGTACGGTGGACGCCCGCGGTGTCATCTATCTGCAGCACGGTTTTCTGGGCACGGGTGGCTGGTACGGCCAGCTGGCCACCGCCCTGGCGTACGGCACCGACAGCATCGTCGTCGTGCCCACCGTGTCGTCTCTTCCCTTGCCGGGCGGCGCGGATCTGAGCGGCACGCAGATGTTCTCGGCCGTCGGCTCGTTGTTCCTGGGCAACGAGACGGCGCTGAACCTCAGTGCAAGCCAGGCCGGGTTCCACGGCACGCTGCCCCAAAGTTTCATGCTCACTGGGCATTCCGCCGGTGGTGGCCTCGCCACGCTCGCCGCGGGCGATTACGTCGCCGACCTCGGGGCGAACACCGCCGGCAACCACCTTCTGGGCGTGGTGATGTTCGACGGGGTGGCCAACAGTCCCTCGGCCTTCGCGACCGCGATCGCCAACCTGAAGACCTTGAACATCCCCGACTACGTGGTGGCCGCACAGCCCCAGGCGTGGAACGCCTACGGCGCCACCACGAATGAACTGGCCAGTCTGTACCCGAATCAGTTCGTCGGGGTCGAACTGCTCAACGGCTCGCACGTCGACTCGCTGCTGGGCAACAAACCCGTCATCGACTTCATCGCGCAGCTGTTCACCAAATACTCCCCGGGCGGCGACACCCAGGCCGTGTACACGCTGTCCACGGGCTGGATCAACGACATCTACACCGGGCACGGACCGCTCAACCCGGACTACGGCCTCTACGGGACGACCGGCGGCTACATGCCCCCCGGCGGCCAGCAGATCATCCTGGGCCCGGCCACCGGGATCGTGCTGCCGTAACCGGCCCAGGCGGCGACCGGCGGCGTGCCTGCCCCACCACGGCCGCGCGGTCCCTGACCTCTCCGATGCGGGTAGGCGACAGCATCGACGGCGCCGCTACGCATGGCGTGAAAAAACTTGTGTCACTGTGGTTTCTGTGGTCACAATCCGGGGATTCTTGTCGGTACCCCTCGATAGTTTCGTGGTGTGAATGTTGATCGCGAGGAGTTGACGGCGGCGTTCGACGCGCTCGACGCCGACGTGGACAGGCTGCTCGGGTTCGACTGCGATGCGTTGACCACCCGCGAGCAACTGGCGCTGTTGGAGCGGGTGGAAAAGGTGCGCCGCCGCCTGCCGGCCCTCGAACATCCCCTGATCAACAATCTGGCTCGCCAGGCCACTCCGGAAGAGTTGGGCGGCAAGCTTTCCCATGCGATCGCCGGATGGACGCTCGTCTCCCGGAGAGAAGCCGCCCGCCGTGTGCGTGAGGCCGCCGATTTGGGGCCTCGGCACGGGTTGACCGGTGAACCCGTGCCGCCGACGCTGCCCGAGACCGCGGCCCGCCAAAAAGATGGCAAGCTGGGCGCCGAACACGTCACCGTGATCCGCGCCTTCTCGCGCCAGCTGCCCGGTTGGGTCGACCAACTCACCCGCGAGCGCGCCGAGGCCGATCTGGCCAAACTGGGCAGCCAACACCGGCCCGAAGAACTTGCCAAACTGGCCGACAAACTCGACAACTCCATCAACCCCGACGGCACCTACACCGACGCCGACCGCGCGCAGCGGCGCGGCCTGATCCTCGGCGCCCAAGGCCCGGACAAGATGTCGCAGCTGCGCGGCTGGATCACCCCCGAACTGCGCGCCACCCTCGAGGCGCTCTGGGCCAAACTGGCCGCCCCGGGCATGTGCAACAACCTCGACGAGCAACCCTGCGTGGACGGGACGCCGAGCCAGGACGCCATCGACCGCGACACCCGCGGCGCGGCCCAGCGCCACCACGACGGCCTGCTCGCCGCGCTCAGAGCGGTGCTGGCCTCCGGCGAGTTGGGCCAACACAACGGCCTACCCGCCGCCATCATCGCCACCACCACCCTGGCCGAACTCGAAGCCGCCGCCGGACACGCCCTCACCGGCGGCGGCACGATCCTGCCGATGAGCGATGTGATCCGCCTGGCCCGCCACTCCCATCACTACCTGGCGATCTTCGACCACGGCAAAGCCCTGGCGCTGTATCACACCAAACGCCTGGCCTCCCCGGCCCAGCGGATCGTGTTGTACGCCAAGGACCGCGGCTGCAGCGCCCCGGGCTGCACCACCGGCGGCTACTACTGCGAAGTCCACCACGTCACCGACTGGGCCCAATGCCACCGCACCGACATCGACGATCTCACCTTCGGCTGCGGCCCCCACCACCGCCTGCTACAACCCCGCGGCTGGACCACCCGCACCAACACCCGCGGTGAGACCGAATGGATCCCACCCCCGCACCTGGAGCGCGGCCAACCCCGCACCAACACCTACTGGCACCCCGAAAAACTCCTCCGCAACGAGGAAGGCGACGAGCCTTAGCACACGCCCGGATCACCCAGTGCGTCGTTCAGCAGGTCCCCGATGCGATATCGCTCCCACAGGGTCAGCAGATTGGTCAGCATCTGCAGCGGCGCACGCACGCTCTCGTCGTCACGGATTCGGGGATCGGCCCGGCTGCCGGGCAGCGCCTTGCCGAATCGACTGAGCTGCAGCGCCGGCGCGTCGAGGAGCCAGGCGACGCCCATGGCCGCGGCGTAGAGCACCGTGTGACGGCGTAACCGGTCCGGATTCAGGGGCAGACCACCGCAGCGCTGAAACTCCCGGACGAACAGGTGTAGCAGTTCGTCAAAATGGTCTTTCCGCAACCGGGTTTCGGCACCGGACAGCGCGCCCCAGAGCGCCATGCCCAGATTCATCTGACCGACACAGCCCCAGTCCATCAGCCCGCAGCGCAGCGCACCCCGGCCGTCCGGGCCGTCGCGCCAGAACCAGGCATTGTCGACGTTGGCGTTCCAATGGCACAGCGCCACATAGTGGGTGTCGGCCAGCAGCCGCGCGACCGCGCCCTCGTGGCGAGCCACCAACGGCACCTCACCCGGAAGCGGTCCAGAAACGCCGGCGAGCGCACGTCGGCCGGCATCAAACCGGGACAGGCGCCGACGAATTCGATCAGGCGCATCACGCGCTTGCCCAGCCTATCCGGGGCGAAGAACGCCGCTGGCCCGGCCTGGTCGTAGTCCCCGCGGTCGCCCCCGGCGGGCACCTCCCCGGTGATGAGCCGCCCCAGTATGCAGTCGGCGCGCGACACCGGCACCGCCTGCGGCGAGACGTCGATGGCCTCCCCGCGGCCGGTGTGCAGGCGGCCGAACAGCGACGACGCGATGCACAGCGCCGCGTCCAGCCCCGCTTCGTAGTCGGCCAGGAATCGGTCCGGCCCCTGCAGGGGCGGCTTGCCGGGGTCGGCATGGCTGGGCGTGTGATAGCCCCAGCCACTGGCCTGGAAGACGTTGATGCTCTGGGCGGTGTCGAATTCGGCGGGCGCCCCGCTGCCGAACGGGGTGATCGAGCAGAACACGACGTCCGGATGCCGGGCGGACCGGTCGGTGGCGCGATCCTCGATCACCGCGTCGGCGGTGCCGATGAGCCGGTCCAGCCGCCCGGCGTCCAGCACGACGGACTGCTTGTTGGTGTTGAGGTAGGCGAACAGCCCGCCGGCCTCGCAGCCCTCGCTGAGGACGGGGGCCATCGCCCGGGTGCGGCTGCCGCACCCGGGCGGTTCGACCTTGATCACCTCGGCGCCGAAGTCGGCCAGCAGTTTTCGGCAGTACTCCCCCGCGACGGAGTCGGCCAACTCGACGATGCGGAGACCCGTCAGCGCCGACATGCCCGCGCTCGCAAGGCGGTCAGGGCTGCTGGCGTCCCGAGCGGCTCAGGCGCCACTCCGGCGGGAAGTTCAGGTCGTTGTCCCTGACCACGTTGTTGAGGCCCTTCTCGAAGGTGCCCGCGGTCAGGTCGACCTCCTCCGCGTCGTTGGCGATCATCGGCAGCATCCCCTCCACCATGCCGGTGAGCAGGCTGCCGAAGTACTCGCCCTTGTGCTGCTTGTACAGCTCCAAAAACGTCTTCTGCACCGCGACGGTGTCGGTCGGGCGGGAGCGCGAGCAGGCCATCGCGTACTTCAGCGTCTCGTCTTCGAGCTTCTCCCGCGGCACCACGCTGTTGACGAAGCCGCACTCGTACATCTCCTTGGCGCTGAACGGCCTTCCGGTGAACAGCATCTCGGAGAACTTGCGCAGGCCCATCGTCTCGGCCCACCACCACAGCCGCGGACCCCAGCCGACGTAGCGGAACGCCGGGTGCCCGAACAGGGCGTCGTCGGAGGCGACCACCAGGTCGGCGTCGCCGGCCTGATAGAAGTGCCATCCGTAGCAGTAGCCCTTGGCCTCGATGATGCTGATCTTGCGCAGCTCCTGCAGCGGCCGGTTGCCGGCGCGGGCCTTGGCGTAGAAGTCGGTCACGGTGGACAGATAGCGGTACGACCCGGCGGGCGGGTACTTGACGTCCTCGTCGTTGATGGCCACCTCGTGCAGCAGCGGCATGCCGGGGTTCTCCAGCATTCCCCGCTGTTCGGGCAGGTCGCCGCCGCTGCCGAAATCCTGCCCCTCCCCGCGGATCACCACGACCTTGACGTCGTCGTCGACGTTGCACTTGTGAATCAGGTCGGCGTAGTTCTGCCGCATGCCCAAGGTGGTGGAGTTGAGTTCTTCCGGACGGTTGAAGGTGATGTAGGCGATCCTGTTCGTCTTGTCCTTCTCGAACTTGATGTACTGCTCGGCTTCCTTCTTCATTTTTTCGTAATCGTATTCCGGCATGGTTTTCTCCAATTTTATTGTGCCTACTTGAGCAATGCACCCGCGTCGACGGCGCCCTGCTGCGCCAGCCGCACCGCGTGACTGCGCCCTGTCATCTCGGTACCTGGGCCGGCATGCACTCCCAGCCCCGCACCGTCGACGTCGGGCTCAGCTTGGCAGTGGTGAGGTCGACCTCCCACTCGGGGAACCGCTTCAGGATTTCCTCCAGCGCGATGCGGCCCTCCAGCCGGGCCAGCGCCGAGCCGAGACAGAAGTGCGTGCCCACACTGAACGTCAGGTGCGGGCGGACCTGACGGTGGATGTTGAATTCGCCTGCGTCGGGACCGAATTGGCGTTCGTCGCGGCACGCGGACCCGATGAGCATCATCAGCACGGCGCCCTCGGGCACGGTGCGGTCGTAGAGGATGACGTCGCGCGTCACATACCGCGAGACGTGCGGTGCCGGGGGTTCGTAGCGCAGCAGCTCCTCGATGGCCTGCGGGACGAGCTCGGGGTGTTCGGCGAGCGCGCGACGCTGATCGGGGTTCTCCGCGAGAACCTTTCCGGACCAGCCGATCAGCCGCGTCGTCGTTTCGTTGCCCGCCCCGGCCACGACGTTGAGATACACCAGGATCTCTTCGCGCGTCAGTCTCCGCGTGGTACCGGTTTCGTCGACGAACTCGACGTTGAGCAGTTCGGTCATGATGTCGTCGGACGGGTGCTCGGCGCGCCACTGGATGTACGCCTCGAACTGCTCGCCCACCGACAGGCCGTGCTGGGCGGCGTCCATCGGCTTGCCGGCCTCGGTGCGCAACTGGGCGTTGCCCCGGTCGCGGATGTACACCTGGTCGTCCTCGGGGATGCCGAGCAGCGAGCTGATCACCCGCATCGGCATCACCGCCCCCAGGTCGGTGACGAAGTCGAACCGGCCCGATCCCACCAGCGGGTCCAGGAGTTCGGCGCACAACTCGCGGATCATCGGCTCGAGGGCGGCGATCCTGCGCGGCGTGAACATGCGCGAGAGCAGCTTGCGGTGCACGTCGTGGATCGGCGGGTCTTCGAAGATCAGCATCCCCGACGGGATGTCGAGGTTGGCCTTGATCAATTCCAGGATCGCGCCGCGCGCGGAGCTGAAAGTGGCGTGGTCGACGAGTGCCTTGTTGACATCGGCGAAACGGCTCACCGCGAAGAAGTCGTATTCGGCGTTGTAATACAGCGGCGCCTCCTTTCGCAGTCGTGCAAACATCGGATACGGGTCGGCGATGAGCTCGACGTCGTATGGGTCGAAGCGAACCTGACTCTCGGTGCTCGCCGTCACGAAATCCCTCCTACCGCTGCCGTTTCCGGATATCGACGCCGTCCCCGGTGCGGGCAATTTGTACATTCCGCTTAAATGCGCTTGCTTCGATCTGCGCCGCGAACCGCGGCTTACTCTATTCTCGTAGAGAACCATATGCGGGATGTCGTGGCAAGACCCCCGCCGGGAAAGCTGGTGCCACGCCGTGTGCTCAGCCGGATGCCGCCGTCGCGCGACCGCGCGCCGGGGGTGCGGCGCCGCTTTCGGTCAGCCGGCCCCTGTCCGGGCTTTTCAGGATGCCGGCCGCGATGGCCGACAGGATCCCGTCGAGCTGTTCCGCGCTGCCGACGACGCGGTCGCCGTGGGCGATGCGGGCCATGAGCCCGTTGATGAAGGTCAGCGTGACGTTGCTCAGGTCCTCCACCACGGCCGATTCCAGCTCGGCACCGTGTGGCAGGAGTTGCACGAGAATCTCGCGGTGCAGCCGGGTGAACCCGTCCGTGGCCTGCTGCAGGATCGCGGCCAGCGCCGGGTCGCGGGCGGCCTGCATCGTCAGCTCGTACCTGGCCCGGGTCCGGGAGAGCTGCGGCTCGGTGCCGGCCTGGATCACCACCTGCGACAAACGCGACGGCGAGAGATTCTCGCCCCGGCCGTCGGAACTGTCCACGACCGACTGCAGGTCGGCCAGGTCCCGTTCGGCCAGCCGCTCGGCGACGGCACGCAGCAGCGCCTCACGGGTGCGGAAGTAGAACGAGGTGGTGCCGTCCGGAACGCCCGCCTTGCGGTCCACCTTCAGGTGGCTCAATCCCTTGGCCCCGTCGTCGGCCAGCAACTGGATCGCGGCGTCGCAGAGGGCGCGGCGGCGTTCGGCGGAATTGGGCCTGCGCCTCTTCGCCACCGTGGGGGTCTGTCGGGCCATGCGCGGATGCCTTCGTGGCGCGGGATCTCGATCGAATGTTCGCTGACTCGAAGCCAGAGGATACTCTATCTTTGTAGTGGCCGTAAACACGGTGCGGCGCAGGGCGGGCCGCCCTGGACGACCGCGGTGTCGCCATCACACTGGCGGCGGGTTCCCGGTGCTGGCCGGCGAGGGGATCAACGCTCAGCTCGGCTGCCGCAGCGGCAGGCCGGCGGCCCGATAGATCGCGTCGATCACCGTCATGTTCTCCACCGCGTCTTCCGGGGTGGTCGGCACCGGTACGCCGCGCCGCGCCGCGGCGGCGAAAGCGTCGAGCTGGTACGCGTAGGAGGCGCGACGCGGAAAACGCTCCGTTCGTCTCCCGCCGGGCGATCGGACCGCCAGGCGGTGCACCAGGTTGGGCAGGACCGGGTTGAGCAGCCGCATCTCCCCGCGGTCACCCACCACGCGCGCGCTGATTCGCAACAGGCGCGACGACCACATGGAGCAGACGATCCGGCCCGTGTGGCCGGCAGCGAAGCGCAACTCGGCCGTCATCGCGCGGTCGACCCGGAGATCGCGCAGTTTCGCTTGTGCCGAAACAACTTCCGGGGCCGGGCCACCGAGTGTGCGGGCCATGTGGACCGCGTAGCAGCCGGCGTCCATCAGTGCGCCCCCGGCCAGCGCGTAGTCGTAGCGGATGTCGGAGAATCTCGGCAGGGGAAAGCACATGGCTGTCTCCACCCGCTCGATCTCGCCCAACTCGCCCGAGGCGATGATCTGCTCGGCCCGCAGCGTCAGCGGGTGGTAGCGATAGTGGAACGCCTCCATCACCACCCGGCCGGAATCGGCGGTGAGTCCGGCGATCTCGCGCGCCTCGGCGGCGTTGGCCGTGAACGGCTTCTCGCACAGCACATGTTTTCCCGCCGCGAGCGCGGCACGCGTCCAGCGGCCATGCAAGCCGTTGGGCAGCGGGTTGTACACCGCGTCGAGGTCTGGGTCGGCGATCAGCGTCTCGTAATCCTCGTGCACCCGGTCGATCCCGTGTTTAGCGGCGAAGGCGCGGGCGCGGGACACGTCGCGGGCGGCGACGGCGGCCACCACCACCTCGGGGTTCGCCCGGGCCGGCTTGACCAGCGCCAGCGGTGTGATGCGGGCGGCCCCGAGGACGCCGATGCGCAGCGGGGTCCCGTGCCCGGACATCAGCAGACGGTAGCACCCGGCTCAGCGGGCCCCACGACGGGCGAAAGCCGGCGCATGCTCCGGCCGGACCCCCACCCCGACGAAGTATGCGGGTACCGCCGAGAGCCAGGGCAGCCGCTGCACGACGGTCAACAGCGCCGCCGAAGGGGTGGGGTCGGCGCCACGCAGGAGCGGCCCGAGCAACGCCCGCGCTAACACGCGTTGCACCGCCTGGGTCACCGCGGCCGGAAAGGCGCGGCGGCGCCGGACGGCCGCCAGGTCGCGGTCGGTGACGCGGTGCCGCCGCAGGGGCCCGGCCAGCAGCGTCGCGGCCGCGACCGCGTCCTGGATGGCCAGGTTGATGCCGACCCCGCCCAGCGGCGACATCGCGTGGGCGGCGTCTCCGATGCACAGCAGTCCGTCGGTGTGCCAACGGCGCAGCCGGTTCACCCGCACGTCGAGGTGCTTGACCTCGTCCATCGACTCCAGCGCGGCCACCGACTCGGGCATGTCGGGCAGCAGCCCCGCGACGTCGCGGCGGAACGCCTCGATTCCGCGCGCGCGCAGTTGGGCGTCGGTCCCCTTCGGGCCGAGGTAGGCGATCTGAAGATAGCCCTCGCGCGGTATCACCGCGAGGGCCTTGCCCGGCGCGACGCGCGGCAGGAAGGAGAACTCCGCGGCGCCTTCGCGCGGCAGCCTGAACCACCAGACATCGAAGTTGACCGGGTACTCCCGCGCCCGGAGCCCGGCCGCCCGGCGGGCGATCGACCACCGTCCGTCGCAGGCGACGGTGAGCTCGGCCCGAAGCTCACCGGGACCGTCGGGCCCGGCGCAGCGCACCCCGGTGACCCGCCCTGCCTCCCACAGCAGCCCGGTGACCTCGGTGCGCATCCGCAATGTGAAGCTCGGTTCGTCCCGGGCGGCCTCGGCGAGCAGGTTCAGCAGATCCCACTGCGGCACCATCGCGATGTAGCGGTGCGGTTGGCGCAGCCGACCGAAGTCGATGTAGGTCACCGAGCGCCCGTTCGTATCGAGTTGGCCCGTGCGGACCTTGCTGTAGCGCAGCGCCGCGAACCGCTCCCCCAGACCCAGCTCGTCGAGCAACTGGATCGTCGTGGGATGCACGGTGTCGCCGCGAAAATCGCGCAGGAAGTCGCCGTGTTTCTCCAGCAGCGTGACTTCGACACCCGCGCGGGCCAGCAGCAGCCCGAGGACCATGCCGGCCGGGCCGCCGCCGACGATCGCACACGTCGTTGTCTCCACCATCAGCGCACAGCATAAGGGGACGCCCGGTTTTCACCACGCGAGGTTCACCGCTGCTGTGCCGCATCCGGTTTCGCGGGCGTCCGGCCAAGGCGCTACAGGTCGGCATCGAACACCGAAACCGGCTCGAGGAGTACGCCGTTCTCTTCGACGTAGCGGTCCCACAATGCCAGGAGTTCGGCGAGCTTGTCGGGGCGCGCGGCGGCCCGGTCGTCGGTCTCTCCGGGGTCGCGGGAGAGATCGTAGAGCTGCCAGGCGCCTGGGCCGTGGGGCTCGGGCAGGTACAGCGCCTTCCAATCGCCCTGCCGGATGGCGCGCCGCCCGAACAGCTCCCAGCCCGTGCCGGTGTCGGCGTCGTGGACGGTCTCGGCGGAACCGGACAGGTACGGCACCAGCGAGCGGCCGCGCATCGGCGCCACTTCTCGCCCGCGGTAGGCGGTCCCGGGATGTTCGGCGCCGGCCAGTTCCAGCACGGTGGGGGCGATGTCCATGACGGTCGCGAAGGCGGTGCCGATCTCGCGTTGCCGCGCAAAGCCCGGCCAGGTGACAAAACCCGTGACGCGGATCCCGCCTTCGGCGGTGAACGCCTTGTGCAGGCGCGACGGCGCGGTGGCGGCCTGGGCCCAGCGCGGGCCGTACCAGATGAACGAGGTGGCGCTGCCGAGGTTGTCGAGGCTGTTGTCGAAATTCTTCTCGATCTGCGTCACGATCTGGGGACCGCGCAGCGGCCACGCCTCCAGAGCGGCTCCCTCCGCACCGTTGTCGGACAGGAAGATCACAATCGTGTCGTCGAGCTCACCGGTCTGAGAAAGGTAGTCGATCACCCGGCCGACGTTGTGGTCCATCCGGTCCACCATCGCCGCGTAGACCTCCATGCTGCGGGCCGAGCGCGCCCGCTCCTCGTCGGTCATGTCGGCCCACTCCGGGGCGCCGTCGGCCACGACCGGATGCGGTACGACGTCTTCCGGGCACAGGCCGAGCCGCTTCAGCGCCGCCAGGCGCGCCTCGCGCAGCGCGTCCGGCCCGTCGTCGTAGCGGCCGCGGTAGGCCGCGATCGAGTGGTCCGGCGCCTGGAGCGGCCAGTGCGGCGCCTGGAACGGCAAATAGGCGAAGAACGGACGGTCATCGCCGGGCGCCCGTTCGGCCAGATACCGCACCAGTGTGTCGGCGTAGAAGTCCGACGAGTAGAAGTCGTCGCCGACCGTGACGAACCGGTCGTCTTCGGTGTACAGCGTCGGCATCGGCACCTGACCGGCGGCGGCGCCGCCGTAATGGCTGGCGCCGCCCGGCAGCAGGGCGAACGAGCGCTCGAACCCGCGCGCCCAGGGCGATGTCTCGATCGTGTTGCCAAGGTGCCACTTTCCCGCCATCAGCGTCAGGTAACCCGCGTCCCGCAGCAGCTCGGGCAGCGCCACGACCCGATCGTTCAGATAGCCCTCGTAGCCCGGCGCGCCGGTGAATCCCGGTGCGGCGACCTCGAGCATCGTGCCGATGCCGGCGACGTGGTGGTCGGTCCCGGTCAACAGCATCGCCCGGGTGGGCGAGCAGGTCGGGGCGGAGTGGAAGTCGGTGAACCGGATCCCGGCGTAGGCCAGTTTGTCGAGGTTGGGCGTGGCGATCTCGGCGCCGAAGGCGCCGATGTCGGAAAACCCCAGGTCGTCTGCAACGATTACGAGAAAGTTGGGTCGCTTCACACTGAAGCATCCTGTCAGGTGCGGGCATCCTGTCAGGCGCGGGCCACGGTACCAACGGTCGCCACGCCCCAGGGGCGGTGCGTTCCCGCGCTGCCGGCGTGGACCTGCTCGCCCGCACAGGCCGGGAGCGGCGCGCCGGCCACCACCCTCCGGCTCCTGCAGACCCGTACGTGAACCTCTCGGTTCATACGGCTGCGTCGATGGCAGGGCGTCTCAGGGTGTGGCGTGGCGGTGCTGCCCGGTGTCGCGTCGAGCGGCAGCGAGCCGTTGTTTGAGCTGGCCGAGTTCCTCGCGCAGGACGTCGGGAAGTTTATTGCCGCCGATGGTGGCGTACCAGTCGTCGATCGATTCGATCTCGCGTATCCATTCGGCCGGGTCGACCTCAAGTGCTGCGCGGATTGACTGCTCGTCGGCCTGGAGGCCGTCCAAGTCGAGGCTCTCGAGGGAGGGGATGTCTCCGATCGGGGTGTGGACGGCCTCTGCGGTGCCCTCGATGCGTTGCAGGGCCCATTTCAGGATCCGCGCATTGTCGCCGAACCCGGGCCAAAGGAATGTGCCGTCCGCGCTGCGGCGGAACCAGTTCACGTAGAAGATTATCGGCAGCTTCGACGGCTCTGCTTTGGCGCCGATATCCAGCCAGTGCTGCAGGTAGTCACCGACGTGGTAGCCCAGGAACGGCAACATCGCCATCGGGTCGCGGCGCACAACGCCGACAGCACCGCTGGCGGCGGCGGTGGTTTCCGAGGACAGCGTCGAGCCCAGGAACACCCCGTGCCGCCAGTTGTGCGATTGGGTGATGAGGGGGATGGTGCTGGCACGCCGTCCTCCGAAGAAGATCGCCGAAATCGGCACCCCACCAGGATCATTCCACTCCGGCGCCACGGTAGGGCACTGCGCGATCGGGGTGCAGTAGCGCGAATTGGGGTGCGCGGCCGGATCGCTCGAGTCCGGTGTCCAGTCGCGGCGTCTCCAGTCGGTCAGGTGGCGGGGCGTGTCAGCGGTCAGGCCTTCCCACCACACGTCACCGTCGTCGGTGAGCGCGACGTTGGTGAAGATGGTGTTGCCGCGCTCGATGGTGGCCATCGCGTGCGGGTTGGTGTCGGCTCCGGTGCCGGGGGCGACGCCGAAGAATCCGGCCTCGGGGTTGACCGCGTAGAGGCGACCATCGTCGCCGAAGCGCATCCAGGCGATATCGTCGCCGATGGTTTCGGCGCGCCACCCGGGCAGTGTGGGTGACAGCATGGCCAGGTTGGTCTTCCCGCACGAGGAGGGGAATGCTGCGGCCACGTAGTGCACCTGCTGCTCGGGGGAGGTGAGTTTGAGGATCAGCATGTGTTCGGCCAGCCAGCCCTCGTCTTTGGCCATCTTCGAGGCGATCCGCAACGCGTAGCATTTCTTGCCCAGCAAGGCATTACCGCCGTAGCCGGAGCCGTAGCTCCAGATGGCGCGTTCCTCGGGGAAATGGGTGATGTATTTGGTATGGTCGCACGGCCACGAGACGTCGTGTTGTCCCGGATGCAGCGGCGCCCCGACCGAGTGCAGGCACTTGACGAAATCGGCGCCCTGACTTAACTTTTCCCACACCACACTGCCCGAGCGTGTCATGATCTGCATGGACACTGCAACGTATTCGGAGTCGGTGATCTGCACGCCGAACTGAGGTTCGGCGGCATCCAGCGGACCCATGCAGAACGCGATCACGTACATGGTGCGTCCGGCCATCGCGCCGCGATACTCCTCGGTCATTACCGTTTTCATGTCGACCGGATCCATCCAGTTGTTGGTGGGCCCGGCGTCTTCGCGCCGTACCGAGCAGATGAAGGTGCGGTCCTCCACGCGCGCCACATCCTCGGGATCCGACGTGCACCAGAACGAATTGGGTTTGCCAGACAGCTGAACAAAGGTGCCCTTCGCCACCAAAAGTGCGGTAAGTCGGCGCCATTCGTCGGTTGAGCCGTCACACCACACCACCGCGTCCGGAGTGGTCAGCTCAGCCACCTTGTTGACCCAGGAACGGATCGCGGCTGAGGGGGTCGGTGCATGTTCGATGCCGACGACAGTGGTTGTCATAGCGGTGACCTTTCTGATCACGGTCATGGGATGGGGAAAACTCGTGCCGAGCGGGCAACCGATGGCGGATTCTCACACAGCACGCGATCGACATGCCTGCCGATCGCGGGGATCAGCAGCCGCTCGTCAAGACCGGGCAGGATTGCATCAGCGGCCGTGACGAGGGCAAGTGCGCGCGCACAGGCAGCGAGCACTTCGACGGTGAGCGGCACCCGTCGGTGTCGGCCAAGGCCACGCAGCAGGCCCGGTAGCACAAGGGCCCCGTAGTCATACAGGTCGCCGGGCAGCCTCAGCCTGCGCCCGGGAGCGACGCTGTCGGGCGCTGCGTCGGCGAGGTCCAGGAGCAGATCGCTGCGGGCCATGACGTCGCGCAGCCGCTGGTCCGGCGTGTCGTAGCTGCGCCAGGTGGTCATCGACCCGGCGCCCAGCGCGATCAGCAGCGGCCCGAGCCGCGGCACGGTCCCTGCGCCGGTGACCACGAGGCGCGCGCGGCGCGGGGCGATGTTGCGCCCGCGGAGCGCTGACATCGCGGCCGCACCGAGGGTTGCGGTAACGACGTCGAGTTCGCCGATCACCGTTGGCCCACCGCGGGTGTGCACGGCCCGCTGTACCTGCGCGGTAGCCGAGGGGTCCAGACCGATCAGAAACACCGCCGCGACCCGCGACGGCAGCTGCGTGAGCCGGGCCGCGACCGCGGCCGGGTCGTTCTGGGTTAGCGGCAACGGTACCGCCCGCGTCGGGATGGCCTCGGTGATCAGCGCCGCGTAGTTCTCCATCGCCGCCCAGACCGCACGATCTCGGGCCCGGGTAGACGGTGTTCTCACGGCGGCCACGCCGACGGTCGCGATGCCGACAGCTGTGACGTTCTCAATGCCGCCGAAGCGCGTGTGTTCGGCCGCAGCGCTTTTCGTCGTCTTCGACATTCCGATAACCAGATCTTTTCAACATCAATAATTTAGAAAGTTGGCAAGTAGTAGTGACGGCCCTGCGACGTGCCGGCTTCGACGCGGTCGCGTCAGCGGGCCGATCCGGCAGCCAGTGAGGGCGGCCCGTGTGCCTCGTCGAGCACTTCGGCCTGGCCGGCTACCACTCCGGTGAGGATGGCCCGGGCCACGGTGAGCAGGTCTGCGACCTGTGATGTGGTGAGCGCATAGGTCACCGTGAGCCCCTGACGGTGCGCGACGACCAGTCCGGCCCGTCGCAGGATGGACAGCTGCTGAGATAGGTTGGCGGGTTCGATACCCACTTCGGGCAGCATCTGCGAGACCGTGAGCTCGCCTTCGCTGAGCAGTTCCAACACCCGGATGCGGGCCGGATGACCCAGCGTTTTGAAGAATTCCGCTTTCATGCGGTAAAGCGGCTGACGCGAGTCTGCCATGACGCCTCCCGTGAAAGCGGCCTGCACTATGACTAGTTGCCAATGTTAGCAATTCATTGAGACAGAAGATAGTTGAGACAGAAGATACGGTCCCGCCGAGCGACTGCGTCACAGGTCGTTGCCCGCGTAGGACAAGTTGAAGCTCTTGTTGGTCAACGGAAAGTCCGGGACGATCGTGTCGGCCATCGCCACCGGCACCGCGGGCCAGTTGAACCAGGACGGATCGACGATCTTGCTGCGGGTGATGCGCGCGTCGGCGGTGATTTCGACACGGTGCACGATGGTGCCGCGCCATCCTTCCACGATGCCGATACCGCTGCGGGGTCCGCGCGTCGACGGGGCGGGGACGACGTATTCGGTTGGGCCGGTGTGTGATTCGACCAGGTAAGCGGCTAATGTGGCCGCCGCGGCGAACTCGTCGCGCCGCAGGGTATAGCGGGCCAGCACGTCGCCCGCGCCGGCGCCGGTCTCGGTGATGGGTAAAGCGGTGAAGGGATGCTCGGTGCGGGCGTCGGTGCGCACACCGCTGGCGCGGGCGACATATCCGAGGCAGCCCATCGCCCGGGCGTCATCGCGGTCCAGCACCGAAGTGCCGGCGAAGCGGTCATAGACCACGGTGTTGGCCAGGGTCAGTTCGGCGATTTCGGCGATGTCGGTGGCGATGGAGTGCAATTGGGCGGCCGTGGGCAGCCGGTTCACGGTGACGCCACCCGGGTAGATGGCGCCGCGCAGCAGCCGGTGCCCGGTCGCCACGGCGTTGAGGCGCAACAGTTGTTCGCGGATGCGTTGGGCATGGGCGTTGGCGATGCCATAGCCGACGTCATTGGCCATTGCGCCCAGATCGGCGGCGTGGTTGTAGAGCCGTTCGAGCTCGACGAGCAGAGCACGCAGTCGCTGCGCTTCCTCGGGCATTTCGATGCCGAGCGCGTCCTCGATCGCCAGGCTGTGGGCCAGCGCGTGTGCGGCCGAGGTGTCGCCGCTGATTCGTTCGGCGAGATCGACCGCCGCGGTGGCGGGACGTCCCTCAAAGAGTTTCTCCAGCCCACGATGCACGAACCACAACCGCGCCTTGAGCCGTAACACGGTCTCGCCGACGACGGAGAACCTGAAATGGCCGGGCTCGATCAGCCCCGCATGTACCGGCCCGACCGGGATTTCATACACCCCGGTTCCTTGCACGGTGACGAACGGGAACCCTCCGGTGGCCGCGAACTGCGGTGCGCGCCCTGCGTCGGCCCGCATCGGATGCCAGTCCTGCGGCCAGTGCGCGTGGCGCACCAGCCGCCGCAGATGGGGGTGCCCGACCGGCCGAATCCCGTAGAGGTCCGCCATTTCCCGCTCGAAGCGGCTCGCGGGGAAGGACAGGTACGCCAGCGAGGGCAGCGCCGGATCGGCTGCCGTCAACAGGGTTTCGAGCTCGACACGGCGGTCCGGGTGGCCCGCGAGGAACAGGTACACCACCCGCAACCGCTCGCCGTCGTCGTGGGCGGCCACCAGCCCAAGGCGAAATCCCTGGTCTACCAATTCCTCTGCTTTACCGGCGATCTCGTCACCCGGCAGCCTGTGTTGCAGCCAATTCGGTGTCACCGAACGGCTCCGACCTGGCTGGCGGCAGTGGTGAACAGGTCGGTCAGCGGTCCCGCGGTGACCCCGAGTGCGATCGATGCCGCAACACCGGCCAGCAGAGCGGCTGCCACGGTGGCGGGGACGGCGATCCGGGGCGCGGCGCCGACCGGGACGCCCAGCAGCATGCGACCGGAATTTCGCACCAGCGCGGCGAACGCGACGGCGATCAGCAGCATGGCGACGCCGAGCACCCACCCCAGTCGTGCATCGGCCAGCGACCGGGCGATGGCCACCTCGCTGGCGAACATCGCAAACGGTGGCAGACCGAGCAGCACGATCAGCCCGACAGCGAACGATGCGCCGATCACCCGTGAGCGTCGCAGGACCCCGGTGATGTCTACGACGGCAGTCGAATTGTGCGCAACCTGCAACTGGCCGCCGGACAGGAACAGCAGTGTCTTACCGATGCCATGGGCAAGCACATGCAGCAGCAGCGCCGCGATCGCCAGCGTGGTCCCCGCCGCGAGAGCGATGGCGATCAGGCCCATGTTTTCCATCGACGAGTACGCCAGCATCCGCTTGACATCACCGGTCACGGTCAGCATCAGCACCGCGACCAGCAGCGTCGCCAATCCGGTCACCAGCAACCCGGTGCGCTGGAAGCCCGGCACGGCGGCGTCGATGATCGGTTTGATCCGAATCAACACCGAAACCGCCACCGACAGCAATACCCCGCTCATCAGCGCGCTCACCGGCGCCGGAGCCTGGCTGTGCGCGTCGGCCAGCCAGGTGTGAAATGGCAGGAGACCGGCCTTGGCGCCGTATCCGATCAGCAGCAGACCGCCGGCCAGTCGGGTCACTTCGGGGTTGAGACGTCCGGCGTGGGCAAGCAGCGCGTCAAGATTCAGCGCGTGGGCGGCAGGTGCCCCGGCGTGCTGGGCCGCGAAGTACAGCAGCACGGTGCCCAGGAAGGCTATCGCGATCCCGACCGAGCAGACGATGACGTATTTCCAGGTCGCCTCCAGCGCGGTGCGGGTCCGGCGATGCCCGACGAGAAACGCGGTGACCACGGTGGTCGCCTCGATCGCGACCCAGATTACGCCGATATTGTTGGCGCACACCGCGATAACCATCGCAGCCAGGAACCCCGGCGTCAGCGCGCCGTACAGCCGCGCACCGGCGGCGTCGGTGTGGCCGTCGGCAAGTTCAGCATTGACGTAACCGATGCTGGCCCCCGTGGCCAGCGTGCCGACCACCCCGATGACAATCTCCATGGTCACCGACAACGCGTCGGCGCGCAGCAGCCCGCTCAGCGCAAAATACCGGCCGGAACCGACCTGGAATCCGAGCGCGGCGCCGCAACCGAGGATCGTCACCGCCGAAAGCACCGTGACGGTTGCCGTGACGCGGCGCCACCCCCAGATCAGGGTGATCAGCGAGGCGATGATCGGTGCGAGGATGGGCACCAGCAACAGTGCGGTCATCAATCGCGCAATTCGTGCAGTTGGTCCAGGTCCGCGCCGCCGAAGGCGCGCCGGAGTCGGCCGGCCAGTACCCCGATCACGATCACGGCGAACAGCACATCCAGGGAGGCGCCGAGTTCGACGATCAGCGGCACGCCTGCGGTCAGCAGGAATGCGGTTGCGGCAATCCCGTTGTCCAGCATCAGAAATCCGGCGGTCTGTGAGATGGCGTGGCGCCGCGTGCTCATCACGAACAGCGCGATGAAGATCACGGCGAACGCGGCGGGAACGGCGGTGGCCGCAGCAGTCGGTTCGAGGTCGACGACGGGCCGGGTGACCGCGAATGCCACGATGGTCAGCACGGCGGTGATCAGCAGCGAACTGGCGGTGTTGACCAGCGGGGTGGCCTCGCGTTGGTCGCTCGGCTCGGCGGCCAGCGCCCGGACCAACAGCCACGGCAACGCCACCGCGCGCAGCAGAAGGACCGCGATCCCGACGTAGACCAGGGCGCGGTCAGCGTCGTGGATTGCGCGCAGCATCGGGATGGCCGCGAGCGCGAAGCCCTGCCAAGCCAGCAGTCGCACGACGGCGCGCAGGTCGCGGCGCCAGGTGACGAGCACGGCGGCGAGCAGGAGCCCACCGGCGGCGAAGTCGATCAGGGTGGCGAAGGTCGAGTCGGTCATCGGTGCGTCCTCATGCCGCCACGGTGAAGAAGTTCGCGGCGGTGACGGCGAGCAGGGCGAGCAGAAACGACCCGGCCAGCAGTTCGGGCACCCGGAACAGTCGCAGCTTGGCGATGAACACCTCCGCGGCAGCCATCAGCGCGGCCAGCAGCGCGACCTTGGCCGCGATGGCGACGACACCGATCACGATGTCGAGCGGGCTGGGATGAGTTCCGGCGATGCCCCATGGTGCGAACAGATTCGCCAGCAGCGCCAGCAGCACCGCCAGCCGCATCCCGGATGACCATTCCACCAATGCCAGGCGAGGCCCGGCATATTCGAGCGTCATCGCCTCGTGCACCATGGTCAACTCGAGGTGGGTGGTCGGGTTGTCGACCGGTAGTCGTCCGGTCTCGGCGATGATGACCACCACCAGGGCGACGAAAGCCAACACCCCGGTCAGCGATGCGACGTGCCCCGGGTGCTCGAGCGTGTTGGCGACCACCGCGCCGAGGTTGGACGACCCGGCGCGGATGGAGAGCGCGAAGACGGCGAGCAGGATCGTCGGCTCGACCAGCGCGGCGATGGTGATCTCGCGGCTGGCGCCCATGCCACCGAAGGAGCTGCCGGTGTCGATTCCGGCCAACGCCAACGCGACGGTACCCAGGAACAGCAGGCCGACAACGGCGAACAGATCGGCGACCGGGTCCAGGGGCGACCCGGTGGCCACGATCGGCGCGATGGCCACGATCAGCAGCGTGGTGCCGGCCAGCACCGCGGGCGCCGAAGCGAACACCACCGTGGTGCCCCGCGGGGTGATCTGTTGTTTGCCAAGCTGTTTGCGTATATCCCGCCAGGGTTGCAGCAGCCCGCCACCGGCGCGTCCCTCCAACGCGGCCCGCACCTGGCGCATCAGCCCGATCATCAGCGGCGCACCTAACACGACAACGGCCAGCTGCGCGACGCCGGCGACGAACGACATAGGGTTCACCTGGCGACCACCATCACGATCAGCACGCCGAGCGCACCGTAGGCGAGGTAGAGGTGCACGCTGCCGGTGTGAGCGTGCCGCACCAAAGCGGCCGCCACGGCCACCGCACGGATCACCGGGGTATAGAGGCGGTCTTCGATCGCGTCAGTGAACTTGGCCCGATAGGTGACCGCCTGAGCCATGTATCGCGATTCGTCGAGGTGGGTAACTTCGATATCGGTGTCTGGACGCAATACGTCATCGAAGACGCGCTGCAGCGGCTCGGCGAATGATGTTGCCGTGTATTGCATCCGCGACGTCAGGTCGTCGGCACCGCATGCCCATAGCGGCAGGAGGACGGGTCGTGGACGCCGGCGCGAGCGCCACCGTGCCAGCACGACGGCCAGCACCACCGCCGCAGTCAACGCCGCGGCGATCCACCCCGGCGCGACCGACCCGGACAGCCGGGGCAGCCGTATCACCGTGCCGAAGTCGCTGAACTGGACCGTCGCCGCCGCAGGCAGCGCGGCGAGGACCTGCCGCAACATCGGCGCCGCCACCCCCGGCGCCACCGCCGCCACCACACACACGCACCCAGCGATGACCATCCCGACGACCATGCTGCCCGGGGCTTCTGCCGCGTCGCCGGCGGCCGCGCAGCGCGGACGTGCCAGAAACCCGACGCCGAACGCCTTGACCATCGCCGCCACACCCAGGCCGGTGGTCAAGGCCACCGCGCCGACCGCCAACGGCGCGGTCAGCGCCACCAGCGTGTCGTGGTTGGCGCCGGCGTGGATCAGCGACTGAATCAGCAGCCACTCGCCGACGAAACCGGCGCCCAGCGGGAGTCCGGCCGCCCCCAGGGCGGCCACTCCGAACAGAACTGTGGTCGCGGGCATTCTGCGGGCCAGTCCGCCAAGCCGGTCCAAGTCACGCAGCCCGGTCGCGGCCAGCACCGAACCGGCGGCCATGAAGCCCAGGCCTTTGAACGCCGCGTGCCCGATCAGATGCAGCACCGCTGCGGCCATCGCGATCGTGGCCGCCGCGCGCGCGCCGGAGTTCGCGAACAGCGTGGCCGCCCCCAACGCCAGGGTGATCAACCCCATGTTCTCGGTGGTCGAATAGGCAAGCAGCCGTTTGAGATCCGTGGCCACCGTGGCCTGCAGCACCCCGTACACCGCCGACACAGCGCCGATCGCCAGCAGCACCAGCCCCCACCAACGCGGGCCCGGCCCGAGCAGCTGCAGGTCGAACCGGACGATGCCGTAGATACCGAGGTTGACCATCGCCGCACTCATCAACGCCGATACCGGGCTGGGCGCCTCCGGGTGTGCCCGCGGCAGCCAGGCATGCAACGGCACCAACCCGGCTTTGGACCCGAACCCGGCCACGGTCAGCGCGAACACGGCGATACGCGTGCCACCGGACACCGGCGCCAGTGCGGCGAAGCGATCCGCGCCGCCGGCCGCCGACAGCACCATCAGCCCGGTCAGGATGGCCACGAACCCGAGCTGCGTCATCACCGCATACACCAGACCGGCCGAACGCACTTCGGGCCGTGTGTGATCCGCCACCACCAGGATCAGCGACGCCAGCGCCATCGACTCCCACGCCACCAGGAAGGTCGTCGCCGACCCCGCCGCCGGAACCAGGAGCATCGCCGCCACGAACACCGGCAGCACTGCCGACGGGAGCCGCCCGAGATGTTCCCGACGCGCGTAGCCGATCGCGTAAACCCCGACGGGAATGGCGACCCCACCCGTCAGCGCGACAAAGAACCCGCCGAGTGGGTCGAGGGCCAGATACACCCCCGACAGGGGGATCAGCCAGCCGATATGCAGCGGGCGCACCGTGCCGAAAACCGCGAGCAAGCCGACCCACACCCCGAGTGCGCCCAGCGCCGACGTGACGGCCCCGCCCGCAAGCGATGCCAAACCCTGGTGGTGCGCCGTGTTCGGCTCGGTTGCCGGAGCAATGGTGAGCGTGGCCATTACTTTCCGGTCACCGAGCGCAACGCCGCGACGATCTCGGCGGGTGTGGGTGGGCAGCCCGGGATTCCGACGTCGACGGGCACCACCTCGTCCACCGCACCGACCACCCCGTAGGCATCGGCGAACACCCCCCGGTTCACCGCGCAGTCGCCGCAGGCGATCACCACCCGCGGTTGCGGTGTGGCCGCGACCGTGTTGCGCAGTGGGTCAGCCATGTTGCGGGTGACCACTCCGGTCACCAGCAGCGCATCGGCATGCCGGGGCGAGGCGACCAGCCGCGCCCCGAATCGTTCGGCGTCGTACACCGGACCGAACACGGCCGAGATCTCCACCTCGCAGCCGTTGCACGACCCCGCATCGACATGTCGGATCTGCAGCGAACCCCGCACTCCCGCAGGCGGATCCATGACAGCCTCCGGGGCTGGACCGGCACCTTCCACCACGCGGCCGACACGCAAGATCTTGCCAATCCAACTCATCGGGCTACCGTTCACCCGCTCGTAGGTCATCGAGCATCGCGGCCCGGTCGCTGAACACCCCGGCCAGCACATTTCGCGCGACCATCAACAATTCCGCGATGTTCGGGGATGCGATCGAATAAATCACGGTGCTCCCCTCCTTGCGTGAACTCACCACCCCGGCGCGGCGCAAAACTCCCAACTGCTGCGACAGGTTCGACGCCTCCAAACCCACCTCGGGAAACAACTCGGCGACCGATCGATCCTGCGCTGCCAACAGCTCGAGGATCCTGATTCGCGCCGGATGGGCGAGCGTCTTGAACAATTCGGCCTTGAGTTGGTACAGCGGCGCCGACACCACAGTCCTCCTGAAGACTTCACCGTTCCAACATTCGAACAGTTGAAGACTTTATCATGTCTACTCGGAGTCATGCCTACCCGAAGCGACTGACGCCGACGATCCGCCTGGAAGTCAGAACGCCTCGGGATCGCGCTGCACTTCGGCCGGCACCGGGTGCCGGTACAACCGGGACGCGTTCTCCCAGGTGAACTTGCGAATCACGTCCTGCGGCAGATCCCCGATCTGCCCGTGGACGGTCTCCTGGGTGTGCGGCCAGGTCGAGTCGCAGTGCGGGTAGTCGGCCTCCAGCATGATGTTGTCCACGCCGATGCGGTCCCGCTGTACGAACGACGACTTGTCCTCGACCGCGCAGAACCAGAAGTTACGAGTGAAAACCTCTGCCGGAGTGAGGCTTTCACCGAGCGCCTGCCAGGTGCCGTACATCGCGTGGTAGCTGAGCATGTGGTCGAGACGGTCGAGCAGCCCGGCGACCCAGCCGATCCCCCCCTCGGACAGGCAGATCTTCAGGTCGGGGAATCTGCTGGGCAGCCCGGAGTACAGCCAGTCGACCGCCGCCGAGATCGCATAGGCGAAGAACAGCACGCCGGCCACGTCCGGGGGCGCGTCCTCGGTGGTCGACGGCGAGGATCCCGACGACCCGATGTGCAGGTTGACGACGGTGCCCGTCTCGGCACACGCCGCCATCATCGGGTCCCAGTGCCCCGAGTGGATGCTCGGCAGTCCCAGCATCGCCGGGTTCTCGCTGAAGGTGACGGCGGGGAAACCGCGCTCGGCGTTCTCGTAGATCATCTCTGCGCCGACCGCGGGGTCCAGCAGCCACGGCAGCTGGCAGGGGATGATTCGCTCGGGGTAGGACCCCGCCCACACCTCGAGGTGCCAGTCGTTCCAGGCGCGGACGGCGGCCAGGGCCAGTTCGCGGTCCGTGGTCACCTGCTGCAGCCGCTGTCCGGCGAAGCCGGGCAGAAACGAGGGAAAGTTGAGCGAGGCGTAGATGCCGTTCAGGTCCATGTCCTTGACGCGCTCGTGGATGTCCCACGCGCCCCTGCGCATTTCCTCGAAGCGGACGGGTTCGAAGCCGTACTCCGACACCGGCCGCCCGACCACGGCGTTGAACCCGACGTTGGGCAGCTGCCGGCCGTCATAGACCCAGGTCTGCCCGCCCTGCTCGGTGTCGACGACTTTGGGTGCGCGGTCGGCGAATTTGCGCGGTACCCGCCCGGTGAAGGTGTCCGGGGGTTCGACGATGTGATCGTCGACCGAGATCAGCGTGTAGCGGCGCGGCGCCCGGGGCGGGTCGGGCAGAAAGGTGACCGAGCGGGTGTCCCCCGTCTTGGCGGTCGTGAAGTTGAGGTCCGCGGCCAGGTCGTCGATCGACTTCACCCGTCAATCTCCAATCGAGTGTGAAATGACGGCTTCGAGGGTGAACTGGCGGTGCCGCCGACCGGCGTGTCGCCGCCCTGGATTCACCCGGGATGACCGGGGATTCACGTGAGCACATCCGGGTCGGCCTTGATGGTCATCCGCGCCGCCCCCGCCCAGTACACGTCGGCCGCGCGTTCGACGAGCGACCGTTGCATGCCCGCCATGTCCGACCAGTCCATGGTGACGGGCTCCCGGCCGGTGAGCATGACGTCGTGGGCGAGCTTGCACACCCGTTCGATCGAGGCCGCGCGGTAGACGGCCTCCGGCAGGTTGCGGCCGGTGGCGATGACGCCGTGGTTGGCCAGAATCGTCAGGTTGGTCCCTCCGATGCGCGCCGCGAGTTCCGCGGCCCGGGCGGGGCTGTCGATCTCGCCGTCGTAGGTGTCCACCAGGCACAGGTCGTCGAGGAACAGCGAGCCGGTCTGATGCACCAACTCGGGCAGCCTGCCCAGCGCGGCGAGCACGCACACGTAGTAGGGATGGTTGTGGATGACCACCCGCGCGTCGCGGCGGGCCCGGTGCAGTTCGGTGTGGATGTGGATGGCCGGGGTCACGTCCCAGCGACCGCGGACCACCCGGGCGTCGCTGTCGACGGCGCAGATGTCGGAGGCGGTGAGCTCGGCCCACCAGAGGCCCCACGGATTGACCAGCATGTCGGTCTGGCCGTCGAGCTGCCAGGTGATGTGGCCGGCCATGTTCTCGGCGAACCCGATGGCGGCCAGATGCCGGAACGCGACCGCCAGCGCCTGCTCGTCGGTCAGCTCGACCCCGATCGGGGGAACCACCGACGGTGACCACACCTGAAGGCCGCCCCGCCTGGCGTCAGCACCCTTGCTCATCGGCCTCCATTCTGGCGCGGATGTCGTCGCGGAGCAGGCCTTTGGCTATTTTGCCGCCCGACGAACGGGGCAGCTCGTCGAGCACGATCAGCCGCTCGGGGAACAGTTCCTTGGAAACGCCTTGCGCCAAAAGGTATTCGGCCAACTCGGGCAGGTCGATGCCCTGCGAACCGGTGAGCTCGGCGTAGAGGCAGACCTTCTCGCCGAACACCGGATCGGGCATCGCCACCGCCGCGGCCACCGCAATCGCGGGATGGGTGGTGACGGCATCCTCGACCTGCGGCGCGCTGATGTTCTTGCCGCCACGCAGGATGAAATCCGAGGTGCGCCCCGTCACGCTCAGATAGCCGTCCGCGTCGATCTCGCAGATGTCGCCCATCCGCATCCACCCGTCGCGCGTGAACAGGTTGTCGTGGTCGGTGCCGCCGAGGTAGCCGAGGCTGGTCGCCGGGCCCCGGCAGGCGGGCTGGCCCCGCCCCGTGTCGGTGACGTCGCGGTCCCCGTCGAAGAGCCGGACCGCCATCTCCGGGACGACCCGGCCGCCGGTGCGCAGGCGGCGCTGGCGCGGGTCGTCGAGGGTGGTTGCGCTGAGCAGCCCGGTCTCGTTCGAGCCGTAAAACTGCAGGATCGTCGCACCGGTCAGATCCTCGAACTCGGCGGCGGGCCGATACGGCAGCGCCTCCCCGCCGGTGAACACCACACGCAGTGAGCTCAGGTCGTAGCCACGGGTGGCCGGATCCGCCATCAGCATGGTCAATTGCGTGCTGACACAACATAACACCGTGGCCTTGTGTCTCTGTATCGCCTCGCACGCCGCCGTGGTGGTGAACCGCTCGAGGATGACGGCGGCGGCACCGAGGTAGATCGGGGTGGTGTGGCTGGTCCAGATCCCGAACCCGAACGGCATGGGGATGACCGGCAGGAACACGTCGTCGGGCCGCAGGCGCCCGTTGGCGACGGCCTTCTGGTGAAAGTAGTGCCAACGGTTCTGGGTGTGCACCACGCACTTGGGCACCCCGGTGGTCCCGGAGGTCGAGTTGATCAGGAAGACGTCGTCGGGGCCGAGCCGGGCATCGCTGCCCGGGGCCGCGGGCGAAGCGTCGGTGTCGAGGCGCAGGCCGCACAGGGTGAGCACGGGCAGCCCGGACTCGGCGCCGACACCGGCCGCGGCGCCGCCGCGCACGCGGTCGCTGATCATGATCTTCGGCCGGGCGCCACGCAGGATCGCGGCGGCCTCGCGGGTGCCGGCGCGCGCGCCGATACCGACCACGACGGCGCCGCAGCGTTCGATGGCGACGAACAGCACGTGGATCGCGGCCGAATCCCCGTGCCACACCGCAACCCGGTCGCCGCGCGCGACGCCGACGGCGGTCAGCTGCCCGGCCAGAGCCGTTGCCGCGCTGTCGAACCCGCTCCACGTCAGCGAGTGGCCGGGATGGTCGATGTAGGCGGGACGATCGGGTGCCTGTGCGGCGTGGCGGCCGACCGCGTCGGCCAGCGTTGCGTCAGACCACCAGCCCTGGGCGCGGAACCGGGCCGAGTCCTCGACGGCGAATGCCGGCGAGCCCATGATTTCCAGGCCACCGGCGCTCATCACCACATGATAGGAAAGCCGCGTCCGGGAGAGTCGGCGGAGTCGTCACGGCGTGGGCGGGGCGGTGGGGGCGGCGCGGTGATCGGAGCCGATGTTCGGAACGGCCGGACGCCGGGCGTGCGGCCGGGGACATGTGACGTTGCGGATGCACCCGCAGTTCAGGCCGATGATGCAGGCACCCCCGCCGACGGGCTGGACGGGCAGGGCGCCTCTCGGGGTGGGGGGTGCGGGACTCGCGCTCGCGGACGCGACGGTGGTCGCCGCCGCGGTCCCCGGCGCGACACCGATCACCCAGGCGGACAGGGCCACGACGCCGCACACCACCGCCGCCGCCCTGCCGGTGCGAGGTGCCATGACCCGACTGTAGTTGTCCGAAGCCGCCGCGGCGCGTCGAGCGCGGTTCTCCAAGAAGACTCGGAGCGGGCGTGGAGAATTTCCGCAGGAGAACCACCGCCTCACGACCGACACCGCCGGCCGACGGCGAGCCGGACGGCATACGCGACGGCGCTGACCGCGAACAGCGCCGCGGTCAGCAGCAGCCAACGGCCCAGAAACGGCTGCTGGGTCTGACCGGTGGCGGCCGAGTACGTGGACGCGCCCTGTTCGATGATGCCCGGCAGGAACACCAGCAAAGTCAGACCCTGATTTTTCAGCCTGATGTGGGTGATGGCTGTGTCGTGACACGGAAATGCCCTTCGTGCAAGGGAAAATCGT
>NZ_VMQU01000068.1 GCF_007714205.1 Mycobacterium helveticum | reverse complement strand
TCACCGTGGCCCGATCGGCCGGGGTGTAGATCGGTGGGCGACCCGAACGTGGTGCGTCGGCCAGACCGTCGATGCCTTTGTCGTGGAACCGGGCCCGCCACTTGCGGGCGGTGTCCACGCAGATGCCGAGCGCGTCGGCGATCGCCGCGTTCGACGCGCCGTCGGCAGCCAGCAACACGATCAATGCCCGCAGCACCAGCTTTTGCGGGGTGGACCCGGCCCACACCCAGCGGGTGAGTCTGTGGCGGTCGGCCGCGTCCAGGACGATCAGATACGGGCTGGTCATCACCACGACGCCACATCCGCACAATCACATTCATCACTCATGTCCCAACCGTCACATCGGTGGGTGGTTGCACCCCCGCGACACGCCGAGGCCCTGACCGCGCCACCGGGATCGGGCACGATCAACCCCATGCCGACACCACCGGAATCGACCAAGAACTCGCTGCGCTGGAAACTACGCGAGCATGCCCGTGACCGCTGGCCCCAACTCGCCGACATCGCCACGCGATTCCGCGGCCAGTTCGCCTACGTCGAGGCCGCCTTGCCCGACCAGGACGTCATGCCGCTGATGCGGCTACGTTACGGCGGCTCGGCCAACCGGTGGGGATTTGCGATCTACCTCGCCAGCAGCGGCAAATACGAAGACTCATTCCTGCCCAACGGAACCACCTCGGGCAGCCCCGAAGAAGCCCTCGACTGCGCCTGCGGCCTCTACCTCGGCGACCCCACCGCCTGGCAACAACCCCCGACGAATTAACGGGCCAGACCACTAAGCTATGCTTCCGACGATGGCCGCACGCACCCGGTCCGGAGCCAAGGGCCAACGACTCGCCGTAGGTAGCGTCAGCACCGCTATAGTCGGTTCAACCAACACGTGACACACGGGGCCGACCTGCCGGGACCTTCTCCCGGCGTGTCACGTTCATCATGTCGATTTCGACCAATCGACGTGTTTCCTTGCGGCAGAGCGGGAGTTAGCTGATAATTCGCTGTGCGAGGATGTGGGACCTAGTGAGGCTCTCGGCGACAAGCGATCCTCGATCAACATTCGACTGGGAGGGCCTACTGCTGAAATGACTGAGGATCTACGTGCCGACGTTCTTTCCCCGCGATACGAGTCGCGGAGTTATCCGGAACCGATACAGGACCTCAAGACATGGACCGAAAACAATTGGGAATGGTTCGATCCTATTCACGCCCACCCGATTTTATGGCCTGACCGCGAATACAAAGACACCCTCGATATCTTGATTGCGGGTTGCGGCGCCAACCAGGCTGCGGTTTTTGCGTTCACGAACCGTGCCGCGAAAGTAGTAGCGATCGACACCAGTCAACCGGCATTGGACCACCTGCAATCCCTGAAAGACAGATACGGGTTGTGGAACCTGGAGTTGCAACGGCTTCGGCTTGAAAAAGTACAGACGCTGGGACGCGACTTCGACCTCATAGTGTCGACCGGCGTTTTGCATCATCTGCCAGACGCTGCGGCAGGCATGAAAGCGCTTGGCGCTTGTCTGCGGCCCGACGGTGCCCTCGGCGTAATGCTCAACGCGAAATACGGCCGAATCGGCATCGAAATGCTGCAACTGGCCTTCAGTAACATGGGTCTACGTCCCGACGGCGAGTCGGTTCAAAAGGTTAGAGAAATTATCTCGGCGCTACCGCCCGAGCACCCCGTTCACAATTACTTCAAAATGTCACCGGTTTCGGCGCAGTCCGACGCCGCCCTGGCCAGTGTGTTTCTGAGTGGCCCCGAGCGCAGTTTTACCGTCGATGAAACTCTTGATCTCGTCCACTTAGCTGGATTGGTTTTCCAGGGATGGCTGATTAATGCTCCGTATTACCCGCACGATTGGTTTAGCCCGGGGGGCTCGCTCGATCGAGCCATGAATGCGTTGCCGGAGGCCAAGCTGTGGTCAGTGATAGAGGATCTGCACGTCTTGAACGCATGTCATTTTTTCATTGCATGCCGACCTGACCGAGCGGAAATAAGCTACAGGATCGATTTTTCAGCCGCTGACGCGCTTGATTACGTGCCGCGGATGCGCATGCGTTGCGGTTTGGACGGCGAAGAGATTTACCGGCCGAATTGGCGTACGGGACTCACCCCGGCTCAGTTGCGCTTCGTGCAGCAGGTCGATGGCCGTCGAACGATTCGGCAGATTGCTACGCGCGTGGCGCAGAGCAAGGAGCCGCTACGAGCCAACGCGGCGGAGCTGATGGAATTCGGTCGCAAGCTATTCGAATCGCTGTGGCGTCTTGATTTTGTCGCGATGACCTGGAATGCAAGACCGACTTCTTAAGCCGCCGCTGAGCCAAGCGCCGCGCGAGAAATGCCTGCAGGCTTCACATCGTCGGGTAGTGGGTAGTGCCTAGGTGAATATCGGCTCACCGAAAGCGTTTAAGTACCAATGCATTTGCGAGGAACTGACGATCAGCAGGCACCGCATGTCGATCTCGGCGGGGTTGGGATCTGCCAGCCGCACCACACAGCCCTATTCATCCGGGCCGGACACCGGCCCAGAAACGTTGCGGCTGGCGAACGCCCTCGGTCGCGCGACACGACCCCGACGGCCACCGCGGCCGCAATCGGCAAACCCGAGGAACCCGCAGCGCTCACGCAGCAGCACGCGGTCGGGGTGGGTATCAATGGGTACCGATCACCGCCGGGCCTCGATCCGGTCACCGAGGAGGTGTTTTCGGCCGATGTCCCTTCTTCGCCGGCGCCTTCTTCGTGACCGGTGCCGGGGCTTTGGGTTGCTGGGCGGGTCGGGCTGCGGCCTTCTTCGCCACCCGCGCCGTAGCTTTGGGTTGCTGCACGAGTCGTGCTGATGCGATGCAGAGCACCTCGTCGAGGCTGGCGGTCTGTAGTCCGACCGCGGCCGCCCGCCAACCGAGTTCGGCGATGGGATCTGGGTCGCTGCCCCCTATGCCGCCAGCCCGATCTAGGCGCGCGGTGTCGAACATCGCCGGGCCGCTGGCCACCGCCTCGGCCAGGACGTAGCGGCCGGCGTCGGGTGAGCGGCGCACCTGCTGCTCGGCCGCGCACAAGCCGGTCAGCTCGCCCGCATCGGCGAAGTTGATGCCCACCTGGAATACCTGCGGTTCGGATTCGAGCACCGCGATCATGCGAGTGATGAAATTCTCGGGCGCAAAGAACCGCCAGCCTTGGCCCAGGTGCAGCCAGAACCGTCCCTGGATCTGAGCGCGAAGCCGCACGAGCTGTGTGGCGGGCGCGTCGCCGGTGCTGCAATCGACAAACTCGAGGAACCCGTAGCGCTCACGCAGCATCGCGCGGTCGGGGGCTGACAGGCCGACATCGACCACGAGGAAGCGCCCGAACCACAGTGGCAGATCGAGGCAGCAGTTCAGAAACGAGTTGATGGCCTGCTCGGTGGTCTCGCGGCCCGGTCCGGCGACCAGGCTCACGACAACTTGAGCGCCCGGGCCGGCGACCAGGCGCTGCACCAGCGCGTCGGGATACGATGACGCCGCCTTGAGCATGACCGGCACGCTGACGTCGCGGTTGACCGCGATCCGTTGCCGATCACCGTCGGGGATGTCGGGGAGGGCCAGCAGGCGCCGACACAGCAGAAATGCTTCCGCATGCTTGCCGAGCTGGGAGGCGCACACCGCCTGCTCGTCGATCGCACGCCAGGCATAGACGTCCGCGCCGACAAACAAGAGATCCTTTTCGGGAAAAGGGATTTGGGCGGCGCGCTGGGCAAACATGTGACCGGGCAGGTAGCGCTGCTCTTCGCGGTACCGCCGAGCGATGGCATATAGCGCCTCGGCGCGGATCGGTCGAAACTCCCAAGCCTGGAGGTAGGCGTCCTGGACAACTAGCCACGGCCAATCGAGTCGCGCCATCGACTCGGCGAGCCGGAGCATCGAGTAATAGACCTCCTCGTCCAAGCCGCCCATCTCGACTCGCCGCTCATACCACTTACGGGCGTTGACGAAATCACCGAGATCGAAGTAACTCTGAGCCAGATAGAACACCGACCGCGCATCCTCGGGGTTGCGTTCGACCTCGGCCAGCAACAGGTCGCGATCACGCGCATACTTCTGCGTATCCTGACTGCGGGCACCGAGGCGACGAGATTCGACGTGGTAGGCGCCCTCGAGGCGCCCAGCGACGTAGTCGGACTCCCATACGGCCGTCTCGTGGACGACGCCTTCATAGCGCACGCAAACCCCGTCGCGGAACAGCTGCGGGCGCCAGTAGGTGAAGGAGGCGTCCCCGAGGCGCATGCGGTAGATGTCGGCGCTGAGTTGGGTGAACTCGGGTGTGCCCACGACGATGTCGTCGGCGTCGATGACCCAGATGTAGTCGCCGTGGCCTTGGGCGAGGCTCAATGCCTCGGTGCGGTTGTGGCCGAAATTGCGCCATGGTCTTTCGTGAAGCTCGCCCGGGATACCCAGGCGGGCCATGTGTTTGCGGATCACGTCCTGGGTTCCGTCGGTGGAGCCGGTGTCGACGATTACCCACGAGCTGATGTAAGGCGCGACCGAATCAAGCGTCTCCGCGACGACATCGGCCTCGTCTTTCACGATCATGTTCAGGCAGACCGTGGAGTGTGCGATTACCCGTTTGGACACCGCTCAAAGTGTACAGAGCAATCGCGTGATACGGACCGGGTTGCACGCGAAGTAGTGGCAGCTGTGGATCTTTAGGTCATTGGTCGTGCTGTTCGGCGAACGCCGCAGTGCACCCCGAACGACTTGTTCGAGATCGACACCACCCCGTTCGAACCACTCGCCTCACTTGGCCGCGGCCGTTTCTGCCGGAGCCGAAGACAGCCGACGCGCGAGGCCCGTCGATGCAGGTTAGGCCTGTTGTGGAACTGGTTGCGGCCGGGGGGAAACGACGACGAGACTGCATCGACTGCGGTGCCCGGGTCAACTACCTCGGCCGCGAGCACTGCTATGGGCGAATGCGCCGCCTTCGTGAGCACGCGGCCAAGAAGCAGTGGCCAGACTGAGGCCGGGACGGGGTGCGGGTGCCGGGCAGCGCCGCGGCGGTCGGCGTGCGTTCATGTGACGATCTGGGTTGCTGGCGTCGAACTTGCCTCGTTGGATCCGTGGCAACTGTTCTCGCAGTTGGGCTTTCTGTGACGGCCGAGGTGTCGGCGTGCGGCGCGTTCGGCCGGTTGATGTGCCCGCTCATCGGACCGAATCATCGATACTATTGTCGATCTACTGTGCTGCAGGGCGTTTCGGGGACGGACACGGGATTGGTCAATGCCGCAGCAAGGTTCGCAAACCGCGACGACAACTCAGGTCGATTCGTTCAACAGGGGCCACAGAGCCGCCAGGCCACATAGCCGCTCAAGTCACAGCCGTGCCAGCTGAATAGCTCTACCCGGTCGCGCCGTGAGCACCCTGAGCGCCCTGAGCGCCGTGAGCGCCCTGGGCGCCCAAGATGCCGCCGTGACCTCCGACACCGCCGATACCGCCGGCGCCGGGAGTGCCGGGGATACCGCCACTGGCGGACGCACCACCGGCGCCGCCCTGCCCGCCGATGCCGCCGTCACCGCCGGCGCCCAATATGAGCCCGCCCCGGCCACCGGCACCACCGACACCACCGGCACTACCGGCACCACCATCCGGATTAGAGGCATTGCCCGTAAGGCCCGGGGCGCCCGCCCCGCCGGCACCGCCTGGACCACCATGGCCCATGAACAACCCTCCGTGACCGCCGACACCGCCGGCACCACCAGGCAGAAGAGGATCAGTGGATGATCCGCCGGCACCGCCGGCACCGCCGGCGCCGAACAGCCACGCCCGGCCGCCGGCGCCACCGGCCGCGCCGGCACCGCCCAGGCCGCCGGCCCCGCCACTCCCGGCCAACCACCCACCGGCACCACCGGCACCACCGGCGGCGCCGGCACCGCCCATGCCGCCGGCCCCGCCACTACCGATCAAGCCCGCCGATCCGCCAGCACCGCCGACCGCGCCCGATGCCGTGCTGGCACCACCTTGACCGCCGCTGCCGTACAACCATCCGCCGGCCCCGCCGGCCGTGCCCACCCCCTGGGCATTGGTAGATCCATTGGCGCCGTTACCGATCAGCGGACGCCCTGTTTCTTGCGTGAAAAACGTATTGATCGCATTAGCCGGCGCGCGCACTGCAGCTTCGGCCATTTGCTGCAGATTGGCCGCCTCGGTGCTGACATAGGACGCCGCGCCGGTCGCCATGGCGCGCGTGAACTGCTCATGGAAGGCCGCTGCCTTCGCGGCCAGCGCCTGATACTCCGCCCCGGCCCGGCCGAACACCGATGCGACCGCCGCCGACACCTCGTCGGCCGCGGCCGCCGCTACTCCGGTCGTCGGGCCCGCCGCCGCCGCGTGGGCGCTTGCCAAGTTCGTGCCGATGCTGTCAAGGTTCGCAGTCAGCCACTGGACGACGGCGGGGTCAATGTACATAGGAGAACTCACGGCATTCCACCTCACGGTCATTGCCAGCCCTGCGAAAGGGCGGGATCCGACACTGCATTCGAGCAATCGAGTCGAAACGTACCGCAAGCCGGTCGGTCTTCGATATAGTTTTGATGACACTGGAAATTGTCGGATTTACAAACTGGAAATGGTCGGATCTAAACTGAAAAGTCGTTTGTAAACTGGACACGGTCGTGACACGGTCGGATCTATAACTAGAATCGGTCGGGTTTATAAACTGGAATCGATCGGGTTTGAGGTTTCCCGCAGGGCCTCGGCGAAGTCGCGATGTGAGCCTGCGACCTGAGTTGACCTGAGCTTGAGCGGTCCGCGACGCGCCGGGTGAGTTGGGCAGGCACGCAGCGTCATGGATGATCACAGTCCATACCAGTCACATCCGCAGGTAGCTGCCCTGCCCGCTGTGCCATGATCGCCCACGCTGTGTGTTGTCGACGACTCCGACCCCACTCGTGGGCGAGTTGGCCGACGTTCCGCCGGCACGGGCCGGGTTGTTGAGATGCTGGCCCGGGTAACCGATCCACGCCAACCCCGCGGGGTGCGCCATCGCCTGGACGGGGTGCTCGCGGTGGCGCTGGCGGCCACCCTGGCCGGGGTGGACTCAGTGGGTCGACGTCGAGGTTCGCGACCTCAGCGGCATAGTCGTACCTCGCCCATCGGATCGGCGATGGCGGGGTTCTGATGCAGGATCTTCAGGTTGTGCCGGTGCTGCCACCAGTCCTGGTTGCCGCCACCCTCCACGGGGCGCTTGCGGTGGACGTTCCCGTCGAGGTGAACGTTCCCAACAGGGCAATTTCCCTGTTGAGGATCAGTGTTCGCTTCGGCAACGGGGAGGTGCTCCTCTGCCATGGCATCACTTCCTGACGCGGAATTGTCAGGTTGTGATCGCGGGTGGCGCTACTCGCCTGGGCGGGAGCGGTCGGCATGGCGACCTCGGTCACGGGCCCCCCCGAGCAGGTCTGGCAGAAACCCCAATAGATGACCTCGGTCTCGTCGGGCCGGAACCCGCAGCCGTCCGACGGAATCAGGCAGGGCTTCTCACCGACGGAACAGTCAACGTCGGCGATGGTGCCGCACCCACGGCAGACGAAGTGATGGTGGTTGTCGCCGACCCGGGTCTCGTAGCGAGCGACCGAACCCGACGGCTGAAACCGTCGCAGCAGCCCCACCTCAGTCAGGGTATGCAGAACGTCGTACACGGTCTGCCGCGATACCTCGGGCAGGGCGGCACGGATGTTGCCGAAGATCGACTCCGTGTCGGCGTGCGGGTGTGCCTGCACCACCCCGAGAATGCCTACCCGTGGGCGGGTTACCCGCAAGTTGACCATGCGCAACTGCTCCGCGTAGACCGCCATCCCAGGCATACGGTCAACATGACGCACTTTTTCGGACTCATTCAAGAGTCTCTGACCCCTTCCATTGATCGGTTTGTGCTGCGACCGCGTTCGAGGTCCCTTCGCGGGTCGCGTTAATAAGCTAGCGAATGCACGTTGATTATCTTAGAGCCCTAAGGCCCTTGTGGCGAGGGATTACCGATACCACGATCGCACACAGCAAACCGTCCGCCATGCGATTTCGGGCTTTCGGAACCCCCAGAATGACCGGATCCCGATGGGCTCAATCTAGCTTGCCGGAACGGCGACAAATCGGCCCAACTCGCGGTGGGCACCCGATGACGGAGGTGAGCTGGTCTGAACTACGGCCACCGACAGTGGCCGGTAGGTGTTCGGGGGCAGTCCTTGTGTGGCCATCGTGACCCGCCGCCCGTTGGAGGGGGCTTTCACGTCTGCTCGGCCACGGAGAGGATGGCGAAGGAGTGGCCCTCGAGCACGGTGCGGCCGGCGTCGACGGCCGGTTCGCCCCAGGCCAGCACCACCTCGCCGGTGGCCGGCACCGTCGCCGGCCCGTTGCCCAGGTTGCACACGATACGCAACCGGCCGCGCCGCAACATGATCCAGCGTTCGTCCTCGTCGTAGTCGACGGCGAGGTGATCCAGCCACGGGTCGGCCAGGTCGGGGTCGTTGTGCCGCAACGCGATCAGGTCGCGATAGACCCGGTGCAGGCGGGCGTGCTCGCCGGCGCCGACCTCGTCCCAGTCGAGCTTGGAGCGCTGGAACGTCTGCGGGTCCTGCGGGTCGGGGATGTCGTCGGCGTCCCAGCCGTGCTCGGCGAACTCGGCTTTGCGCCCCTCGGCGGTGGCCTTGGCCAGCTCCGGCTCGGGATGCGAGCTGAAGAACTGGAACGGCGTCGAGGCGCCCCACTCCTCGCCCATGAAAAGCATTGCCGTATAAGGTGATCCGATCGCGAGGGCGGCCTTGACCGCCAACTGGCCGGCGGTCAGGTTTTGCGACGGGCGGTCCCCGAGGGCCCGGTTGCCGACCTGGTCGTGGGTGCAGGTGTAGGCCACCAGCCGGGTTGCCGGAATGCTCGAGGTGTCCAGCGGACGCCCGTGGCGGCGGCGCCGGAACGACGAATAGGTCGCGGCATGGAAGTAGCCGTGCCGCAGCGTCTGCCCCAGCGTCGCCAGCGACCCGAAATCGGCGTAGTAGCCCTGTCTTTCCCCGGAGACCGCGGTGTGGATGGCGTGATGGATGTCGTCGGCCCATTGCGCGGTGATCCCGTACCCGCCGCGCTCGCGGGCGGTGATCAGCCGCGGGTCGTTGAGGTCGCTTTCGGCGACCAGCGACAGCGGGCGGCCCAGCTGCTGGGCAAGCCAATCGGTTTCTGCTGCCAACTCCTCGAGGATGTGGATGGCGGTGGTGTCCACCAGCGCGTGCACGGCGTCCAGGCGCAGCCCGTCGGCGTGGAAGTCGCGCATCCAGCGCAGCGCGCACCCGATGATGTAGCGGCGCACCTCGTCGGAGTCGGCGTCGGCGACGTTGATGCCCTCGCCCCACGGGTTGCTGCCCGACGACAGGTAGGGGCCGAACTTGGGCAGGTAGTTGCCCGACGGGCCCAGGTGGTTGAACACCGCGTCGATCAGCACGCCCAAACCCCGTGCGTGGCAGGCGTCGACGAACCGGACCAGGCCGTCGGGACCCCCGTAGGGTTCGTGCACGCTGTACCACAGCACGCCGTCGTAGCCCCACCCGTGGGTGCCCGCGAAGGAGTTGACGGGCATCAGTTCGACGAAGTCGATCCCGAGATCGACCAGGTAGTCGAGTCTTTCGATCGCGGAATCGAAGGTACCGGCGGCGGTGAAGGTACCGACGTGCAGCTCGTAGAGCACCGACCCCTCGACCGGCCGGCCACGCCACCCGGAGTCGGTCCAGGCGGCCCGCGCGGGATCCCACAACCGGGAGCGCTCGTGCACCCCGTCGGGCTGGCGCGGCGATCGCGGGTCGGGCAGCACGGTGGCGTCGTCGTCGAGCAGGTAGCCGTAGCGGGCGTCCGGCGCCGCGTCGACGGTCGCATGCCACCAGCCGTCGGCCGTGCGCGCCATCGAATGCACCTGGCCGTCGACGTCGAGCCGGACCAGCTCCGGTTTGGGTGCCCAGACCCGGAATTCAGTCACGGCGGCGCTCCAGCAGCACGACGGGCAGGTCCGCGAACAGTTGGCCGGCCGACGTGGGGCCGTCGGCGACGGCGCCGGTCAGCGCGTCCGTCCAGGACCCGTCGGGTAGCGGCAGCACGGTGTCGCCCCAACCCCTCTCGGCCAGCCGCACCGTCCAGCGGGTCACCGCGACCAGGATGTCGTCGCCGCGGCGGAACGCCACGACGTGCTCGGCGGCCTCGCCGCCGGCCAGCACCGGGATGTAGGCACCGCGCAGGAAGCACCCCGGATGGGACCGCCGCAGCCGCAGCGCCGTGGTGACCACCCGCAGCTTGGGATGCCGCAACTCCGCCACGGCGGCCCGGCGGGCGGCGTAGTCGACCGGGCGGCGGTTGTCCGGGTCGACGAGGCTGTCGTCCCACAGTTCGGTGCCCTGGTAGATGTCGGGCACCCCGGGCACGGTCAGCGCGAGCAGCTTCTGCCCCAGCGCGTCGCTCGCGGCGTGCGCGTTGAGTTGAGCGACGAGCTCGCTCAGTTGGCCGGCGACCGGGCCGTCGAGCACGGTGTCCAGCCACCGGTGCACCGCGTCCTCGAAGTCCGCGTCCGGATCGTTCCACGAGGTGTGCCAGGACGCCTCCCTGATCGCCTTCTCGGCGTAGGCGTGCAGTCGCTGCCGCAGCTCGTCGGTCACCTCCCCGCTGAGCGGCCACACCCCGAAGATGTTCTGCCACAAGAACTGCCCGGTCGCCGCGTCGGGGGAGGGCGCCTTCGCCTCCCAGCGGGCGACGAACTCGGTCCACAGCGACGGCACCTGCGAGAGCACACCGATCCGGGCGCGCACGTCCTCACCGCGCTTGGTGTCGTGGGTGGTCAGGGTGGTCATCGCCTGCGGCCACAGCCCGGCCCGGGTGGCGGCGCGCTGATGGAACTCCGCGACACCGACACCGAAGCGGTGCGGCTCACCGCCGACCTCGTTGAGCGACACCAGCCGGGGGTCGCGGTAGAACAGGCAGTCCTCGGTCGCCTTGGCGGTCACCGCGCCGCACAGCTGCTGCAGCCGGGTGGCCGGCTCGCCGCCGTGGACCAGTGCCGCGGCCAGCACCTGCAGCGCGGGGCCCAGGTGCGTTGCGGCCGCCTGGGTTTCGGCCAGCGCGGTCGGCATGATCGCGGCCAGGCCCGGATAGTCGGAGCGGTAGACGCCGATGCGGCTGAGCAGGGCGGCCACCGCCTCGGGCAGCAGCGGATCATCTGCGCCGGCCGCGGCGACGACGCTGCGGCGCAGCCTGCGCAGCTCGCTGCCCAAAGATTGGGTGGCCGAACGGATTTTGAGCTCAGCCAGCAGCGCCGGCATCGCCGCGTAGTCCACCGGCGCGGACGCGGCCAGCGCCGTCAGCGCCGGCGCGCCCGCCGGGTCGACGAAGACCCCGCCCACCTCGCGCAGCACGTCGTAACCGGTGGTGCCGGCCACCGGCAGCGTGGGCTCGAGCGCCTCGTCGGGAGCCAGGATCTTTTCGATGACGATCCAGGCGTCCGGGCCCACGAGGTCGCGCAGCCGGGCCAGATACCCGCAGGGATCCGACAATCCGTCCGGGTGGTCGACCCGCACGCCGTCGACCAGTCCGTCGGCGAACCAGCGGGCGACCTCGGCATGGCTGGCGTCGAACACCGCGGGGTCCTCCTGGCGCAACCCGGCCAGCGAGGTGATCGAGAAGAACCGGCGGTAGCCGCACACGCCGTTGCGCCATCCCACCAGCCGGTAGTGCTGACGATCGTGCACCTCGGGACCGGTGCCCGTCGCAGTGCCGGGCGCGATCGGGAACGCCAGATCACCCAGCCGCAGCACGTCCCCGTCGACGTGCAGCGCGGCGGCGTCCTCGTCGGAACCCAAGACGGGCAACACGATCCGGCCGTCGTCGCGTAGGTCCCAGTCGATGTCGAAGAACGCCGCGTAGGCCGACGAGCGGCCGTGCCGCAAGACGTCCCACCACCACGGGTTCTGTTCGGGCCGGTCGACGCCGAGGTGGTTGGGCACGATGTCGACGATCAGGCCCAGCCCGCGCGCCCGGGCGGCCGCCGACAGTCGTGCCAGCCCGTCGGGGCCGCCGAGCTCGGGGGAGACCGCCGTGGGGTCGGTGACGTCGTAGCCGTGGCTGGAGCCGCGGACCGCCGTCGTGATGGGGGACAGGTACAAATGCGTGACACCCAACTCGTCGAGGTACTCCAGCAGGTTCTCGGCGTCGGCGAAGGTGAACGCGTACCCGCTCGATTCACCACGCAACTGCAGACGGTAGCTGGCCAGAACTGGTAATACCATGCGTCACAGAGTCTTCACGTCACAGAGTCTTCACGTCAGAGCGTCTTACGCAACACGAGCAGCGAACGCGACGGCACAGTGACCTTCTCCTCGGCGTTGACGACGTGGTCGGACTCGCCGGTCGGATCGTTGGTGTCCAATTCCACGGTCCACTCCTGGGCGTAGTCGGCGTGCGGCATCACGAACTCCAGCGTTTGCTCGTCGGCGTTGAAGCACAACAGGAACGAATCGTCGACGACTCGTTCCCCCCGTTCGTTGGGTGCGGTGATGGCCTCACCGTTGAGGAACACCGCGACGCACTTGTGCAGGGGTCTGCCCCAGTCCTCGTGCGTCATCTCCCGCCCGTCCGTTGTCAGCCAGGCGATGTCGCGCACTTCGTCGGCGCTGCGGATCGGTTCGCCTTCGAAGAACCGCCGCCGGCGAAACACCGGATGGTGCCTGCGCAACGTGGTCACCGTGCGCGCGAATGCCAGCAGGTCGGAGTTCTTGTCGGCCAACGACCAGTCCATCCAGGACAATTCGGAATCCTGGCAGTAGACGTTGTTGTTGCCGCTCTGGGTGCGGCCCAGCTCGTCGCCGTGCAGGATCATCGGCGTGCCCTGGCTGAGCATCAGGGTGGCCCAGAAGTTGCGCATCTGGCGGCCGCGCAGCGCCAGGACGTCGGGGTCGTCGGTGGGACCCTCCACGCCGCAGTTCCACGAGCGGTTGTGGCTTTCCCCGTCCCGGTTGTCCTCGCCGTTGGCCTCGTTGTGTTTGTCGTTGTAGGAGACCAGGTCGCCCAGCGTGAAGCCGTCGTGGGCGGTGACGAAGTTGATGCTCGCACTGGGGCGCCGGCCGGTCGCCTCGTACAGGTCCGACGACCCGGTCAGCCGGGACGCGAACTCGCCGAGGGTTGCGGGCTCGCCCCGCCAGTAGTCACGCACAGTATCGCGATACTTCCCGTTCCACTCGGTCCACAAACCCGGGAAGTTGCCGACCTGGTAGCCGCCCTCGCCGACGTCCCACGGCTCGGCGATCAACTTGACCTGGCTGACGATCGGATCCTGCTGCACCAGGTCGAAGAACGCGCTCAGCCGGTCGACGTCGTGCAGTTCGCGGGCCAGGGTGGCGGCCAGGTCGAAGCGGAACCCGTCGACGTGCATCTCGGTCACCCAGTAGCGCAGCGAGTCCATGATCAGCTGCAGCACATGTGGGTGGCGGGCGTTGAGGCTGTTGCCGGTTCCCGTGTAGTCCTTGTACAACCGCAGGTCGGTGTCGACGAGCCGGTAGTAGGCGGCGTTGTCGATGCCGCGGAAGTTGATGGTCGGGCCGAGGTGGTTGCCTTCGGCGGTGTGGTTGTACACCACGTCCAGGATGACCTCGATGCCGGCCTCGTGGAAGGCGCGGACCATGGTCTTGAACTCGGGGACGCTGGACCTGCGGTTGGCCGCGTACTGGTTGTGCGGGGCGAAGAACCCGAAGGTGTTGTAGCCCCAGTAGTTTCGCAGTCCCAGGTCCAGCAGCCGCGAGTCGTGCATGAACTGGTGAACGGGCATCAATTCGATGGCGGTGACGTTGAGGGACTGCAGGTGATCGATGATCACCGGGTGGGCCAGTCCGGCGTAGGTGCCGCGCAGTTCGTCCGGGACGCCGGGATGGGTCTGCGTCATGCCCTTGACATGGGCCTCGTAGATGACCGTCTGGTGGTACGGGGTGTTGGGGGACCGGTCATAGGCCCAGTCGAAGAACGGGTTGATCACGACGCTGGTCATGGTGTGGCCCAGCGAGTCCACCATCGGCGGAGTTCCCGTCTCGGCCCCGTTCGGGTCCTGTGGGTCGACGGCCTGCAGGTCGTAGGAGTACAGCGCCTGATCGAAGCTGAAATCGCCGTAAAAGGCCTTGCCGTAGGGGTCGAGCAGCAACTTGCTCGGGTCGCAGCGGTGCCCGGCCGCCGGATCGAACGGGCCGTATACCCGAAAGCCGTAGCGCTGACCCGGGGCGATGTTGGGCAGGTAGGCATGCCAGACGAATCCGTCGACCTCCTCCAGCGGAATCCGCGATTCGCTGCCGTGGTCGTCGACCAGACACAGCTCGACTTTCTCCGCGATCTCGGAGAACAGCGAGAAGTTGGTGCCGGCGCCGTCGTAGGTGGCCCCCAGCGGGTAGGGGGTTCCCGGCCACACCGTGGCGAGCCTGGGTTGTCCGGGTGCGCCAGGGCCTGCTCCTGAGGTGGGGTTGTTCGTCGGCATCACAAAACCTTATCCGCGGCGCCGGCCGGTCATGGGTGTCCAGCGGGGCGGTGTCACCACCAGCCGGTGCTGTAGGCGATCTGCCGGCCCAGCTCATTGGTCATGGTTCGCACGTAGGTGGGGGACAGGTGATGGGCCCCGTGGTAGATCAGCACGTTGCCCTCGACCGCGCGGCAGATGTCCTGCCGGCACACCGCGTCGGACATGTCGAGCGGCTTGAGCAGCGGAAAACGGTCGACGAAGTCCAGGGTCGGATTGTGGTCGGCCAGCACGTCGGAACGCCTGATCCCGCAGGACACCGCGTTGCCTCCCTTGGCCAGGCAGTCCGCGGGGTCGAACGGTTTGCCGTCCTTGACCAGCCATGGGGTGTCGCGCATGGCCAGGACGGGAATGTTGTTGTCGGAGAACGCTTGCCAGATCCCGATGTAGGTCGCCGGCATGACGTCGCCGGGTTTGATGTTCCACGGGCGAGTCGAGGTGGTGAACACGTAGTCGGGATGATCGGCGATCAGCTTGGCCATCGTCCGCTGCACCCACACGCGGCATTGCGGGTACGCGGCGTTGTTGCCCATGATCAGCGGGACTTCCTCCGTCGACAGCGGGCAGCCCATTTTCAGGTAGGTGACCACCTTGAAGTGGTGCAGGCGGCCGAGCTGGTCGAGCGCGGGCAGCCAGTGCTCGGCGTGCGACCCGCCCGCCAGCGCGATCGTTCGGGTGGCGGCCGCGTCGCCGTAGGTGCAGTTGACCACCGCCGGGTTGACGAAGTTGCTGATGCACCCGTCCCTGGTGGAGGCCGGGTAGTCGTGCCGCACCTCGAGCACGGTGGGCCGCATGCGCAAGGTGGGCACCCGCACGTGTGCGGTCAGTGCGCGGGCACCGGGATAGTCCCGTGCGCTGAGGCCGCTGAGTTCTTTGCCCGCGGCCCGCAGGTCGGTGACGTGCTCGCGCCAGGTGAACGACGTCGCGGTCAGCGTGACGCCGAGCAGCACCACCGCGGACCCCAGCGCCATGGTCGGCCGGCGCAGGCGGGCCTGCCATGGGATCGCCGGGGCGGGAGCGGCCACGCCGGCGGGCGTGCGGCAGCGCAGCGGGTTCTCGACGAGCCGGGTGGTCAGGTAGGCCAGTACCCCGGACACCGCCAGCACCGCCGAGCCTTCGAGGAAGTTGGCGTGCCGGTGGCCGGTGAAGGACAGCCAGAAGATCAGCAGCGGCCAGTGCCACAGGTACAGCGAGTACGCCATGGCGCCCAGCGCCACCAGCGGCCCGGTCGCCAGCAGCCGATTGGGCAGCGGCAGCCGGCGGCCGCCGCCGGGATCGCCCGGCAGGTTGGCGCCGGCCAGGATCATCAGCATGGTGGCGCCGACGGGCACCAGCGCCGCGGGGCCCGGGAATTCCCGCACGCCGTCGATGAGCGCACCGCAGGACACGATCGTGGCCAATGCGATGGTGGCGACCGTCGTGCGCAGCCACATCGGCCAGCGCAGGTAGGGCACCACCGCACCGGCGAGCGCGCCCAGCAGCAGTTCCCATCCCCGCGCGAAACTGTTGTAGTAGGCCGTCGACTGGTTGTCCTGGTGGGCGATGATCGCGCAGACGAACGAGGCCACCGTCAGCGTGCTCAGCAGTACGATGAACCCGGCGCGCAGGCGTGCGGCCCATCGACCCCCGGACAGGCGGCGCCACAGGTAGGCGAACCCGGCGACCAGCAGCAGGAAGGCGATGTAGAACTGGCCCTGCACCGACATGGACCAGATGTGTTGCAGCGGGCTGACGGCCTCGCCCGCCTTCAGGTAGTCGGAAACCGTGTGGGCCAGTTCCCAGTTCTGGTAGTAGCCCAGGCTGGCCAGGCTCTGGTTGGCGAACGTCTCCCAGCGGGTCTGCGGCTGCACCAGGATCGTGAGCACCGCGCACGCGGCCAACACCACGACCAGCGCGGGGACCAGGCGGCGGACCAGCCGGACCACCTCGGCCACCGGCGACAGCGACACGGCGGGATTGAGCGTCGCGCGCAGGATCTTGCCGCCGAAGAAGAACCCGGACAGCGCCAGGAACACGTCGACGCCGCCGGACACGCGGCCGAACCAGACGTGGAACATCGCGACCAGCGCGATGGCGATCCCGCGCAGCCCGTCGAGGTCGTGGCGATAGAAGTTGGTCGGGCGAGCCTCGCTGACCGGCTCCGGGTCGGTGGCCGGCGGGCGGGGCGGGGACGAAAGGCTCAACATGGTTGGAGCCAATTTACCTAAACCGCCACCTGCTCTCCGGTCGGAATCACCGGATTATCGAGCAGGTGGCGGCTGTTCGGCAGGGCGCGGAGGTTACCGCGTGATGCCGGCGGGTGCGGGCTGCAACGGCGCCTGCTGCGTCGGCAGCTGCAGCGCCGGCATTTGCTGCAGGGGCGCCTGCTGCAGGGGCGCCTGCTGGACCGGCGCCTGCTGGACCGGCGCCTGCTGGGTGGGCGCTTGCTGGAGCGGCGCCTGCTGGGTGGGCGCTTGCTGGAGCGGCGCCTGCTGGGTTCCGATAACCCGGACCAGGTAGGGCGTCATGCCGTTGGTGCGCACCGGGGAGACCTGGACGACGTCGCCGACTTCCAGCATCTGCCCGTTACCCAGGTACATTGCCACGCTCTGGGTGCCCTCGGGGCCGTAGAACAGCATGTCGCCTCGGCGTGCCTGCTGCGGCAGCACCTTCTGGCCGAGCTTGTAGATGTCGGCGGAGGAGCGCGGCAGCCTGATCCCGGCGCCCGCGTAGGCGTACTGCATCAGGCCCGACGCGTCGAAACCGACGGTGGTGATGCCGCTTCCGCGGCCGCGGGTCGGGCCCGTGACGCCGCCGCCGCCCCAGGCGAACGGGACGCCGCGCTGGGACAGCCCGCGCATGACGACGACGTCGGTGGCCTGCTGATAGTCCATCGGCCGAACGACCGGGTCGGCGTTCGCCGCGGCGGGCGCGAGCAGCGCCCCGGCGAGCATGGCCAGGCCCGACGCGAAGAGGTAGAGGCGTTTCATTCTGGGTTCCTTCCGGTTCAGCGGGCCTGCGCGCAGTGACTTCGCGCATCGGCCGCCATTGCATGACTCGCGCGAAGGCCTCACCGTCGGGGCCCGCGGCGCGGCATTGACGCTTGGCGGGTGAATTCGGCCGGATACTGCATTTCACACCAGTCACTACAGACACTTCTACAACAAAAGTTACGCTCAGAAGATGGCTGGTGAGGCGCCCGGGGCATTTTTTGTCGGAACGTGACCGGACGGTGACTGGGTCGGCCAAATCCGCATGCGCAGTTGTGATTTCGGTCTCAGGCCGGGAGTCGTGGGGAGCTCAGAGCCAATAGCGTTGGCTGAAGGTGGTGAGCATGAAGCCCACTACCGCGGCGACCATGACCAGCGCGAGCGACAACACCGGCCAGAAGGACATGTACCAGCCCTTCAGCAGCGAGACCACCGGCCCGACCACGGCCGCGGTGATGGCCGCACCGATTCCGCCCCACACCAGCGGGTGAATGTAGTAGTCGATCCCGAAGGGCACCGGCCCACAGTCTTCCCCCTCGCACACGTTGGCGAGGAAGCCGAAGAGCCGTGCCGGCCATGTGGTCTCGGTCGCCAGGATGACGAGCAGGATCAGCAGCGTGACGGTGCTGACGACGTCCCACGCGACCAACCGCAGCCGCAGCACCCGGGGTGCTTCGTCGTCGTAGTCCACCGGCGCGGGGTGGCCGGGGTCCGTCGGATCGGGGTCCTCGGGCTGATATGGCGTGGCCATGATCTCTCCCATGCTTCCCGATGGCCGGCGATTGTGCGACCCGGCTGCTTTACGCTGCATCTCTATGCCTGCGGCGAGGGCCCGGTTGACCCCCGGGGAAATCAGCGCGATCGACGCCGCGCACCTGTGGCACCCGTACAGCACCATCGGCCGGGAAGCGGTGCCACCCGTCGTGGCCGTCGGCGCCCACGGCGCCTGGCTGACGCTGATTCGCGACGGACGGCCCCTCGAGGCGCTCGATGCGATGAGCTCCTGGTGGACCGCGATCCACGGGCACGGCCACCCGGTGCTGGACGCGGCGCTGACCGCCCAGCTCGGCGTGCTGAACCACGTGATGTTCGGCGGGCTGACCCACGAGCCCGCAGCCCGGCTGGCGCAGCTGCTGGTGGAGATCACACCGGCGGGTCTGGAGACGGTCTTCTTCAGCGACTCGGGTTCGGTGTCGGTCGAGGTCGCGGTGAAGATGGCCCTGCAGTACTGGCGCGGCCGCGCGCGCCCCGGCAAGCACCGGCTCATGACCTGGCGCGGCGGCTACCACGGCGACACCTTCACGCCCATGAGCGTCTGCGACCCCGAGGGCGGCATGCACGCGCTGTGGACAGACATCCTCGCCCGCCAGGTGTTCGCCCCGCAGGTGCCGCCGCACCACGACCCCGACTACAGTGCGGCCTTCGAGGAACGACTCGCCGCGCACGCTCACGAACTGGCGGCCGTGGTCGTGGAGCCCGTGGTGCAGGGCGCGGGCGGGATGCGGTTCCACGACCCGCGCTACCTGTCCGACCTGCGCGACATGTGCCGCCGGCACGACGTCTTGCTGATCTTCGACGAGATCGCCACCGGTTTCGGACGCACCGGCGAGCTGTTCGCCGCCGACCACGCCGGGGTGAGCCCGGACATCATGTGCGTGGGCAAGGCGATGACCGGCGGCTACCTCAGCATGGCCGCCACGTTGTGCACCCGCGACATCGCGCAGACCATCAGCGCGGGGGAGGCGGGCGCGCTGATGCACGGGCCCACGTTCATGGCCAATCCGCTGGCCTGCGCGGTGTCGGTGGCCAGCGTGGAGGTGCTGCTCGGCCAGGACTGGCGGTCGCGGGTCGCCGAGATCGGCTTCGGCCTGGCCGACGGGCTCGAGCCCGCGCGGGCGCTGCCCGGCGTGGCCGACGTGCGCGTGTGCGGCGCGATCGGCGTCATCGAATGCGACCGGCCCGTCGACCTGGCCGTCGCCACACCGGCGGCGCTGGACCGCGGCGTCTGGCTGCGCCCGTTCCGCAACCTGGTCTACGCCATGCCGCCGTATGTGTGCACGCCCGCGGAGATCGCCCAGATCAGCTCCGCGATGGTCGAGGTGGCGCGGCTCGTGGCCAACGCTGCCAACACGTGAGCGCCCGGCGAGCGGACCGCACGGCCAGGGTGTTCTACCCGTGCGAAGGCTCGCGCTCTCAGGAGAATCTCAACAATTTCTTTGGCTTAGGCTAGCTCCGCTCAAAGGCTCCACAAAGCCGGGGCAGTCATCATCTAATCCATGACCAGTGAGTTGCTCTGCGCGAACCTCATCGAACGCTACCTCGCCACCTGCGGACTGCGTTTCCTCCGGGGCGACCACGACGGCGAATACTTCTGTGCCGCCAACACCGGTCCCGGCCGGCTGCACGTCCGCATCGAGATCCCCGCGACGTTCGGCGACGTGCTGCACATCAGTGTCACTCGCGCACGACCGTTCCCCGTCGCCGACCGTCCCCTGCTGACGCACTTCGCCGACGCGTGGAACCGGCAAAACCGCGGAGTCACCGCGATCGTGCAAGGTTCCTGCGACTCGCAGCGCGTCGGTGTCTCGGCCCGCCGAGCCCTGTGGATCCGGGACGACATTGCTTTCGAGGAGTTCGCCTGTGCTGTTGACCGCGCCATTGCGGCCGCAATCGATTTGTTTGCTGAGTTGAAGCCGGTTGTCGACGTGCCCTCGCTGGCGCAGCCGGTGCTGCGTAACGCCGGCTGAGATTCCGGCGAAGCGCATAGCGACGCTGAAAAGTAGCCGTGTCCGGTAAACACCGAAGCCATTACCGCGACATCTCATTGGGCGGCTTTGAAAGTGCGGTCTTACGACAGTTTCGCGTGGATGCTCATTCGCAACCCCCGGTGCGGCCATTTCGTGAACCTGTCTGCGGGGCAATTAATCCTGGCCCAATCTGGTGCTCATGGTGCCTATGGTGCTGGTTGTACGGGTGGTTGTTCTGGTTGCCAACAGCGGCCCGCCCGGACCAGGCGGGATTGCCGTCAGTGCACTGTGCCGTCGATTTCTAGGCCCTCGGTATCTTTTCAAAAGCGTCCACACCATCCTGCTACGAGGGCTAAGGTCTTTAGTGGGCGTGACGGACCGGTGTCATGCTTTCACTTTACCGCTGGGTCGGTGATGACCGGTGGAAGGAGCGATATGTCATATGTGATGGCTTCGCCGGATTTGATCGCGGCGGCGGCGGCGGACGTGGCTGCGCTCGGTTCGACGGTCAACGCGGCCCATATGGCGGCGGCAACCTCGACCGTTGCTGTGGTACCCGCGGCCGCCGATGAGGTATCGACGGGCGTCGCGCAGCTTTTCTCCGGGGTGGGCCAGGAATTTCACCACCTGGCGGGACAGGCGGCGGCATTCAACGCCCAGTTTGTGCAGCACTTGACTGCGGGTGCGGGCTCGTATGCGGCCACCGAGGTGGCCAGCGCCGCGTCAATGATGCCGAGTGTGGGCTCATACGTCGATGTCATCAACGGCTTCGTTGCCTCGATTTCCAGTCAGTTGACAGCCATCTACAACACGGTCGCGCAAGCAGTGCAGCAGATCGCAGGCGTGCTCGAACTCATCGTCCTGGTGCCGTATGAGGCTTTGGTGCTGTCATATTTGTCCCTGGCCCTGCTTATCGGTGCAATACAGTTGCTCACGAAGTACCTTGGCGTGACGATCCCGATCCCATGATCAGATTCCGGCAGATCCGGCCCGCTCATCAGAAGCCGTTTTGTTGCGCCTGGGTGTTCTACCGTGCCGGAATTGGCGCGCATATTTCAGGTCGACGCCAAGCTGAACCGTTTACGGGCGATCTCGGGCGCTGCTGAACGCGCGAACGCCGACATCGACGTGAGCTAGACGGACAGCCTCGGGAGTTCGACGGTGGCCGCGTCGCCGTCCGCGGGCGGATCCTCCCTGAGGAGCAAGGACCGTACCAGCGGACGCGTTCCCGTCGATCGAAGCATGTAACTGGCCGGGCGCGGGCGCACTTTTTGTGGCCACCAGAACCAGCGTCCGAGCAGCGCGGCAATGGACGGTGTCATGAACGAGCGCACGACCAAGGTGTCGAACAACAGGCCCAGGCCGATGGTGGTGCCGACCTGGCCGATGATGCGCAAATCGCTGAACACCATCGAGGCCATGGTGAAGGCGAACACCAGGCCGGCGTTCGTCACCACTTTCCCGGTACCGCCCATGGCGCGGATGATGCCGGTGTTGATGCCGGCCGCTATTTCCTCTTTCATCCGTGATACCAGAAGCAGGTTGTAGTCGGATCCGACGGCCAAAAGGACGATCACGGACATCGGCAGCACCATCCAGTGCAATTTGATGCCGAGCATGTACTGCCAGGCGAGCACCGACAGCCCAAAAGATGCACCCAACGAAAGCAATACGGTCCCGACGATAACCAGGGCGGCCACGAAACTTCGCGTCAGGGCAAGCATGATGACGAAAATGAGGCAGAGCGCACCAACGATCGCGATCCACAGATCGTATTTCGCCCCGTCTTGGAAGTCTTTGTAGGTCGACGCGGTGCCGGCGATGGAGATCTTCGCGCCCTCCAGAGGCGTCGTCTTGAGCGCCTCTTCGGCCGCCGACCTGATCCGATCGATCCGCGCGATGCCCTCGGGCGTCGCGGGATCGCCGCGATGCGAAATGATGAAGCGGGCCGCCTTTCCGTCCGGAGAGACGAAGGAAGTCATCGCGCGCTGGAAGTCGGGGTTCTCGAAGACCTTCGGAGGCAGATAGAAGGAATCATCGTTGTGGGCGGCGTCGAAAGCCTGTCCCATGGTGGTGCTGGTTTGTTCCGCGTCGTCCATCTGGCCCAAGAACCCGGCCGTGGTGCTGTGATTCGTCAACAGCGTGGTGCGCGTGGCCTCAAGGATCGCGATCATCGGCGGAAGCTGGGCGAGTACCTGCGGCAGCAGCTCGTCAATTTTCTCCGAGTCTTGCAGGATACGGTGAGTTTTCTCGGCAATCGTGTCGAGACCGTCAATCGAATCGAATATGCTTCTCAGCGCAAAACAGATGGGAATATCGAAGCAGTGCTTTTCCCAGTAGAAATAGCTGCGGATCGGCCTGAAAAAATCCTCGAAATCCGAGATGCCCACTTCGGTCTCGTCGACGATGTCAACCACTTCTTTTGTCAGGGCGATCGTGTGGTGAGCAAGTGCGGTGAGGTGCTCCTGCAATTTGTAGATAAGCTTCATGAGCGCAATTTGTTTCGTCATCAAGTCGGCCTGCAGGAGAAGGTCGTCCATAGATTTTCTGACGAACGTCAGATTTTGCTGCATGAGCGAGTTCTGCATGCTGATCAGAAAGGGTATCGACGTGTGCTCGATCGGTGTCCCCTCAGGCCGGGTTATGCCCTGAACCCGCGAAATGCCCGGGACCCGAAATATCGCCTTGGCGACTTTGTGCAGCACGATAAAATCGGCCGGGTTGCGCATATCATGATTCGTCTGGATCATTAAAATGTCTGGCATGAGTCGCGATTGGGAGAAATGGCGACTGGCAGCCGCATAGCCCATATTAGCTGGAAGAACTTGAGGTAGATAGGCTCGGTCGTCGTAGCTCGTTTTATAGCCCGGAAGTGTCACCAGGCCGATCAGCGCGACCGCCAATGTCGCGGCGAGAATGGGTGCGGGCCAGCGGACGATCGCTGTGCCGACCCCTCGCCACCGGCGTTGCGCGATCCTGCGCTTGGGGTCGCATAGCCCGAAGCGACTTCCGATGGCCAAAATGGCCGGAACCAGCGTGATCGCGATCGCGACCGCGACGAGCATGCCCACGGCGCACGGCACGCCGATGGTCTGGAAGATGGGCATTCGGGTGAAGCTCAGGCACAACATCGCTCCGGCGATCGTCAATCCGGAGCCCAAGACGACGGGAGTGACCCCGCGGTAGGTGGTGTAGTAGGCCGCTTCGGCGTCCTCGCCGGCCTGGCGGGCCTCTTGATAACGGCCGAAGAAGAAGATCCCGTAGTCGGTTCCGGCCGCCATCGAGAGCGTCACCAGGAGATTGATGGCGAATGTCGAGAGCACGACAATGTTGTTGTCGGCGAGAAACGCGATGATTCCTCTGGCCGAGCCGACTTCGATCCCGACCCCGACCGACATCAGGACCGCGGTGGCGAACGAACGGTAGACGAACAGCAGTACCACGAAGATGATCACGGCGCCGATCAGGGCCATCTTCAGAAGTGAAGCGTCGCCGCTGCGCTGCATGTCCGGAATGAGCGCTGCCGGGCCGGTGAGATGCACTTCGACGCCGTGGGGCGGCGGTGTCTGCTGCATGATCTTACGGACGGCCGCCACCGATTCCTGCGCCAAGGTGGTGCCCTGGTCGCCGGCCAGATTCACTTGCACATAGGCGGCCTTGCCGTCGGGGCTTTGCACGCCCGCCGCGGTGATCCGATCTCCCCACATATCCTGCACGTTTTCGACATGCTTCTTGTCGTTGCGCAATTCGCGAACCAATTCGCGGTAGTACGTGTGAGCGTCGTCCCCGAGCGGTTGCTGCCCTTCGAGGACGATCATGCCAAAGCTGTCCGAATCGGATTCGTTGAAGGCCTTGCCCATGCTCAGCATGGCCTGCACCGACGGCGCGTCTCGAGGAGCCAGTGGTACGGAGTGCTCTTCACCGACCCGCTCCAGCGGTGGAACCGCAAAGGTCACGGTGAGCGTCAATGCCACCCAGGCCAGAACGATGAACGGCGCAAGCCTGCGGATCGTGCGCGCGACGACGGGCGGCCGAGGACTTTCGGTGCTCATACGGCCTGCTGCGGGCGGACGGTCAGGGCGCCCATGCTGTGCAGCTCGAAGCGGCAGCCACTGCTGTCGCCATCGCGCTGTGCCATGGTGCTCCCCAAGGTCTCCGGTCTGGTCCTGAACTGAAAATCCGTCACTGGCCTGCCGCTATCTCAGCAACAAGGCACGTACCAACGGACGCGGCCCGGTGGGGCGGAGTAAGGAGCTGGCGGGGCGGGGGCGCACGTGTTGCGGCCACCAGAACCAGCGCCCGAGCAGCGCGGCGATGGACGGCGTCATGAACGCGCGCACCACCAGCGTGTCGAACAGCAAACCCAGACTGATCGTTGTGCCCACCTGACCGATGACGCGCAGGTCACTGACCAGCATGGACCCCATGGTGAACGCGAACACCAGCCCCGCGTTCGTCACGACTCTGCCGGTGCCGCCCATGGCGCGGATGATGCCGGTGTTGATGCCGGCTCCTATTTCCTCTTTCATCCGGGCGACCAACAGCAGGTTGTAGTCGGAACCTACCGCCAAAAGGACGATCACCGACATCACGAGCACCGACCAGTGTATTTGTATGCCGAGCAAATCCTGCCAGGCGAACACGGAAAGCCCGAAGGACGCGCCCAGCGAAAGCAATACCGTACCGACGATCACCAGGGCGGCAACAAAACTCCGCGTCATGATCAGCATGACGATGAAGATAAGGCAGAGCGCGGCGACACCGGCGATCATGAGGTCGTAGGTGGACCCCTGCACCACGTCGCGCACACCCGCTGCGGTGCCGGAGAGATAAACTTTCGATGACTCCAGCGGAGTTCCCTTGAGCGCTTCCTCGGCCGCGCTTTTAATCGGATCGACGCGGGCAATGCCTTCTGGCGACGCGGGATCGCCCTTTTGCAGGATGAGCATGCGGACGGTCTTCCCGTCCGGCGACAAGAATATCTTCATGATGCGTTGGAAGTCCTTGTTCTTGAAGACTTCCGGTGGCAGGTAGAACGAATCATCGTTTTGAGCGGTGTCGAACGCCCTCCCCATGGCGCTCGCGTTACCGTTGTCGTCGCTCATGTTTCCGAGGACCCCGGACATGGTGCTGTGCATGGTGAGCAGCATGGTCCGCGAGCTCTCCATGATCGCGAGCATCCCGGGAAACTGGGCGAGTATCTGCGGCAGGAGTAAGTCGATCTGATCGAGGTCTTTTACCACGTCGCCCAGCTTGTCGGTAACGGCGTCCACGCCGTCGAGGGCATCGAATATGCTTCGCAGCGAGAGGCAAATGGGAATATCGAAGCAGTGCTTTTCCCAGTAGAAGTAGCTGCGGATCGGCCTGAGGAAATCCTCGAAATCCGAAATATGAATTCGCAGCTCGTTCGTGAGGTCGTTGATGTCATGAGTGGTGGTAACCATGTCGTGCGTCGTGGCGACCATCTGCTTGGTCAGGGCGTAAAGGTGCTGCGTGATGTTGATTGCTTCCGCTAACATGTCGGCCTGCTTGAGCATGTCCTTGAGACGCGCTTTCTGAAAAAGCAGGAATTGCTGCTGGCCCGCGACCTGCATGCTGAGGAAATACGGTACCGACGTGTGCTTGATCGGGGTTCCTTCGGGCCGCGTCACCGCCTGAACCGACGAAACGCCCGGCACGGCGAGGACGGCCTTGGCCAGTTTCTCCAACACCAGAAAATCAGCCGGATTGCGGAGATCGTGATCGGTCTCGACCATGAGCACGTCGGGCGACATCATTGCCGACGGGGGAAAATGTCGCGCCGCTGCCTCGTACCCCAGATTGGCGGGGATATTTTTGGGGATGTACTTCTGGTCGTTGTAGCTGGGTCGGTAGCCCGGCAGCGTCAACAGCCCGACCAGCGTGACCGCCAAGGTGGCGACCAGAATGGGCGCGGGCCAGCGAACGATAGCCGTGCCCACCCGCCGCCATGCACGCGGGTTGAATTTCCGCTTGGGCTCGAACAAGCCGAAACGGCTCCCCACGGCAAGGACTGCCGGAATCAGCGTGACCGCCACCGCGACGGCGACCAATACGCCCACCGCGCAGGGGACGGCCAGCACGTAGAACGAGGGCAGTCGCGTAAAGATCAGGCAGAAAAGCGCGCCGGCGATCGTCAAACCCGAGGCCACGATGACCTTGGCGACCCCGTGGTAGGTGCTGTAGTAGGCCGTTTCCCTGTCCTGGCCGGCGTGACGCGTCTCCTGGTACCGGCCAAAGAAAAATATCCCATAGTCGGTTCCGGCCGCGATCACGAGGGACACCAGCAGATTGACGGCGAAAGTGGTGAGACCGATGACCCCGTGATGGCCGATAAAAGCAACGATTCCCCGGGCCACTTGCAATTCCACCCCGACCACCAGCAACAGCAGAATTGCGGTAATCACCGAACGGTAGACGAGAAGCAACGTAATGAAGATCACCGCGATGCTCACGGCGGTGATCGTGGCGACCGTCCGGTCACCGCTGTGGCTCATATCCGCATTGATCGCGGCAGGCCCGGTGACATACGCCTTGACTCCCGCCGGCGCCGCCGTGCGCGCGACGATGCGCTGGACGGCGTCGATCGATCCGTTGCTCGCGGTGAGAACCAGTTGAACATAAGCGGACTTACCATCAACGCTTTGTGCGGCGTGGCTGGTTAGTTCATCGCCCCAGAAATCCTGGACATAGGCCACATGCTTCGTGTCGTCTTTTAACTGCGAAATCAAACGGTCGTAGTACTTGTGGGCATCGTCGCCCAGGGGTTGCTGGCCCTCCAGAACGATCGTCGCCACACCGCCGGAGTTTGATTGATCCGGTGTGTCAGCAGATTTGAAGTCCTCATTCAGCCGCTCGGCCGCCCTGACGGACGGTGCATCCGTGGGATTCAGGGATACCGAATGCTCGCTCTCGACCTGCTCCAACGAGGGGACGCAGACAATCAGAACACCGACGATCGCCAGCCACGCCAGGATGACGAGCACCGAAAACCGGTGGATCGTCCGCGCGACCAAGGGGCGACGGGTGTGTAGCTGATGGTTGCTCATGCGTTGTACGCGCAGGACGTGAAGGCGCTCACTGCGTGCGTGACCTTCTCGACTTTGACCACGCCGTCCAGCATGATGCGGCAGCCGATGCTGTCGCTGTCACCCTGCGCCGCGACACTTCTCATGCCCGTTGCCGCGGTGACCGCGAACTCGTATGACCACGGCAGGCTTACCCCCTCGACATGCAGTGGATCGCCATTGGCGCCGAAATAGCTGATCAAGGCCACGGTCCCCGGTGGTCCGAAGACCTCGTACGTCAGGTGCTGGGGATTGTAGGGCTTGTTGTCGACCCTGGTGTCGGCATAGGACAGGCCCTTCTCGGAGCCGAAGAGGCCGTGCAGTCGCGACACAGTCAATCCTCCAACGACGATGACCACCAGGACGACCAGCGGGATCCACAGCCGCTTCAGAAACCGCAAAATCACAGAGCCCGGATTCCGGCGATTCTTTCCGGATGCACCTTGTGATCCAGGCGCGGTTGACGGTTGGCCGGGGCGTCGCAGCAGACCACGTCGGGGGCCACGCGGCTGGCCGCTCTCGACGGGGATATCGGGCCACGCCGGCTCAATATCGCTCACACTGCCCCAGACCACCGCACCACCCTAGCTGACACGAGTTTAATTACGGGTCCAAACCATACCGGTGGCTCTCAGCACCGGACCGGGATTTAAGGAACTTCTCAGGGTGGTGTCCCGAAGCCCGCGACCGATCACGCAGCCGCAACGGTTGCCGTCCATGCCAGGCGTTATGGTGTTGTGCGGCTGAGCTGTGGACGCGGTCTGCCGCCTTCATTTCACAGGACGCGTACGGGGAGTGAAAGGCCAAGATCGCGGGATGAAATTTGTGCTGGCGTTCTATGGAACTCGCGGCGATGTCGAGCCGGGCATCGCCGTCGGTCGTGAGCTGCTGCGCCGAGGGCACGACGTGTGCATGGTCGTCCCGCCCGACCTGGTCGCCTTCGCCGAGTCGGTTGGGCTCGCAGCGGTCGCCTACGGGCCGGACATGCAGGCGTGGCTGGAATCGACGCGCAACTTCTGGGCGCGATTCTTCCGTAACTTCTGGAGAATCCAGGAGGTCAAGAGGCTACTGCGCGAAGCCCGGGAGCCCGGAACCCGGCACTGGGCGGAGATGAGCACGACGCTGACGGCGCTCGCCGATGGGGCCGACCTGTTACTCACCGGCATGAGTTACCAGGAACTTGCGCTCAATGTCGCGGAGTATCGCGACATTCCGCTGGCCACGCTGCTGTGGTTCCCGATCCGGGTCAATGGCCACCTCTTTCCGATCCTGCCGGCTCGGTTGCTCCGCTCGGTGATGACGGTCTACGAGCGGTTGGTGTGGCGGGGAGTGAAGAAGGTCCAGGGCGCGCAGCGCCGCCAACTCGGCCTCCCGAAGGCGACACGTCCCGCGCCGCAACGCATCGCGGAACGAGGAGCGCTGGAAATCCAGGCCTACGACGAGGTGTGCTTTCCCGGGCTGGCGGCCGAATGGGCGCAGTGGAATGACCGGAAGCCGCCGCAAAGGCCCTTCGTCGGCACGCTGACGATGGAGTTGGCGACCGGTGCCGATGACGACGTCGCTTCCTGGATCGCCGCGGGTACGCCGCCGATTTGCTTCGGGTTCGGCAGCATACCGGTCGAATCTCCCGCCGATACTCTTGCCATGATCGGCGCCGCGTGTGCGCAACTGGGTGAGCGAGCGCTGGTTTGCGCCGGCTGGACGGATTTCGGCAGCGCCGCCCGCTCCGAGCACGTCAAGGTGGTGGGCGCGGTGAACTACGCGGCGATCTTTCCCGCCTGCCGCGCCGTCGTCCACCACGGTGGCGCGGGCACCACGGCCGCAGGCCTGCGCGCCGGCGTGCCCACGCTGATCCTCTGGATGGCAGATGTTCAGCTGATCTGGGGAGCTGCGATCAAACGGCTGAAAGTGGGTACCGCCCGGCGCTTTTCGAGCGCTACCGAGAAATCGCTGGTCGCAGATCTGCGTCGGATTCTGGCCCCGCACTATGCGGCCCGAGCCCGCGAAATCGCCACCCGGATGACCAGACCCGCCGACAGCGTTGCCGCCGCTGCCGATCTGGTGGAAGATTTCGCCCGCCTCGAGGGCATTGGCTGATCGTCCACAACGGTGACGCACCCAACCGGTCAGGTGGGGAAATGCGTCTGGTTGAGGTGCTCGGCCACCCGCAGGGCGTTGGCGGCGACGGTCAAACTGGGGTTCAAACCGGTGCTGGTGGGGAAGAAGGAGGCGTCCACCACGTAGAGGTTGGCGACTTCGTGGGCCCGGTTTTGGGGGTCGAGCACGCTGGTCTTCGGATCGGTGCCGAAGCGGCACGTGCCGCACACGTGGCCCAGGGTCGAATTGTTTGCGCCGGTCCGCAGCGTGAGGGTGCGAAACGGTTTCAACACCTCTTTAATCTGGCGCATGAACACCGCGCGGCGTTCGATCTCGCTGGGGTGTAAACGGTACCGGATGCGCAGCCGTTGGCGGCCGTCCGCGCCGGGTCGATCGCTGGGCAGGACCCGGTTGTCCAGATACGGCAGGTCCTCCATGATCGGGGCCAGCAGCAGTCCACCGTTGAAGAAGCGATCGTAGATGGGCCGCACCGCCGGGCTCATCAGGCGCAGCACCTTGGGCTGCCAGCCGGGATGGTTGGTCAACATGTCCATGGATGCCAAATTGGCCATTGCGCCGGCCGACTGCACGGTGCCGTATTTCTGGCCCTCCCAGAAATAGAAGTCGTTGAGCCCGATCTCCTTGTTTTCGGCCGTGATCTTGCAGCCGGGTTGCGGCCAGACCTCGATCCAATCCATCAGGTGGCGCATCAGGTTGCGGCCCACGTAGTCCGAGCCGTTGGCCAGCCCGCGTGGCCACTGCCCGGAGCGGGAGTTGAGCAGCAGCAGCGGGGTGGCCAGCGCGCCGGCGGCCAGCACCACCACCTTGGCTTTCAGTGCCAGCATGTCGCCGCGGTGCTCGGCGATCACCTGCTGCACCTGGGTGTGGTCGGCCTGCAGGCGCAGCACCCGGCATTGGGTCAGCAGGTGGGCGCCGTGCTCGGTGACCGCGGGCAGCACACCGTTGCGGGCGGCGTC
>NZ_VMQU01000067.1 GCF_007714205.1 Mycobacterium helveticum | reverse complement strand
AGATGTGTATATGTGACAGCCCCCACGATGGCCCCCACGGCGGCCCACATAGCGGCCCACATAGCGGCCCACGACAACCATCGCGCGAACGGCATGCCCGCTAACGTACCGACTCGACCCGACCCCGGCGACGCAATGGGCGCGGCGTGCGGCGCGAACCGCCGCGTCGGCGAGGCGGTCCGGCCAACCTGTTTGAGCTTGCTGTACCCGCCGTTTCGTCGACTTCGTCGACCGAGACATGCCGGAGACATCACGCCCACCCCGAGACTGGCCGCCCTGATCGCGGCGGCCGCGATCGCCGCCGCCCACCGGGTCTGCAACCCACTGCGGCGCGGCGTGGCGCCGAGCCGGGTCGCGCCCGAGGTGATGGGCAACAGCCGGCTCGACGGCTACCACGCGGGATACCTCGTCGGCGCCAGCATGCGGGCCTACTGCCCGCAGTACATCTCGTCGTCACCCCCGATACGCCGCTACGCGATGTTGACGTGCAACCGACGCCACCGGCTAAAATTCGGGCACCGTCGATATTGGAGAGCCACGGGTGGTCACGAAACTCATTGCGTGTGTCGCTATCGCGGGGACGGCTGCGGCGGGAACGGCGGCGCCCGCGAGCGCCGATCCCAGTTCGTTCAACGTCCTCAGCTGCGGCTGCCCGCAGCCGGTCCCGATGGGTGGCCCCGCGGTGGCCGATGAGATCAACAAGGGAATCGAGACGGCGCTGACGGACCTCGAGGGGATCTCGGTCCCGCGATGACTCCGCCACCCTCGCCGGGGGTGATCGCGAGGCTGCTCGTCGGCGCCGCCGTCGCGGCCGTTGTCGCGGTGGCCGTGCCGGCGCCGTCGGGCGCCGACCCGAGCCCGAACCCTAACCCGTTGACCGTCCTGAGTTGCCCCGACTGACCGCAGACCGTCAGCAAGGGCGGCCCTTCGCTCCGCGATCAGACGAAACGGGGCCTGCGGGCCCGCGCCGGCCGACCCGCAGGACGCGGGCCCCAACGCGCGGTAGTCCGCCCGCGGCACGGTCGCGACGGGCTCGCCGCGCGCGTCGTTGCCCGACCGGCACCGCGCCCCGCAGGTCGATGCGATCGCGCCTGGTTCGCTCGGCGCGGCTTTCGAAGTCGCGGCGAGCCGGGTCGAGGCGCATGTGCGTCGCGCATGGCCAGGGATCGTGGCGCTACCGGGCGCCGAGTTGGACGGCTTTGACGATCAGCAGCGCGGCGCCGATCACCAGGTAGCCACGCAGCGCGATCATGCCCAGGCGGGTGCCGGGTGACCAGGTGACCGGCTCCAGCAGGGTCAGCGGCGGCATCCGCCACGTGTTGCGGTCGACTCCGCGGGCGGGCAGGTGCGCGGCCGGCCGGGCGGGTTGGCGGCGGGCCAGCCAGCGCAGCACCGGTACCGCCGCGGCGGCCAGCGCCAGCAGGGCCAGCGACAGGTAGCCGGCGACGGCGACGACGTCGATGTCGGGGAACAGCGTGGTCGCCATCAGGATCCCCGACAGCAGCAGCAGGATGCCGACGATCAGCCCGGCGACCCAGTTCAGCCATGGCCGGTTCACCCAGGGCCCCAGCACCTCCCGGTCGTTGCACAGCAGCAGGAGGAACACGCTGGCGCTGGGCAGCAGCAGGCCGGCGAGCGCCTGCACGGCGGTGGTGATCAACCCGAGCGGGGCGCCGGGGATCAGCACGACCGCCGCGGCCAACACCACCATCGCCGTGTAGGACAGGTAGAACTGTTTGGCGTCGGAGAACCCGCGGTGCAGCGAGTGCTTGAGGCCGAACACGTCGCCGAAGGCGTAGCTGGTGGACAGGGTGACCGCGGCCGCCCCCAGGATCGAGGCGTCGATCAGCACGATCGCGAAGATCGAGCCGAGCACCTCGCTGTGCCGGCCGAGCAGGTGCGCGATGGCGCCGGCGTCGGAGAAGCCGCCCACGGTGCCGGTGGAGCGCGCCGCCCAGTCGCCGGTCATCAGCAGCGCCGCGGCGCCGACCACCACGACGAAGGCCCCCAATACGGTGTCGGCGCGTTCGTAGCCGATGAACCGGGGGGTGATGCGTTTGTCGACGACGTTGGACTGCTGGAAGAACAGCTGCCACGGCGCCACGGTGGTGCCCACGATGGCGATGATGAGCAGCACCGCATCCGAGCTCACCCCACCCGCAATGCGGGGTGTCACAAACGACTTCGCCGCGTGCGTCCATTGGGGATGCGACATCAGCAGCATCGGGACCTGCACCAGGCTCACCGCGATGAAGACGAACATGGCCCGCTCCCAGCGGCGGAAGCTGCCGCTGGCCATGATCGCGACCAGCGCCACCGCCGAGATCGGCACCACAATGTACTTCGAGACGCCGATGAACTCAGCGGCCAGGGTGATGCCGATGAACTCGGTGACGATCGTCAGGAAGTTGAGCAGGAACAGGTCACCGACGGAGAACCAGCCCCAGCCGCGGCCGAAGCGTTCGTTGATCAACCGCGCGTGCCCGACGCCGGTGACCGCGCCGAGCCGGACCACCATCTCCTGGTTGACGATCAGCACCGGGATCAACAGCAGCAGCACCCACAGCAGCGAGTAGCCGTAGTTCTGGCCGGCCTGGGCGTAGGTGGCCACCCCGCCGGCGTCGTTGTCGCCGACCATCACGATGATGCCGGGCCCGACAATGGCCAGCAGGGTCAGCAGCCGCGTCTTGAACGTGCGGGCATGCTCGGTCTCGCCCACGGCGATGCGGCCGAACGCGCCCTCGATGTCGCCCAGGTGTGCGCTGTCGAGCACGGCGCTGCGGCGGGCGTTCTGGGGGGCGCCGTGGGGGGCGCCGTGAGTGGCGCCCTCGTCGCCTGCGCTCACGCCCCTCCCCCTCCCGGCACTGCCGAGTCGCCTTCGTCGCCGGGTTGAGCCGCGGGTTGAGCTCCGGGTTGAACTCCGGGTTGAACTCCGGGTTGAACGATGTCCCGGACCGGGCGGGGCGCGGGCTCGCGGCGGCGCCAGTCCTCGGGGATGGTGGCCTCCAGCACGTCGTCGACGGTGACCACCCCGAGCACGTGGTCCTGCTCGTCGACGACGGGGATGGAGTAGAGGTTGAAGTCGGCCATCAGCAGCGCGACGTCGGTCAGGTCGGCGGCGACGCCGACCCGCACCGGGTCGGAGTCCATCAGGGCTCCGACGCGCTCACCCGGCGCGGCCTGCAGCAGCGCGATCACCGACACCACACCCGAGAGGTGCCTGTCCTCGTCGAGAACGTGGATTTTGACCAGCGCCTCGGGCTGCAGGGTGCGGGCGTCGGCGATCAGTGCGAGCGCCGTGCCCGCGGTCGCGGTGGCGGCACACGACACGAAGTCGACGTTCATCAGCCCGCCGGCGCTTTCGGGGTTGAACCCCATCAGGGTGATCACCTTGGTGCGCTGCGGGGCGGGCATCAGGTCGAGCACCCGCCGGCGGCGCGCCTGGCGCAGGTCGGCGATCGCGTCGGCGGCGTCGTCGGCGCGCATCCGGCCCAGCAACGCGGCGACCTCGTCGTCAGGCATGTCGTCGAGCAAACGGCTGGCCTTGTCGGGGTCGAGTTCCTCGAAGACGTCGGCTTCCAGTTCCGGGTCGCTGCGGACCCGGTCGAGGATCTCCCCGCCCTCGGCCTTGTCCGCGTCCTCCAGAAGGTCGGCGATCTCGGCCGGTTTGAAGCCGCCGACCCTGCCCCAGTGGCGGCGCACCGCGTCGGAGCGGGCGTCGCCAATCAGCGGTTCGAACGCCTTCCAGTCGCGGGCCGCATGCCCGCCCGAGCTCTTGATGAGCCCGAAGAACTTCGCCGGGCGCCGGGTGTCCAGCCGCGCGAGCACCCACCCGGCGCCGGTGTCCTCGAGTTCGACGTCGTAGGCGTGCACCAGCTCCACGGCGGCCACATCGATCAGCCGGTGCCCGAGCACATCCGCGCGCAACAGCACCTCACCGGCACGCCGCTCGAAGCCGCGCAAATCAATCTTGTTCTTGGCCAACACAACCCGGTCGGGGTTGTACTCGCTGATCACTCGGCTCCCGATGAACACCCGCCGCCCGCCGACCCCGGCGACGATGCCGGTCAGCAGCGGATACGCGTCGGCCCCGCGCAACCGCACGATCACGTCCTCGACCCGGCCCACGGTCTCGCCCGCCCGGGCCAGCACCGGCGACCGCAGCAGCTCCGACAGGTGGATCACCGGCCGGTCCCCGCCCCGCTCGGCCGCCGCATCTGATGGACTCACTCGCCCTCCTCCGCGCTACTTCCGTGGCCCTATCGGCTCGGCCGCCAGATCGTACGCCGCGACCGCCGCCGGTGACCACAACCGGCAGGTGAACGTGCGGCGCGGGTCATCGGGTCCCGGCGCCGGGCGCATCGCCGTCGACGTAGTGGAAGCGTGCGGCGCGCCGCCGGATCCGATGGGTGCGTCCGCGGGTGCGGCGCGGCTGTCCGACGAGGCGCACCGGCTCGGCGTAGAACATCATCTTGGCCAGTTCCACCAGCACCAGGTAGGCGAGCACGAAGCCGCCCAGCACCGCGAAGAACTGCCACGGCAGCGGCGTGAAGCCCAGGGTGTGCGCCAGCGGCGAGATCGTGAGCGCGACACCGATCGACACCATCGTCAGGCTCGTGGTCGCCAGCAGCGCGCTCGGGCGGCTGCGCACGAAGGGCACCTTGCGCGTGCGGATGGAAAAGATGATCAACGTCTGCGTGGCAAGGGATTCCACGAACCAGCCGGTGCGGAACTCGACGGCGCCGGCGTGCAGCACCCCCAGCATCAACCCGAAGGTCAAGAAGTCGAACAGCGAGCTGATCGGGCCGAAGATCAGCATGAACCAGCGGATGAAGGCGACGTTCCAATGCGCCGGCGCCTGGAGCTGTTCCTCGTCGACCCGGTCGGTGGGAATCGCCAGCTGCGAGCTGTCGTAGAGCAAGTTGTTCAGCAGGATCTGGCTGGGCAGCATCGGCAGGAACGGCAGCAGCGCCGAGGCCGCGGCGGCGCTGAACATGTTGCCGAAGTTGCTCGAGGTGCCCATCAGCACGTACTTGATGGTGTTGGCGAAAATCCGCCGGCCCTCGGCCACACCGGTGGCCAGCACGCCCAGGTCCTTTTCCAGCAGCACCACGTCGGCGGCGTCCTTGGCGACGTCGGTGGCGCTGTCGACCGAGATGCCCACGTCCGCCGCATGCAGCGCCAGCGCGTCGTTGGCCCCGTCGCCCAGGAAGCCGACGGATCGGCCGGTGCGTCGCAGCAAGGCGATCAGCCGCGCCTTCTGCTCGGGGGAGATGCGCGCGAAGATGGTGTGGTGTTGCGCCGCCTCGGCAAACTCGTCGTCGCAGAGGGAATCCAGCTGCGCGCCGGTCATGGTGCCTTTGGACGCCAAACCCAGTTCGGCACAGACCTTTTCGGCGACGCGGGGGTTGTCCCCGGTGGCGATCTTGAGCTCGATGCCAAGGTCGGCCAGTTGCGACAAGGACTGGCGCGCTGCAGCTTTGGGTTCGTCGGCGAACACCAGGAAACCCGCGAGCATCAGATCACCTTCGTCGGCGGGGGTGATCGCGGTGAGCCCGGCAGCGGGTTTGGCGGCCACGGCCACCACCCGGCGCCCGGCCTCGAACAGGGCCGCCAGGGTCGCTTGGGCCACCGCGGCCGTCAGCCGGCATCGGGCCAGCACCTGTTCGGGTGCGCCCTTGACCACCAGCACGCGTCCTTCTCGGTCGTCCACCAGCACCGACGTCGCCCGGCGCTCGTGGTCGAACGGCAGCATCGCGATGCGGCGCACGGCGCCCACCAGCTGGCGTGCCCGGGGGGACTCCCAGAGCGCGGCGTCGAGCGGATTGGCGCTGACCCCGCCGGTTTCCGGGTCCACATCGGTGGCCATGAGCCCCAGGCGCCGGACCGAGTCGCTGTGCGCACCGGCGGGGTCGATCGTGTCGACCAGGCTGATCCGGCCGTCGGTCAGGGTGCCGGTCTTGTCGGTGATCAGGATGTCGATGTCGCCGAGGTCCTCGATGCACACCAGGCGCTTGACGAGCACCTTGGCCCGGGCCAGCTGCCGCGCGCCGGTCGCCAGGCTGGTGCTGACCACGGCGGGCAGCAGCTGCGGCGTGATGCCCACCGCGATCGCCAGCGAGAACAGCACGGAGTTGATGACCTGCCTGTGCAGGAGCAGGTTGCTGGCCAGGATGACGACCATCAGCGCGATCGCGACCTGCAGCAGCAGATAGGAGAACCCGCGCAGCCCGACCTGGAACCCGGTCTCGGGTGACCTCTCCTCCAAACCCGCTGCGATGCGGCCGAATTCGGCGCCGGTCCCGGTCGCGTACACCACCCCGGTGGCCTCGCCGGCGCTGACGATGGTGCCCATGAAGGCAAGGTCGGACGATTCGGCGAGTTCGGCGCCGGCGGGCACCGGCTGCGGCGACTTCTCGGATCCGGTCGATTCCCCGGTCAGGATGCTCTCATCGCATTCCAGGCCGCTGACGTCGATCAGGCGGACGTCGGCCGGCACCGCCTCCCCCAGCGACAACCGGATCACGTCGCCGGGGACGAGCGCGGCGACGGGCAGGGTGACGAACTCCCCGTCGCGGCGCACCACCGCGTTGTGGCGGACCCCGCCGTGCAGGGCGGCCGCGGCCCGCTCGGCGCGGTACTCGTTGAGGAAACCGAGGCCGATGCTGGCCGCCAGGATGATCCCGATGATGATCGCCTGGATGCTGTCGCCGAGGAAGTACGAGACGACCGCGGTGCCGGCCAGCAGGATGAGCACCGCGTTGCGCAGCTGACGGCCCAGCACCGCCAGCGCGTTGACGTGACGGGTGCGCACCGCGTTCGGGCCGTGGCGCGCCAGCCGCGCGGCCGCCTCCGCGGCGGACAGCCCGGCCGCCGAACTGTCCAGCCGGCGCAGCACGTCGGCGACCGGGCTCGCGGCGACCACCGCGGTGGTCAGCTCAGCGCCGGTCACGGCGCCGGAACAACACGTGGAGCGCGACCAGCACGCCGCGCGGTCCGGCTTGCGCTCGATACCGTCCTGACGACGTGAGCGAACGGATCAGCGAATGGATCAGCGGATGAGATTAACGACCTCCCTTGTCGGCGGTGCGGCCAATCGGCGCCGGGCATCATCCCGCCGACGGCGGTCGCTGCATGACGGTACCCAGTAGCTCCGACCCGAGCTCGATGTCGTCGTAGTCGCGGCCGGTGCGGCGGCGATCGCCCGGGGAGCCCGACGACGACGCGCCCAGCGGGGGCATCGCCATCGGCGCCCGGCCGGGCTCCGGAGAGAGCGGAGACACCGCGGACGCGAGCCGAACCGGCGACTCCGAGGCCCCCAGCAGCCCCACCACCGAGGGCGGTGCCGTCAGCTTGCCCACCAGAACCCCGGCGCCCATCGACCCCGTGGGCGCCCAGGCCGGCCCGGCGGCTCCGAGCGCACCGGCCAGCCGGGCCTCCACCGCCGCGAAGTCCGCGGCGCTCTGCGACAGGCCGGCGCCGATGTCGCCGCCCAACGCCTGGAAACCACCGGCGGTGGCCAACTGGGCCAGCACCGCGAGCATGTTGACCGGAAATCCGCCCGCGGCGATGCCCTGGTTCAGCCAGTCGTTGGCCAGCTGGAACCACGCATTGTCGACCAGGGCGCCGGAGGCGGCGGCGGGCACCGACGTGACCAGGTCGGAGGCGGTCGAGGCCGGGGCCGCACCGGCAGGGGTCAGCAAGCCCTCCGCGTCGGCGATCGGCGGCGGCGACGAGAACTGCACCGGCACGACGGCGCCCGCCGAGGTCGCGGCGTAGCGATACATCGCCGCCGAGTTGTTCGCCCACATGGCCTGGTACTCGGCTTCGGTTTCGGCGATCGCCGACAGGTTGATCCCGAAGAAGTTGGTGGCCAGCAGGAAGGCCAGCCGCGTCCGGTTGGCGATGACCACGGACGGGTGCACGACCGTGAAGTGGGTGAGCTCGAAGGCCGCGACGACCGCCTGCACCGAGGAGCCGACCTGCCGGCACTGCTGCGCGGTGACGGCCAGCCAATCCAGGTGGGGTTCGGCGGCGTTGGCCATCGCCGCCGCGGCCGGACCGTGCCAGGTCCCGCCCAGCGACGTCAACACCGAGGCATGGCTGCGCACCGATTCGTCGAGCTCGAGGCCCAGCTGGTGCCAGGCGGAGGCGGCCGCGAGCAGTGGCCCGGACCCGGGTCCCGCGTGGATCAGCGCCGAGATGACCTCGGGGGGCAGCATCCCAAAATCCACGCCGCATTACCTCGGAGGCGCGTGAATGCGTTGCACGACAGGACATCCCGCTGTCCCGGGGGCCATTGTCCGCCCTCATCCCCCGCTCGGCGGGCGAGGTGTCACCCGTTTCGGGAGCTCCACGCCGTAGTCGAGGTCCTCGAACTTCTGCTGCTTGCGCTTGCGCCAGCCGCTGCCCGCCGAGACCGGCGGCGGCACCATCATCGGCATCAGCGGCAGCGCGGACAACCCGCCCTCGCCCGCGCCGAGCGGCGAGGCCGCCGCCGCGAGTTGCACCGGCGACTGCGCGCCGGGCAACAGGCCCACCACGGCGGGCGGGGCAGTCAGCTTGCCCACCGTCACCCCGACACCCATCGCGGCGGTGGGCGCCGGCGCGGCCGATCCGACGGCCTTGAGCGCGTTGCCGAACTCCACTTCCGATACGCCCAGCGCGGCCTCCCCCTCGGCCAGGCCCTGGCCGACCTCGCCGCCCACCGACTGCACACCCTGGGCGGTCGCCACCTGCGCCTCCACGCCGAGGAGGTTGAGCGGGAAACCGGAGGAGATGAACTGGTTGCCCCAGGTGTTGGCCAGCTGGAACCAGCCGTTGTTGACCAGGCCGCCGGAACCGGAGCCGAGCAGCGACGACAGAACCGAGGCGGCGTTGCCGGTGCCGGCCGTCGGCACGGCGCCGGCCTGGGCGGCCGCGGCCGTCGGGCTGGCGGTCGTCACCGGCGAGGCGAACCGGGGCAGCGCGGTGGCCTGCGCCGAGGCCGCCTGGTAGCGGCTCAGCGCGGCCAAGTTGTCCGCCCACATCGCCTGGTACTGGCCCTCGGTCTCGGCGATCGCCGCCGTGTTGCTCCCGAACCGGTTGGTGGCCAGCAACTGCCGCAGTCGCGTCCGGTTGGCGCCGACCTGCGCGGGCGGGACGACGGTCGAGTGGACGACGCTGAAGGCCGACGCGGCGGCCTCGGCGGAGACGGCCAGCTGCCGCGACTGCTGCGCGGTGGCGCGCAGCCAGAGCAGGAAGGGGCGGACGGCCTCGGCCATCGCGGCCGCCGAAGTGCCGTCCCAGGACTCGGCCAGCGACGACAGCACCGAGGTGTAGACGGCGACCGAGTTCTCCAGCTCGACGGCCAGCCGGCGCCACGCGGCGGCGGCCTCGGTCAGCGAAGCCGCTCCGGGCCCGGCGTGGATCAGCGCGGAGGTGACCTCTGGGGGGGCTAGGACGTCCATGGCATCTCTCGTTGACTGTGCTCGCAGCGATTCTGCGACACCGCGCTGAATTGCTGGGCAAACTCAGGGAAAGAAGGCGCGAACGTCTGGCTTCGGGCCCACGGTACGGTAACGCGCTGTCACAAAGCCCCCGCCCGCGACGGCCAGGATTTCCGATTGCCGTTAGGAAAGCGACATATTGGCGTCCCTTGCGGTTAAGACGCAATGGGCGACATGCCGATCATGCGGCGACGCCCGCGGCGCGCCGTCTCGCGGGCGAAGTGGGTGCAGTTTTTTCGGGTGCTGGGCGGGTTCGGGGTGCTGGACGGGTTTGACGGCTGTGGCCGCGTGCGGTGGTGATCGGCAACGCGTCGTCGCGGTCGTCGGCGGCGCGGCGCCCGGACACCGCCCCCCTCGGGGGACGACGTTCGCGCGCTCGTCCGAGACCCGACCCGGGGGCCCTCACGGGGCCGTGGACGACCGCGGCGAACTCAGGGCGCCGGCCGGCCGCTGACGAACTCGCGGCGCACCCCGGTGAGCGGATCGTCGAACTCGATCCGGCGGGCCAGCAGCCGCAGCGGCGCGCCGAAGTCGTCGGGAGCGACGTCGACGACGTCGGGATACAACGGATCCCCCAGGATCGGAATCCCCAGCGAGGCCATGTGCACCCGCAGCTGGTGGGTGCGCCCGGTGCGCGGCGTCAGCCGGTAGAGGCCGTCGGACACCAGCTCCACCAGCGTCTCGGCGTTGGGGACGCCGGGCTCGCAGCACGCCTGCAGCCGCCCGCGCCGCTTGACGATCCGGCTGCGCACGACGCGCGGCAGCTCCAGCGCCGGATCGACGGCCGCGCGCGCCAGATAGGTCTTGCGCACCAGGCCGCGGGCGAACAGCGACTGGTAGGCGCCGCGCAGCTCGCGCCGCGCGGTGAACAGCACAACCCCGGCGGTCAACCGGTCCAACCGGTGGGCGGGGCTGAGCTCGGGCAGACCCAGGTCCCGGCGCAGCCGCACCAGGGCGGTCTGCGCGACGTGCCGCCCCCGCGGCATGGTGGCCAGGAAATGCGGCTTGTCGACCACGACGAGGTCGGCGCCGGAGTACAGCACCGGGATCTCGAAGGGCACCGGCACCTCGTCGGGCAGCTCGCGGTAGAGGTAGACGCTGGCCCCGCACGGCAGCACGGTGGCCGCGTCGACCGCCACGCCGTCGGCGTCGACGACCTCGCCGGACAGCACCTTCGCGCGGGCCTGCTCGCCGAACCGCTCGGCCAGCTCGGCCAGCACCGGGCCGCCACGCAGCCGCACCCGGGCCGGGCCGAGCCCGTCGCGCACCGGAAGCGGCGGCGGCCTCGCGGGCCTCACGTGAGGGGCACCGGCTCGAGGAGCTCGGCGCGGGCCTCCGGTGCGCTGGCCCGCAGTTCGTCGGCCGACACGTCGTCGGGCTGGGCCTGCGAGAGGACCTCGGCCTCCACCCGCGCGGCGTAGTTGGCGACCTCGCGCTCGACGTCCTCGGCGCTCCATCCCAGCACCGGCGCCACCACGTCGGCCACCTCGCGGGCGCAGTCGACGCCCCGGTGCGCGTATTCGATGGAGATCCGCGTCCGGCGCGCCAGGACGTCCTCCAGGTGCAGGGCGCCCTCGGCGGCGGCGGCGTAGCGGGCCTCCACCTTCAGGTAGCCCGCGGCCTCCTTGATCGGGTCGAGCAGGCCGGGGTCGTCGGCGGCCAGGTCCAGGACGTCACCGATCAGCGAGCCGTAGCGGTCCAGCAGGTGGCGCACCCGGTACGGGTGCAGGCCGCGCAGGGCGCCGACGTGTTCGGCCTGGTTGACCAGCGCGAAGTAGCCGTCGGCGCCCAGCAGGCTCACCTTGGCGGTGATCGACGGCGCCACCCGGGCCGGCACGAACTGGACCGCGGCGTCGACGGCGTCGGCGGCCATCACCCGGTAGGTGGTGTACTTGCCGCCGGCGATGGCCACCAGGCCGGGCGCGGGCACGGCGACGGCGTGCTCGCGGGACAGCTTGGAGGTCTCCTCGCTTTCGCCGGCCAGCAGCGGCCGCAGCCCCGCGTAGACGCCGTCGATGTCGGCGTGCGTCAGCGGGGTGGCCAGCACGGTGTTGACGGTGCCGAGGATGTAGTCGATGTCGGCCTTGGTGGCGGCGGGGTGCGCGAGGTCGAGGTCCCAGTCGGTGTCGGTGGTGCCGATGATCCAATGGCTGCCCCACGGGATGACGAACATCACCGACTTCTCGGTGCGCAGGATGATCGCGACGTCGCTGACGATCCGGTCGCGCGGCACGACGATGTGCACGCCCTTGGACGCGCGCACCTGGAACCGCCCGCGCTGCTTGGACAGCCCCTGGATCTCGTCGGTCCACACCCCGGTGGCGTTGATCACGACGTGACCGCGGACCTCGGTGGTGCTGCCGTCCTCGGTGTCGCGGACCCGCACGCCGGTCACCCGGTCGCCCTCCCGCAGCAGCGCCACCACCTGCGTGGAACAGCGCACGACCGCCCCGTAGTGCGCGGCGGTGCGGGCCACCGTCATGGTGTGCCGGGCGTCGTCGACGACGGTGTCGTAGTAGCGGATGCCACCGACCAGCGCGCTGCGCTTCAGGCCGGGGCTCAGCCGCAGGGCACCGGCGCGGGTCAGATGCTTTTGCGCCGGAACCGATTTCGCGCCGCCCATCCGGTCGTAGAGGAAGATGCCCGCGGCGACGTAGGGCCGCTCCCACCAGCGGATGGTCAGCGGGAACAGGAACGGCAGCGGCTTGACCAGGTGCGGCGCCAGCGTGGTCAACGACAGCTCCCGCTCGTAGAGCGCCTCGCGCACCAGCCCGAACTCCAGTTGCTCGAGGTAGCGCAGCCCGCCGTGGAACATCTTCGACGAGCGGCTCGACGTGCCCGACGCGAAGTCGCGCGCCTCCACCTGCGCCACCTTGAGCCCGCGCGTGGCGGCGTCCAGCGCACACCCGGAACCCACCACGCCGCCGCCGATCACCACCACGTCGAACTGCTCGTCGCCCAGCCGTTTCCAGGCGGTACCGCGCTGCCGCGGTCCCAGCTCGGAGGCCGGCGAGCTGAGCTCGCCGGGCGTGCGCAACGGATCACTCACGGCTGCGGGCTCCTGTCGGTTACTCGTCGGTAGGTGTGCTCGTCAAAGGCTAGTCCGCCGGGCTCGCGTCAGTCGGCCTTCCCGTCCAGATCGTCGCTAGTCCAGATCGTCGTGGGCCATCAGCCGGCGGGCGGCCTCGGTGATCGAGCCGGACAACGACGGGTACACGGCGAGCGTCTGCGCAAACTCGTTGACCGTGATGCGGTTGGTCACCGCGACCGCGATCGGCAGGATCAGCTCGGAGGCGATCGGCGCCACCACCACCCCGCCGATCACCACGCCGGTGGAGCGCCGGCAGAAGATCTTGACGAAACCCTTCTGCAGCCCCGACATCTTCGCCCGGGCGTTGGTGTGCAGCGGCAGCATGATGGTGCGGGCGGTCACCGAACCGTCGTCGATCAACCGCTGCGGCACGCCGACCGCGGCGATCTCCGGCCGGGTGAAGATCGTCGCCGCCACCGTGCGCAGCCGGATCGGGGTGACGCCCTCGCCGAGCGCGTGATACATCGCGATCCGCCCCTGCATGGCCGCGACCGAGGCCAGCGGCAGCAGGCCGGTGCAGTCGCCGGCGGCGTAGATGCCCGGCACCGACGTGCGCGAGACCCGGTCCACCGGGATGTAGTTGCCCCGGCCGAGCTCGATGCCGACGCGCTCGAGGCCGAGGCCGCCGGTGTTGGGCACCGACCCGATGGTCATCAGCGCGTGGCTGCCCTCGACGGTGCGCCCGTCCTTGAGGGTGACCAGCACCCCCGTTGCGGTGCGGGTGACCGATTCGGCCCGGGCGTTCTTGACCAGCCGCACGCCCCGCTCGGCGAACACGTCCTCGAGTACCAGCGCGGCGTCGGCGTCCTCGTAGGGCAGCACGCGGTCCTGGCTGGCCACCACCGTCACCGGCACGCCCAGCTCGGTGTAGGCGTTGGCGAACTCCGCGCCGGTGACCCCCGAACCCACGACGATCAGATGTTCGGGCAGCGCCTCCAGATCGTAGAGCTGGCGCCAGGTCAGGATGCGCTCGTCGTCGGGCTGGGCCGACGGCAGGATCCGCGGGCTGGCGCCGGTCGCGATCAGCACGACGTCGGCGTCGTACTCGCTGGTGGAGCCGTCAGGCCCGGTGGCCTTGATGCGGTGGCGTGCCATTCCCGGGGTGGGGTCGACCAGCTCGCCCCGGCCGGCCACCACCTGCACCCCCACGCCGCGCAGCTGTGCATCGACATCGGCCGACTGCTCGGCCGCCAACCGCTTGACCCTTCGGTGGATCTGTCGCAGCGAGATCTTGGCGTCGTCGATGTCGATGTCGAAGCCCAGGTGCGGGGCCCGGCGCAGCTCGGTGCGCAGCCCGGTGGAGGCGATGAACGTCTTGGACGGCACGCAGTCGTCCAGCACGGCCGCCCCGCCGATCCCCTCGGAGTCGATCACGGTGACATGCGCCGAGTCGGGGTGCGAGGTGGCGGCGACCAGGGCGGCTTCGTAACCGGCCGGGCCGCCACCGAGGATCACGATGCGGGTCACCACAGCCCTAACCTAGCTTGCCGGGCACGCCCGCCGCAGCGCACGCCGGTGCGATCAAACCCCACAAAACGATCGGGTGAACAGCGCGCGAGAGTGTGGCGTTTAAGCTTTCCCCGTGCCGCTCTACGCCGCTTACGGGTCGAACATGGATCCCGAGCAGATGCTGGAGCGCGCGCCGCACTCGCCGATGGCCGGGACGGGGTGGCTGCACGGGTGGCGGTTGACCTTCGGCGGCGAGGACATCGGCTGGGAGGGTGCGCTGGCCACCGTCGTCGAGGATCCGGGCTCACGCGTGTTCGTCGTCCTCTACGACATGACACCGGCCGACGAGCAAAACCTCGACCGGTGGGAGGGCTCCGAGTTCGGCGTCCACAAGAAGATCCGGTGCCGCGTGGAGCGCATCTCGTCGGATACCGACACCGCCCCCGTGCTGGCGTGGCTGTACGTGCTCGACGCCTGGGAGGGCGGCCTGCCGTCGGCGCGCTATCTGGGCGTGATGGCCGACGCCGCCGAAATCGCCGGCGCCCCGGCAGATTACGTGCATGACCTGCGTACCCGCCCGGCCCGCAACATCGGCCCCGGCACCGGCGCCTAGCCCCCCGGGGGCCCTCTGCCCCGCGAGCGTGCGTGTCCGTACGACGACACGCCGCGTCGGCCGGCATTTCGCGCACGCTCGGCGGAGTGAATTGCGGGCTGTGCGCGCCGCCCCGACCATAGCCGACATGCACGCGGAGCTCGGCCGGCTGCTCGACGCGCAGGGCGGCCGGCACCACGGTCGCGGCGTGCCTGGGCACCGCGGCCGCCGCCCACGGCTTCGACACCAAACGCACCGCCGACGTGCACGTGCTGAATCCGGGCGGGCGGCAACTACGGTCGGCCGACGGCCCGGTCGTGCACCGGCGCGACGGCGCGCCGCTGACGCTGGCCGGCGGACGGCCGGTCACCGCGCCCGCGTGGACGGCGATCGAGGTCGCCCGCGGGCTGCGTCGGCCCCGGGCGCTGGCGACCCTGGACGCCGCGCTGCGCAGCGGCGCGTGCGGCCGCGGCGAACTCGAGCGGGCCGTGGTCCTGCAGGCCGGCCGTCGTGGTGTCGTGGCCGTTCGGGAGTTGGCCGCGGTGGCCTCGCCGCTGGCCGAGTCGCCGATGAAGAGCGAAGCGCGCCTGGTCATGATCGACGGCGGGCTGCCGCCGCCCTGCCGCAATACGAGGTCGTGGACCTGCGGGGCCGCACCTGGCGGCTCGACTTCGCCTGGCCCGACCTGCGCGTCAGCGCCGAGTACGACGGCCTCGACTGGCACAGCGGGCCGGAGACCTTGGTCCGCGACCGCCGCCGCTCGTCGGCGCTGCAGGAGGTGGGGTGGTCGATCGTGCCCATCATCGCCGAAGACGTCAGACGCCGGCCCGCCGAACTCGTCCGCAGGCTCGACACGCAGCTGCGGCGGGCGGCGTGAGGGTGCGCAAAATGCCGCGCATGACGGCGTGTCGTCGTACGGACGCGCTCGCTCGCGGGCTAGATCAACGCCGCCTGCTCGATGATGTTGACCATCACGCGCACGCCGATCGCCAGGGCCCGCTCGTCGATGTCGAAGGTCGGCTGGTGCAGGTCCAGCTGCGCGCCCTCGCCCGACCACACGCCCAGTCGCGCCATCGCGCCCGAGATCTCCTCCAGGTACCAGGAGAAGTCCTCACCCCCGCCGGACTGCCGGGTGTCGGCCAGCACGTCGGGGCCGACGGCCTCGATCGCGTGCGTGAGGATGTGCGTCGCGACCTCCTCGTTGACCACCGGCGGCACGCCGCGGTTGTAGCGCATGGTGTGCTCGACCCCCAACGGCGACAGCAGCGCGGTGACGGCCGCGCGGATGATCCCCTCGAGGGACACCCACGTCTGCCGGCTGGCGGTGCGAACGGTGCCCGACAGCACCCCCGACTGCGGGATGGCGTTGGCGGCCACACCCGCGTTCACCGCGCCCCACACCAGCACCGTGCCGTTGCGCGGGTCGAGGCGGCGCGACAGCACCCCGGGCAGGCCGGTGATCAGGGTGCCCAGCCCGTAGACCAGGTCGGCGGTGAGGTGCGGACGCGACGTGTGCCCGCCCGGCGAATGCAGCGTGATCTCGATCGAGTCGGCCGCCGACGTGATGGGGCCCGGCCGCACCGCCACCTTCCCGACCGCCAGGTGCGGGTCGCAGTGCAGGGCGAAGATCCGGGTCACGCCGGCCAGCGCCCCGGCCGCGATGGCGTCGATGGCGCCGCCGGGCATCAGCTCCTCGGCGGCCTGGAAGATGAACCGCACGCCCACCGGCAGCTCGGGCGCCGACGCCAGCGCCTGCGCGGTGCCCAGCAGGATCGCGGTGTGCGCGTCGTGGCCGCAGGCGTGCGCGACGTTGGGCATCCGCGAGGCGTACGGTGCGCCGGTCCGCTCGGCCATGGGCAGCGCGTCCATGTCGGCCCGCAGCGCGATCCGCGGCGCATGCTCGGGACCGATGTCGCACGTCAGCCCGGTGCCGCCGGGCAGCACCTTCGGGTTCAAACCCGCCTCGGCCAGCCGTTCGGCAACGAACTGCGTGGTGGCGTACTCCTGGCGGCCCAGCTCCGGATGCCGGTGGATGTGCCGGCGCCAGTCGACCAGCTTGTCGGCGTGTCCGGCCAGCCAGGACTCGGCGACGTCACCCAGGCTCACGAGTCGGCCCGGCGTTCGCGGGCCGCCAGCACCCGGTCGCGCTCTGCGGGGCTCTCGGCCAGGCGGACCACGGTGCGTGCCAGCATGATCGCGGCCTCGACGACGGCGCGGTCGGCGCTGGGCCCCGCGGCGGCCGCGGCGAAGGCGCGCTGGTGCACGGTGGCGCCGCCGGCGTCGACGCCGACCACGGGATGGATCCCCGGCAACACCTGCGTCACGTTGCCCATGTCGGTGCTGCCCATCGGCAGCGCCGCCTCCACCTCGGGGGCCACCGGCTCGCGCCCGAGCCTGCGCATCTCCTCCCGGCACACCTCGGCCAGCCAGCGGTCGGGTTTGAGTTCGGCGTAGGGCGGTGCGGGCCGGTTGATCTCGTGGTCGCAGCCGGCGGCCAGCGCGCCGGCGGCAAAGCACGCGAACATCCTGCCCTCCAGCTCTCGCAGCGACTCCGACTCGGCCGCCCGCATCGCGTATTGCATCGCCGCACGCCCGGGAATCACGTTGACAGCCTGGCCGCCGTCGGTCACGATCCCGTGCACCAGCTGGCCCGGGGCGAGCTGCTGGCGCAGCACCGCGACGGCCACCTGCGCGACGGTCACCGCGTCGGCGGCGTTGACCCCCAGATAGGGGGCGACGGCCGCGTGCGACTCCTTGCCCCGGTAGCTCACGATCACCTCGGACAGCGCCAGCGACCGCGCCGCGGCGATGTCGGATGGGCCGGGGTGGGCCATCACCGCCACCGCGACGTCGTCGAAGGCCCCCGCCTCCAGCAGCAGCGCCTTGCCGCCGCCGGCCTCCTCGGCCGGCGTTCCCAGCAGCGCCACCGTCAGACCGAGCTCGTCGGCCACCTCGGCCAGCGCCAGGGCGGTGCCCACCGCGGACGCCGCGATGATGTTGTGTCCGCACGCGTGCCCGATCTCGGGCAGCGCGTCGTATTCCGCGCAGACGCCGACCACCAGCGGGCCGCTGCCGAAGTCGGCGCGAAACGCGGTGTCCAAACGACCGGCGGGCGCGGTGATCTCGAAACCGCGCTCGGCGACCAGCGCCTGCGCCTTGGCGCAGCTGCGATGCTCGGCGAAGGCGAGCTCGGGCTCGGCGTGGATGGCGTGGGACAGCTCGACGAGGTCGGCGCCACGGCGCCGCACGATGTCCTCGACGTGGTCAGGGGCGGTGGCGGTGGGCATTCTCGCAGTATCTCACCGCCGCGTTGCGGCGACCGTTAGACCAGTCGGGCGATGAATGCCGCCGCCTCGCCGGGGTAGGGCGGCACCGAGTAGTCGTGGTGCGCATCCCGGTCCCGACCGCCGACGACACAGACGGGATCGCCGGGGCTGCACAGGTCGATGGCGCGGCCGGCGAACTCCCCCGTGGTCGACAGAGGCGTGTTGAAGCGGTTGCCCGGATTGCCGAACACCGCGACCGCCCTCACCTTGCCCGCCAGATCGGGATCCAACGCGGGAGCCGATCCCAAGTCGCCGATGAGCTGGCCGACGGGCGGCACCCCCGCCAGCATCGAGACCGCGGACGCGCCCTGTGAGAAGCCGCCGAGCACCAGCTTCGTCGACGGGCACTGGCCGGTCATCTCGGCGATGTGGTCGCGTGCGTCGTTGGCGCCGTCGGCAGCGGTCAGGAAGTTGTAGCTGGCCGGGTAGTTCACCGCATAGCTGTCGACGCTGCGCGAGCCGAGCGCGGGCCGCAGGGCGGCCAGCAGCGCATCGCCCACGGCCCCCAGGCCGGGCGGTTCGGCCGTGCCGCGGGCGAAGATCAGCTGGACGTCGGCACACCCGTCGGCTCGTGCGGACGGCGCGGAACCCGTGAACGCCGCCGCCGAAACCACCACGGCGACGGCCGGGCCGATGACGGGCCGGCTACGAAAACCCATGCGGGAGATCTTGACATATGCCGGGGTTGGCCATCGACGCCAGGCGCTGCCGGTGCTCGCGCCCGCAGAAGAAACCCGGTGATTGTTCGTGTCGATAACGACGTGGCGCGCGCTGACTTGTTAGCGTCGAACCGGCGTTTTGTCAGCAGTCACGTTGGCGCGGGGGCGGCGACGGCGGCCGGCCACCACCAGGGCTCCGCCGAGATGGGAACCGTCAGTGGCGAGTTTCTTGGTGTGGCCCCCGGAGATCAATTCGGCGTTGCTCTACACCGGCGCCGGCCCCGGCCCGATGCTGGCCGCGGCGGCGGCCTGGGATGGGCTGGCCGAAGAATTGCAAGCCGCGGCGTCGTCTTTTTCGGCGGTGACCTCGGGGCTGTCGAGTGAGGCCTGGCAGGGCCCTGCCGCCACGGCGATGGCGGCCGCGGCCACACCGTATGCGGGCTGGCTCAGCACCGCCGCCGCGCACGCACAGTCGGCGGCCGCCCAGGCCCAGGCGGCGGCGTCGGCGTTCGAGGCGGCGTTTGCCGCGACCGCGCACCCGGGCGTGATCGCGGCAAACCGCGGCCGGCTGGTGTCGCTGGTGACCTCGAACCTGTTCGGTCAGAACGCCCCGGCGATCGCCGCCGTGGAGGCGCACTACGAACAACTCTGGGCCCAGGACGTGGCCGCCATGACGGGCTATCACGCCGGCGCGTCGGCCGCGGCCACGCAGTTGTTGTCGGTCCAGGCCGCGCTGCAGGGCACGACGGCCCAGTTGGGCCTGCCCAATGTCAACCTGGGGATCGGCAACCTGGGCGGGCTGAACCTGGGCAACGGCAACACCGGCAACCTGAACCTGGGCAACGCCAACATCGGCTCCCAGAACCTCGGCAGCGCCAACATCGGCACCCACAACTTCGGCGCCGGGAACTTTGGCAGCACCAACCTGGGCTTCGGCAACGGGAGCTCGTATTACGGGGTCACGTCGAGCTTCAACATCGGCGGCGGAAACCTCGGCAACTACAACATCGGCTTCGGCAACGCCGGCCTCGATACCACGGCGGGGATCGGCAACATCGGCCTGGGCAACCTCGGCGTCAACAACATCGGCATCGGCAACGTCGGCGGCGGGAACATCGGCGCCGGAAACTCCGGGGCCGGGGGCACCGCGGGCTTCGGCAACGTCGGCATCGGCAACAGCGGCAACAGCAACTGGGGTTTCGGCAACACCGGCAGCGGCAACATCGGCTTCGGCAACAGCGGCACCGGCGACATCGGCTTCGGGCTCACCGGCAACAACCAGATCGGTTTCGGCGGCTTGAACTCCGGAAGCAACGACATCGGCTTCGGCAACTCCGGCAACAACGACATCGGGTTCTTCAACTCCGGCAACGGCAGCTTCGGCATCGGCAACTCCGGCCTCACCGATACCGGCTGGTTCAACTCCGGCCAGATTGCCACCGGCGTCGGCAACTCCGGCGGCGGCGACACCGGCATCGGCAACGCGGGCTACAACGCGCTCGCGGGCGATGGGGTGAACGTCGGCTTCGGGAACGGGGGCTTCAACGACATGGGCATGGCGAACGCGGGCTATGGGAACACGGGCAACTTCAACTCGGGCGGCAGTAACACGGGCAGCTTCAACTCGGGCTACTGGAACACCGGCTTCGACAACGCGGGCAACTTCAACACCGGGATCGCGAACTCGGGCAACACCAACACGGGCCTGTTCGACGCGGGCAGCGTGAACACCGGCGTGGGCAGTTCGGTCACCCAATCGGTGGCCAGCTCGGGCTTCGGCAACACCGGGACCGGCACGTCGGGCTTCTTCAACACCGGCGGCAACCTCAATTCCGGCTTCTTCAACTCGGCAGACCTCCCGGGTCAAGACACGTGGAACACCGGCTTCTTCAACACCAGCGCCCTGGGACAGAACACCGGCTTCGTCAACAACGGCCCGATAGGGGGCGACACCGGCTTCTTCAACACCGGGGCCAACAACGTCGGCGTCGGAGACGCGGGTGGCGGGGCCGCGGGCGGCAACGCGGGCTTCTTCGTCGTCGGCAGCGGGCTCAGTTCGGGTTTCGCGAACCTGGGCGCCTCGAGCTCGGGCTGGTTCAACCCGGGGGACGGGCAATCGGGCCTGTTCGGGCTGTGACGCCCCGCCTTCATACTCCGTAGCCTGCCAGCCGCCGCTGTATCGGCGCTCGTCAGCAATCCGACTGCGGATTGTCCGTTGGTGGGCGCGGACCGGCTTGGTGATCACATTCGGTATCTTTTTCCGCTGATTTATAGACATAAGGTATGCTAGGTCGTCGTTTGCATGACACTATGTTTGCCACGTGGGTGATGCCGACCCGGCGTGACGCGAGTTCGCCGGAGGAGGGCATTGGGAGAACACCGGAGAAGACCGTGGCAGGAAATGGGCTCGAGGCGGAGCGCTCGACACAACACCGCATGGCGATGATCGAGCGGCACATCGCCGGCCTGCAACCCGGGTGGTACGTGCTCGACGGCTTTTTCTGGGACGACGTGTGTTCGGTCCTGGCGGGACCGTTCGCGACCCAGGCCGACGCGCTGACGTGCCGCTCGGCGCTGGAACGCGACAACGCCCCCCGCCACTACTACATCGACGAGGTCGGGCCCCGATTGCCGGGTGGGACGGCGCCGGCGGGCTAGGCTCGCCCACTGTGAGCGACGCCGCGACCGACGCCGACGAACTCGCCCGGCGGGCGGGGTATTTCATCGCCGAGCGCACCGGGGTCGCCGAGCACGACGTCGCCGTCGTCCTCGGCTCCGGATGGTCCTCGGCGGCCGCCGCGCTGGGCGCCGCCACCGCCACGCTCCCCCAGGCCGAGGTGCCCGGGTTCCGCCCGCCCAGCGCCGCCGGGCACAGCGGTGAGCTGTTGTCGGTGCCGGTCGGCGGGCACCGGGTGCTGGTGCTGGTCGGCCGCGTGCACGCCTACGAGGGCCATGACCTGCGCCACGTCGTGCACCCGGTGCGGGCGGCCTGCGCGGCGGGCGCGCGGATCGTGGTGCTGACCAACGCGGCCGGCGGGCTGCGCCCGGGCATCACCGTGGGCCGGCCGGTGCTGATCAGCGACCACCTCAACCTGACCGCGCGGTCGCCGCTGACCGGTCCGCAGTTCGTGGACCTGACCGACGCCTATGCGATGCGGCTGCGCCGGCTCGCCCGCGACGCCGACCCGGGGCTGACCGAGGGCGTGTACGCCTGCGTGCCGGGCCCCCACTACGAGACGCCGGCGGAGATCCGGATGCTGCGGACCCTGGGCGCCGACCTGGTGGGCATGTCGACGGTGCACGAGACCATCGCGGCCCGCGCGGCCGGCGCCGAGGTGCTGGGCGTGTCGCTGGTGACCAACCTGGCCGCCGGGATCGGCGCCGAGCCGCTCAGCCACGCCGAGGTGCTCGCCGCCGGGGCCGCCTCGGCGCGCCGGATGGGCGCCCTGCTGGCCGGCGTGATGGCCCGGTTGTAGATGACGCCCGAGGAGTGGATCGCCCACGACCCCGACCCGGCCACGGCCGCCGAGCTCGCCGCCTGCGGCCCCGGCGAACTCGCCGCGCGGTTCGCCCGCCCGCTGGTGTTCGGCACCGCGGGCCTGCGCGGCCCGGTGCGCGGCGGGCCCGACGCGATGAACGTCGCGGTGGTCTCGCGCGCCAGCTGGGCACTGGCGCGGGTGCTCGCCGCCGGCGGCCGCGCCGGTTCGCCGGTGATCGTCGGGCGCGACGCCCGGCACGGCTCGGCCGTCTTCGCCACGGTGACAGCCGAAGTACTTGCGGCACACGGATTTCCGGTACTACTCTGGCCGGGGCCCGTGCCCACGCCGGTGGTCGCGTTCGCGGTGCGGCGCACCGGCGCCGCCGCCGGGGTACAGATCACGGCCTCCCACAACCCGGCGACCGACAACGGCTACAAGGTCTACGTCGACGGCGGCATCCAGATCGTCTCCCCCACCGACCGCGCGATCGAGTCCGCGATGGCCGGCGCCCCGCCGGCCGACGAGATCGCCCGCACCCCGGTGGCGCCCGCGCACACGGACCTGGTCGAGCGCTATATCGAGCGGGCCGCCGCCCTGCGGCGCGCCGCCGGTTCGGTGCGGGTGGCGCTGACCGCGCTGCACGGCGTGGGCGGCGCGGTGGCCGTCGAGACGCTGCGCCGCGCCGGGTTCGACCGCGTGCACACCGTCGGCGCCCAGTTCGCGCCGGACCCCGACTTCCCCACCGTCGCGTTCCCGAACCCCGAAGAGCCCGGCGCCACCGATGCCCTGCTGGCCCTGGCCGCCGACGTCGGCGCCGACGTCGCGATCGCGCTGGACCCCGACGCCGACCGGTGCGCGGTCGCCGTCCCGGCGCCGACGGGGTGGCGGACGCTGTCCGGCGACGAAACCGGCTGGCTGCTCGGCGATTACATCCTGTCGCATGCCGAGCAGCCGCGCACCGCCGTCGTGGCCAGCTCGCTGGTGTCCTCGCGGATGCTGCCGGCGATCGCCGCGCACCACGGCGCGGTGCACGTCGAAACCCCCACCGGCTTCAAGTGGCTGGCGCGCGCCGACTCGCAGGTGCCCGGCGGCACCCTGGTGTACGCCTACGAGGAGGCGATCGGGTACTGCGTCGACCCCGACGCGGTGCGCGACAAGGACGGCATCAGCGCCGCCGTCCTGGTGTGCGACCTGGTGGCCGCGCTGCACGACCAAGGCCGCTCGGTGCCCGACCTGCTCGACGAGCTGGCCCGGCGGCACGGCGTGCACGACGTCGCGGCGGTGTCGCGCCGCCTCGCCGGCGCCGACGAGGCCGCCCGGCTCATGGACCGGTTGCGGGCGGACCCGCCGGCCCGGCTGGCCGGGTTCACCGCGACCGTCACCGACGTCACCGACGCGCTGATCTTCACCGGCGGCGACGCTGCGGCGTCGGCCCGCGTGGTGGTGCGCCCGTCGGGCACCGAGCCGAAGCTGAAGTGCTACATCGAGGTTCGCTGCGCGGCGGGCGGCGAGTTGGCCGCTGCCCGGGAGCGGGCCCGCGCGCTGCGCAACGAGCTGGTCGAACAGGTCGGCAGGTGGGGTTAGCGGGGCCCGTACTGGCGGTCGCCCGCGTCGCCGAGACCCGGCACGATGTAGGCGATCTCGTTGAGGCCGTCGTCGACGGCCACGGTGAACAGCCGCGCGTCGGGTGCCGTCTTCTCCAGTGCTGCAACGCCTTCCGGCGCGGCCACCACACACAACACGGTGATCGCGGTGGCGCCGCGGCGGTGCAGCAGGCCGATGGTGTGTCGCACCGACCCGCCCGTGGCCAGCATCGGGTCGAGAACCATCACCGCCCGGCCGGTCAGGTCGCCGGGCAGCGACTCCAGATACCCGGTCGCGCGGTGGGTTTCCTCGTCGCGGGCGACCCCGACGAACCCGACCTGGGCCTCCGGCAGCAGCGCCAGCGCCCGGTCGAGCATGCCCAGCCCGGCGCGCAGCACCGGCACCAGCAGCGGCGTGCCGGCCGGCCGCACGCCGAGGGTTTGGGCCAGCGGGGTGTGGATCGGGAAGGTCTCGCGGGGCGCGTCGCGGGTGGCCTCATAGACCAGCATCACCGTCAGGTCTGCCAGCGCGGCCCGGAATGCGGCGTTGCCGGTGTGCTTGTCGCGCAACGTGGTCAGCCGGGCCAGGGCCAGCGGGTGATCCACGATGTGCACGTCCACGGCATCTGACCCTATACAACGATTGCGATAGCGATTGCGATAACGATTGCGCCCGATCCGGTTGACACGCTTGCCCGCGTCGCGCCGCGGACCCGTGAGCGCCCATATACTCCCCGGGTGCGGGGTCAGGGAACGCTGCGGGGCAAGGCATGTCGAGCCTTCGCGCCGGCCATGACGGCGGCGCTGGCCGTGACGGCGGCGCTGGCGCTGGCGGGGCCGCTGGTCACCCCGCCGACCCCGGCGCCCCCGGCGTCTTTGCGGGTGGGTCTGGCGGCGGCCGGCGTCCCGCAACCGGCGCACGTGGTCGTCGTGATCGAGGAGAACCGCGCCCTGGACAACATCATCGGCAACAAGGCGGCGCCGTTCATCAACGCCCTGGCCGCGGGCGGCGCGAACATGGCCGCGTCCTTCGCCGAGACCCACCCCAGCGAGCCGAACTACCTGGCGCTGTTCGCCGGCAGCACGTTCGGGGTGACCACGGACGCGTGCCCGGTCAACGCCGGCGCGGCCCCCAACCTGGCGTCCGAACTGCTGGCCGCCGGTCACACGTTCGCCGGATTCTCCGAGGGGCTGCCCGCGGTCGGCTCACCGGTGTGCAGCGCGGGCAAGTACGCGCGCAAGCACGTGCCCTGGGCCGACTTCACCAACGTGCCGCCCACCACATCCCTGCCGTTCTCGGCGTTCCCGATGGGCAACTACGCCGCCCTGCCGACGGTGTCGTTCGTCATCCCCGACAACGACCACAACATGCACGACGGCTCCATCCCGCAGGCCGACGCCTGGCTCAACCGCAACCTGACGGGCTACGCCAACTGGGCGGCGGCCAACAACAGCCTGCTGATCGTGACCTGGGACGAGGACGACAACTCCAGCCGCAACCGGATCCCGACGGTGTTCTACGGCGCGCACGTGCGGCCCGGCACCTACGGCGAGCAGATCAGCCACTACAACGTGCTGTCGACGCTGGAGCAGATGTACGGGCTGCCCAAGACCGGCTATGCCGCGAACGCCCCGGTGATCACCGACATCTGGGCGGGCTGAACCCGAACGCCCCGGCGCCGTCGCTATTGTGTGCCGCATGGCTGCTGACCTCGTGCCCATCCGCCTGAGCCTGTCCATCGGCGACCGCTACACCGTGTGGGCGCCCCGCTGGCGCGACGCCGGCGACGAATGGGAGGCGTTCCTGGGCAAGGACGAGGACCTGTTCGCCTTCGAGTCCGTGGCCGACCTGGTCGCGTTCGTGCGTTCCGACACCGACAACGACCTGGTCGACCACCCGGCATGGAAGGACCTGACCTCGGCGCACGCGCGGGCACTCGACCCCGCCGAGGACGGGCGGTTCGACCTGGTCGCCGTGGAGGAGCTGGTCGCCGAGAAGCCGACCGAGGCGTCGGTGGCCGCGGTGGCGAGCGCGCTGGCGATCGCGTCGTCGCTCGGATCGGTGTGTGAGCTGCCGGCGGTGTCGAAGTTCTTCAACGGCAACCCGAGCCTGGGCACTGTCACCGGCGGGATCGAGAACTTCACCGGCAGGGCCGGACACAAACGCTGGAACCTCATCGCCGAGATCATCGGGCGGGGCTGGGACGACGTGCTCACCGCGATCGAGGGGATCATCACCGGCCCCGAGGTCGCCGCCGCGCTGTCGGCCGAGGCCGCCGAGGAGCTGGCCGAGGAGCCCGAGGAAGAGTCGGACACCCCCGAGAGCACCGAGAGCACCGAGAGCACCGAGACCACCGAGACCACCGAGACCACCGAGAGCCACGCCGCCGACCAGGATCCGGAGACCGACGAAACCGCGGACGAGGAGGCGCACGCGCCCGGCGACACCGTCGTGCTGGGCGGCGACAAGGACTTCTGGATTCAGGTCGGCATCGACCCGATCCGGATCATGATGAGTTCCGGCACCTTCTACACCCTGCGCTGCTACCTCGACGACGAGCCGGTCTTCCTCGGGCGCAACGGGCGGATCAGCGTGTTCACCTCCGAGCGGGCCCTGGCCCGCTACCTGGCCGACGAGCACGACCACGACCTGTCGGACCTGAGCACCTACGACGACATCCGCACCGCCGCGACCGACGGCTCGCTGGCCGTCGAGGTCACCGACGACAACGTCTACGTGCTCAGCGGGCTGGCCGACGACCTGGCCGACGGGCCGGACGCCGTGGACCGCGACCAGCTCGACCTGGCCGTCGAGTTGCTCCGCGACATCGGGGACTACTCCGAGGACCCGACGGTGGACAGGGCGCTGGAGCCGGACCGGCCGTTGGGCAAGCTGGTGGCCTGCGTGCTCGAGCCCGGTTCGGTGAACAGGCCCGGCCCGCCGTACGCCGCGGCGGTGCGCGAATGGGAGAAGCTCGAACAATTCGTCGACGGGCGGCTCAGGCGCGAGTAGGGCGCGTACGGCCGCCGTGGTTTGACGGGCCTACCGGAGTCCTCTTTACTGGCGGGTGTCGCTTCCCGGGGTCGGCCCGTTGCCCCTGTACGGATTCCAGCGCCCGGTCCTGTTGCTGTTCGGCCTGGTTCCGCTGGCGCTGCTGGCCGTGTACGTACTCGTCCAGTCCCGCCGCGGGCGCCGGCTGCGCCGGTTCACCGAGGCGCAGGTGCCGCAGCCGCCGTGGCGGCACCTCCCGATCGCCGTGTCGCTGCTCAGCCTGGCCCTGCTGACCGTCGCGCTGGCCAACCCCACCCATGACATGCGCATACCGCGCAACCGCGCGGTCATCATGCTCGTCGTCGACATGTCGCAGTCCATGAAGGCCACCGACGTCGAGCCCAACCGGCTCAAGGCCGCCGAGCAGGCGGCCGGCCAGTTCGCGGCGCAGCTGACCCCGGGCGTCAACCTGGGGCTGGTCGGATTCGCCGGAACCCCCTACCTGCTGGTGCCCCCCACCCCGCAGCACCAGGCGACGGTCGACGCCCTCAAGAAGCTGGAGTTCGGCGACGGCACCGCCACCGGCGAGGCCATCTTCACCGCCCTGCACGCGATCGGGGCCACCGACGTCACCGGGGGCGACTCGCCCCCGCCGGCCCGGATCATCCTGCTGTCCGACGGCGCCGAGAACAAGCCGTCCGACCCCCAGGACCCGCACGACGGTGCCTACACGGCCGCGCGCCTGGCCAAGGACCAGGGGGTGCCGGTCTCGACGATCGCGTTCGGGACACCGACCGGCGAGATCGACCTGGACGGGGTGCGGGTCGCGGTGCCGGTCAAGCCGGACCAGATGAAGACGATCGCCCGGCTCTCCGGCGGCCAGTACTACACCGCCACCAACATCGGCGAGCTCGAGAAGAGCTACGACAACATCGAGAACGAGATCGGGTACCGCACCGTGGCCGGCCCCGGCAGCGCCGGGTGGCTGCGCCTGGGCGTCCTGACCGCCGTGCTCGCCGCCACGCTGGCGTTGTTGATCAACCGGCGCCTGCCCGCCTGAGGGCTCAGGACGGCAGCCTGCGGTTCAGCAGCAGACCGGCCAGCACGGCGCCGCCCAGGACCAGCGCGCCCAGCAGCATCCACGGCAGGCTCGCGTCGCCCTTGACGGTCTGGTAGCCGATCTGGCGCTGCAGCGTCTCATAGACCCGCTTGAGGGATTCCAGGCTGTCGGCGTGGAACGACTGACCGCCGGTGATCTCGCAGATCTTCTGCAGCGTCTGGTCGTCGACCGGGACGGGGATGGTGGCGCCCTGGTATTCGACGGTGCCGTCGGGCGTGCCGAAGGAGATCGTCGATATCTCGATGCCCTGCGATTTCGCGGCGCGCGCCGCGGTGAAGGCCCCCTGCGGGGCGTTGGGGTCCAGCGGGACGTTCTCGGCGCCGTCGGATTCCAGCACGATGCGCGCCGGCGGGGGGCCGTCGCCGCCGCCCAGCACCGCACCGACCGTCGCGATCGCCTGCATCGCGGTGAAAATCCCTTCTCCCGTCGCGGTTTTCGGAGCCGGCACCAAACGGTCGATCGCCGACTTCACGGCGGCCCGGTTGGTGGTCGGCGCGACCAGCAGCGTGGCATTGGCCGCGAACTCGACCAGTCCGAGGTTGATGGCCGGCGTCAGCTCGTCGGCGAACTGCTTGCCCGCCACCTTGGCGGCGGCCAACCGGGTCGGCGCGACGTCGGTGGCGTCCATGGACTCCGAGACGTCGATGACCAGCATCACCACCGCGCGGTTGAGCGGGATCCGCACATCCGACGTCGGGCCGGCCATCGCGGTGGTCAGCAGCACCAGCGACGTGGCCAGCAGGATCGTCGGCACGTGCCGCCACCGGCTCGGGCGCGGCGGGGCGACCCGCTCGAGCACCTCCATGTTGGCGAAACGCAGCACCCGCCGGCGGCGGGCGAACTGCTGGGCGACGTAGGCGCCGACCACCAGCAACACGATCAGCAGGAACAGGAAGAACCACGCGTTCTGGAAGCCGGTGAGCGACACCGGACCCAACCAAGGCAACTTCACCTCACCAACGTGGTGCCGGCGCCGTCCGCCGTCAAGTCCGGGCGGCGCACGGTCCGCCGATTTCGGCAACGCCGGTGCGCACGCCCTCGTATGATCCCCACTCGTGAATCGCGAGTGGCTGCTGCTGGAGATGGTCGGCGACGGGCCCGTCGTCGTCGCGCAGGGCCATGCGCTGCGAAAATTCGTGCCCCTGCGCGTCTTCCTGCGGCGAAACCCGCACCTCGCGGCGATCACGGCGGCCGTCGACGAGACGGTCAACAAACGCCAGGGCGTCAGTCGCGACACGGCCGACGGCAAGACCGTGGTACGAACCGAGGCCGTGGTGATGAACGACGGTCACGTGCACGGCGTCCAGCTGTGGGCCGGGCCGCGGACCGCCCGCCCGGCGGAACGGCCGCTACCCGGGGCGGTGGCATGGAATATCACGACGGGCACGGCGAGTGACACGCCCCAGGCGCTGGCCAACTCCGGCCTCGACCTGGCCGTCGAGCAAACCGACGGCCGCCCGTTCGCCGCGGACCTGCCGATCGGCCACATCAATCAGGACGAGACCCAGGTGCTCGCGCTGACGATGAGCTGCAAACCCGGGGACACCTACTGCAGCACGTGGGACACCACCAGCCACGGCGGCGAGCGGATCCGGGTGAGCTTCGTCGCCCGCGCCCGCATCGAGCGCCAGGTGGACGGCACCGAACACCTGGTCTGCCGCGCCATGAACTGGCGCGTCCCCGACCGCGAGGAGCCGGTGCCCGACAACGACCTCGCCCGGCACATCCTGCGGGACATGGCGCAGGAGGGCATCCACCGGGCCCTGGTCGACCTGCGGACGTGGAACCTGCTCAAGTGGCTCGACCCGCCGTTTCCCCACTGCGACTGGCGCGGCCAGACGACCGGGCAACCGCTGGTGCATCCCGACGACCACTCCGTGCTGCGCTCGATGAAGCAGCAGTTCGCCGAGGGGCCGGCCGAAGGCCTGCTGCGGCTGCGCGCCAACGGCGGCGGGTGGACGGTGGTGCACAGCACCATCTACCGCGTGCATCTGCTCGACGACAACTACGCGGGGCTGATCTGCCTGCGGCTGCCGACCCCGGCCGAGCTGCTGCGCAAGTCGCAGGCCGTCTGAGCCGCCCAGCCGGTCGGCACCCAGCCCACCGGCACTCAGCCGATCAGCACCGCATACCGGGGCTTGATCACCTCGTCGATGATCGCCAGGCGCTGGTCGAACGGGATGAACGCCGACTTCATCGCGTTGATGGTGAACCGCTCCAGTCGCTCCACCCGTGGTAGCCCGTCTGGCCGGCGATGTCGATCACGGTCGACGGGCGCAGCCCGCCGTCGAGGTGATCGGCCAATAGCGCCTGGGGTGCGTAGACAACGGTGGGTGACTGCGATCATGCTTGGTGTGCATGGGGTTGTCGGAGCCGACAGGAAAGCTGCCGATGTCGTTTGTCAGTGTGGTACCGGATGTGGTGGGCGCCTCGGCGACGCAGTTAGCTGGTGTCGGCGCTGCCATCACCCAGGCGCGGGCCGCCGCGGCGGCTCCGACCACTGGGATGCTGGCCGCCGCCCAGGATGAGGTGTCGGTGGGGATCGCGGCCTTGTTTTCCGAGCACGCCGCGCAGTGTCAGCTGCTGGGTGCCCGAGCGGCGGTGTTTCATCAGGAGTTTGTGCGGGCCTTGAGCGCCGGCGCGGTGTCGTATGCCGGGACCGAGGCTGCCAGCGCGAATCTCTTGCAGGTCGCCGAACAGAATGTGTTGGCGGCGGTTAATGCGCCGTTTTTGGCGCAGTTTGGGCGTCCGTTGATCGGCAACGGCGCCAACGCAGCGCCGGGGTCGGGGCAAAACGGTGGGGCGG
>NZ_VMQU01000066.1 GCF_007714205.1 Mycobacterium helveticum | reverse complement strand
GTTTCATCGTGCTGATAAGGTCATTGAAACTCGGGATGGCCGGGGTGGTGGTGGCAGGGTTGGCGAGCTTGCTGGTGTCGGTGCGCGCGACGAGCAGCGACACCGACACCACGAGCGCGATCGCCGCCACGATAGCGGCGACACCGACCACCCACGGCCAGCGCGGAGCGCGGTGTTCGTCGTCCGGTTCGGACGCCTCGTCGTAGTCGTCGTAGTCGTAGAGCCGAAGATCGGCCGGCATGTAGGGGCCACCGGTGAAATGCTCGGACTCCGGCGCCGAATAGGCCCGGGAGTACGCGTCCGTCCGACCGCCCCGCTCCGCGGCCGCGATCTCGGCGTCGTCGAAGGGTTCGAGTTCCCCCGCCTGCCCGGCTTGGTCGCCGGGTTCCGGGTCGCCGCCGGGTCCGCTGTCGGAATGCGGTTCGGGACTGAGCTTGCTGACGGAATCGGGTTCTTCAGGTTCCCATCCCGGGGGGTTCGGCCCGCTCATCTTTGCCTGCCCTGTCCAACTGCGTCACAAGCGCGCGGGGCTCCGCGGTCAGATCGTTGCGCGCGCACTTCACAAGTTCTCATCCTGCCTGGACAAACCCTACCGAACCGAAAGCGGCAAGAACGTCCCGGCGAACGGGCCACCGGTCACGTGATCCGATTGTGACCTTCGGGTCCCGCAATCAGTGCTTCTCGGGCCCGACGTAGTACTCGAAGACCAAACCGCCCACCGACGCGAGGATGAAAACCACCCCCGCGGCAAGCAGCCACGGCAGCCACAGCGCGATGCCGACCGCCGTCACCGAGGCGGACAGCGCGACCATGATCGGCCACCAGCTGTGCGGGCTGAAGAACCCCAATTCGCCTGCGCCGTCACTGATCTCGGCGCCTTCATAGTCCTCGGGCCGGGTGTCGAGCCGGCGCGCCACGAACCGGAAGTAGGTGGCCACGATCAGCGCCATGCCGCCGGTCAGCGCCAGCGCGGCCGTGCCCGCCCACTCCACCCCACCGGTGGCGTACAGCGAAGTCAACACCCCGTAGAGCACCGCCACGATGACAAAGAACCCGGCGACGAACTCGAACAGCCTCGCTTCGATATGCATTGCGCGTCCTCACCTACTGGCTTTTGATCAGTTCACCGCGGCGGGTGTCGAACGGATGGGTGGTCACCGCCACCGGGGACTGGTTGATCGCCTGCAGCGCCTGGGCGTTGGTCTTGCCGTCCATACGTTGGTGCAGGTAGGCCTTGAAGTCGTTGGCCGACACCACCCGGACCTCGAAGTTCATCATCGAGTGGTAGGTGCCGCACATCTCGGCGCAGTGACCGACGAACGCGCCCGTCCTGTCGATCTGCTCCACCTGGAAGACGTTGACCGAGTTGTTGGCCTTCGGATTGGGCATCACGTCGCGTTTGAACAGGAATTCGGGCACCCAGAACGAGTGCACCACGTCGGCGGATGCCAACTGGAACTCGATGCGCTTGCCCTCGGGCACCACGAGCACCGGGATCTCGGTGGTGGTGCCCAGGGTTTCGACCTTGTCGAAGTTCAGGTAGCTGAGATCCTCACCGTGGAGCCCGTGGATCGGCCCGACGAGCTCATCGCCGTGCCTGTCGACGCCCACCGGCGTGGGCGCCACGGCCTTCTTGCGGGCGGGGTCGGCGCCGTCGTAGGTGAAGGTGCCGTCCTTGAAATCGACGCGCTGGTAACCGAACTTCCAGTTCCACTGGAAGGCCGTGACGTCGATCACCACTTCGGGGTCCTTGGCGATGTGCAGCACCTTTTCCTGAACCACGACGGTGAAGTAGAACAGCACCGAGATGATCAGGAACGGCATCACGGTGAGCACCAGCTCCAAGGGCATGTTGTAGCCGAACTGGCGGGGCAGCTCGGTGTCGGTTGCCTTCTTGCGGTGGAAGGCCGACGACCAGAAGATGAGCCCCCACACGATGCCGCCGACGACCAGGGATGCGATGACGGCGCCGATCCACAGCTGCCGGTTCAGGTGCGCCTCCGGGGTGATGCCTTCCGGCCAGCCCATCCCCAGCACTTCCGACCAGCTGCAGCCACTCAAGCTGACCGCAAGCAGTCCCAGCATCCCGGCCAGTGCCAGTGGCCGGAGACGACGGGACAGACCCCGCACCCTGACGGGAAGGCCGCCCGAAAGCCGTCGAAACCTGCCCTGCGACAAACGGTGCGAACGGACCTGCTCGCGAGGTGTCACGTTGGCGCCTCCATGCTCGGATATCGAATACTACGCAGCGTAGACCACGGCGCTGACACCGGCGACGAAACCCCGGCCGGTTAAGCGGTGCGGCACGTCACGGGCCCGTCGCGGCATGTCACGCGCGGCGCCCAAGTGCGGCATACTGGGGCGCCGTGTGTGGACTGCTGGCTTTCGTCGCGGCGCCGGCGGCCGCCGACGGTGCCCCCGCGGCGGCGCGGGCCGACGACGCCGTCGCCCATGCGTTACGCCTGATGCGTCACCGCGGGCCCGACGAGCCGGGCACCTGGACCGATCCGGACGCCGACGGCGCCGTGGTGTTCGGTTTCAACCGGCTGTCGATCATCGACATCGCCCATTCGCACCAGCCGCTGCGCTGGGGGCCGCCCGAGGCTCCCGACCGCTACGTGCTGGTGTTCAACGGCGAGATCTACAACTACCTCGAGCTGCGCGACGAACTGGCCGCCCGGCACGGCGCCGCGTTCGCCACCGACGGAGACGGCGAGGCCATCGTGGCCGGATACCACCACTGGGGCACCGAGGTGCTGGGCCGCCTGCGGGGCATGTTCGCGTTCGCGCTGTGGGACACCGAAACCCGTGAATTGTTCTGCGCCCGTGATCCGTTCGGCATCAAGCCGCTGTTCATGGCCACCGGGACCGGCGGCACCGCGGTGGCCAGCGAGAAGAAGTGCCTGCTCGACATCGCGGACCTGCTCGACTTCGACACCGGGATCGACGAGCGGGCGGTGCAGCACTACACGGTCCTGCAATACGTGCCGGAGCCCGAGACGCTGCACCGCGGGGTGCGCCGGCTGGAATCGGGCTGCTACGCCCGCATCGGTCCCGGCCGGCAGCCCGAGGTCACCCGGTACTTCGTGCCGCGCTTTGCCGCCACGCCGTTCACCCGCGACGCCGAGCAGGCCCGCTACGACGAGATCACCGCGGTGCTGCAGGACTCGGTGGCCAAGCACATGCGCGCCGACGTCACGGTGGGCGCTTTCCTGTCCGGGGGGATCGACTCCACCGCCATCGCGGCGCTGGCCATCCGGCACAACCCGAGGCTGATCACGTTCACCACCGGATTCGAGCGGGAGGGCTTCTCCGAGATCGACGTCGCGGTGGCCTCCGCGGAGGCGATCGGTGCCCGCCACATCACCAAGGTGGTCAGCCCGGACGAGTTCGTCGCGGCACTGCCCGAGATCGTCTGGTACCTCGACGAGCCGGTCGCCGACCCCGCGCTGGTCCCGCTGTTCTTCGTCGCGCGCGAGGCGCGCAAGCACGTCAAGGTGGTGCTGTCCGGTGAGGGCGCCGACGAGCTGTTCGGGGGCTATACGATTTACCGGGAACCGCTGTCGCTGAAGCCCTTCGACCACCTGCCGGGGCCGCTGCGGCGGTCGATGGGCAAGGTGTCGCGGCCGCTGCCCGAGGGCATGCGCGGCAAGAGCCTGCTGCACCGCGGGTCGCTGACGCTGCAGGAGCGCTACTACGGCAACGCGCGGAGCTTCTCCGACGCGCAGTTGCGCGCCGTGCTGCCGCGATTCCGCGAGGACTGGACGCACACCGACGTGACGGCGGCGGTGTACGCCCAATCGGCCGGCTGGGACCCGGTGGCCCGCATGCAGCACCTCGACCTGTTCACCTGGCTGCGCGGCGACATCCTGGTCAAGGCCGACAAGATGACGATGGCCAACTCGCTGGAGCTGCGGGTGCCCTTCCTGGACCCGGAGGTGTTCGCCGTCGCGTCGCGGCTGCCGGTGGAGGCGAAGATCACCAGGACGACCACCAAGTACGCGCTGCGGCGCGCGCTGGCGCCCGTCGTGCCGGCGCACGTGCTGAACCGGCCCAAGCTGGGCTTCCCGGTGCCGATCCGGCATTGGCTGCGCGCCGGCGAGCTGCTGGAGTGGGCCTATGCGATGGCCGACTCGTCGCAGGCCGGCCACCTGGTCGACGTGCCCGCCGTCCGCCGGATGCTCGACGAGCACCGCAACGGCGTCGGCGATCACAGCCGCCGGCTGTGGACGGTGCTGATCTTCATGCTGTGGCACGCCATCTTCGTCGAGCACAGCGTGATACCGCAGATCAGCGAGCCGGTCTACCCCGTGCAGCTGTGACGGCGAGCAGACGCAAAATCGCCCTGAAACACCACGTTCAGGGCGATTTTGCGTCTGCTCGCGGGAACTAGGTGAGTACCGCGGTGATCTCGGCGGCCGCCTCGTCGCCGTAGGCGCCGGCCAGCCGGGTCTTGGCGACCTCGTGGTCCCACGTCCACTCCTGGGTGCCCGTGGACTCCAGCACCAGCACGGCCACCAGCGAGCCCAGCTGCGCCGAGCGCTCCAGGCTCAGATCGGCGCTGCGCCCGGTGAGGAAGCCGGCGCGGAACGCGTCGCCGACGCCGGTGGGGTCGACCTGACTGGTCTCGGGCACCACGTCGACGTGGATGCTGGTGCCGTCGGGCTGCACCACGTCCACCCCCTTGGGGCCCAGCGTGGTGACCCGCAGACCGATTTGCGCCATGACGTCGGCTTCGGTCCAGCCGGTCTTGGACAGCATCAGGTCCCATTCGTAGTCGTTGGTGAACAGGTACTCGGCGCCGTCGATGAGCTTGCGGATCTCGTCTCCGGACAGCCGGGCCAGCTGCTGGGACGGGTCGGCGGCGAACGGGAGCCCCAGTTTGCGGCATTCGTCGGTGTGCACGACCATCGCCTCGGGGTCGTTGGCGCCGATGATCACCAGCTCCGGCTTGCCGATACCCGAGATCACGTCGGCGAGCTTGATGTTGCGGGCCTCCGACATGGCGCCGGGGTAGAACGACGCGATCTGGGCCATGTCGACGTCGGTGGTGCAGGTGAAGCGCGCCGTGTGCGCGCTGGCGGAGATCAGGACGTGCTCGCAGTTGACGTTGTGGGCCAGCAGCCATTCGCGGTAGTCGGCGAAGTCGTCGCCGGCGGCACCGACGAGGGCCACCTCACCGCCGAGCACCCCGATGGCGAACGCGATGTTGCCGGCCACGCCGCCGCGGTGGATCACCAGGTCGTCCACCAGAAAGCTGAGCGAGACCTTCTGCAGATGATCGGCCAGCAGCTGTTCGGAAAAGCGGCCGGGGAACCGCATCAGATTGTCGGTCGCTATCGAACCGGTCACCGCGATCGTCACGAAATCTCCATCCTCAGTTAGTAAGGTTATCTAGCTTACCCGCGTGCATCGACCGTCGTTGCGTCCGCGGTCTGCGGGAGCCGGTGCGCTAGCCTGCCTACAAACCTGACCGGTCGCCGAGACCCGAGCGCGGGCGGTTGCCGTCCCCGACCCTTACCGGGCGCCCCAACTACCACCGTAGGAGACCCACGATGGCCGGTCCGCACCCGCCGAACCACACCGTCGGCAACGACCGTCCGGGGCCGCACGCGCAGTCCCGGCCGCTCGAATACCCCAACGAGCACGCCACCGGCGACCCGGCCTTCGGTCCCGCGCCCGGGGGTCCCGCGGGACCCCCGCCGCCCAATTATGCAGGTCCGCCGCCGGCGCCGGTCGGCTACCCGCGGCGACGGTCCAACCGGCGTTTGCTGGTCAGCGTCCTGTTGGTCATCGCCCTGGCGGCCGCGACGACCGTGGCGATCGTGTACGGGATCCGCACCAACGGGGCCAACACCGGCGCGACGTTCTCCGACGGAGCGGCCAAGACGGCGATTCAGGACTACCTGGACGCGCTGGACCACCGCGATCTCGACGTCGTCGTCCACAACGCCCTGTGCGGCATGTACGACGGGGTGCGCGACAAGCGGTCCGACCTGGCGCTGGCCCGGCTGGCCAGCGACGCCTTCCGCAAGCAGTTCTCCCAGGTCGAGGTGACCTCGATCGACAAGATCGTGTACCTGTCGCAGTATCAGGCCCAGGCGTTGTTCACGATGCGCGTCTCACCCGCGTTCGGTGGCCCGATGCGCGGACAGGTGCAGGGCATCGCTCAGCTGCTGTTCCAGCGCGGCCGGATCATGGTGTGCTCGTACGTGTTGCGCACCGGCGGCTCCTACTAGAGCCCGCGCACCGGGGAACCCGTCGATGGGCCAGGTGAATCGATGGGTCAGTTGAAGGAGTCGCCGCAGGCGCAGGAACCGGTGGCGTTGGGGTTGTCGATGGTGAAGCCCTGCTTCTCGATGGTGTCGACGAAGTCGATCGAGGCGCCCTCGACGTAGGGCGCGCTCATCCGGTCCACCGTCAGGGTGACGCCGCCGAACTCCGCGGTCAGGTCGCCGTCCAGCGCCCGATCGTCGAAAAACAGGTTGTAGCGCAGGCCGGCGCATCCCCCCGGCTGAACCGCGATGCGCAGCGCCAGGTCGTCACGGCCCTCCTGGTCGAGCAGGGACTTCGCCTTGGCGGCAGCGGCCTCGGTCAGGATCGCGCCGTGAGTCTTGGCGTCCGACTCGTTTTGCACCGTCATCGCTTCTCCTAGATGCCTCATCGGTACCGCATGCGCACGCATGCTCATCGGTTGGGTGGGTCGGTTTCAGCAGGGCCCGATCAGCCCCGGAAAACCCATACGGTCAACGATACCTCGCAGGACCGCTATTCCCGAGTCGTGCCGCCACCTGCGAGGCCAGTCCCATCAGCTGGTTGGCCGCGTCGGCCTGCGCGAGCCGCGCCGATCCGGCGTAGTCGGCGATCGACAGGGCCGACATGATGCCCGCCGTGCGCACCGCCGAGTTGTCCAGCTCGACCTGTCCGGCCAGCACGATCACCGGGATGCCCCGCGGGCGGGCCCGGTCGGCGAGGCACCCCACCACCTTGCCATGCAGGGACTGCTCGTCGAACCGCCCTTCCCCGGTCAGGATCAGCTCCGCGATCTCGAGGTCATCGGCCAGGTGGGTGTGCTCGGCGATGATCTCGGCTCCCGATTCGCACCGGCCGCCGAGCGCCAGCAGGGCCGCGCCGATGCCGCCGGCGGCGCCCGCGCCGGGCTCGGAGCTCACGTCACGTCCGGCCGCGGCTTCCAGTTCGACCGCCCACGCCTCGAGGCGCACCTCCAGGGCCGCGACGGCGGCCGTGTCGGCACCCTTCTGCGGCCCGAACACCCGGGCGGCCCCCCAGGGCCCCGTCAGGGGGTATTCGGTGTCCGAGGCGATGATCACCTCGACACCGGCCAGTTTCCGGCGGGCGGCGTCCAGCCCGCCGAGTTCGGCGATCATGCCCCGGCCGCCGTCGACGCAGGCGCTGCCGCCGAGCCCGACCACGATCCGCCTGGCCCCGTAGCGCAGCGCCTCGTCGATGAGCTGCCCGACTCCCCTGCTGTGGGCCGCCAGCGCGGTCTCCGGGGTCGGCGGTCCGCCCAGCAGAGCCAGACCACACGCCTGGGCGCATTCCAGGTACGCCGTCGAGGAAGCGGCGTCCAGCACCCAGTCGGCGCGGACGATGGTGTCCAGCGGCCCGGACACCTTCAGGCGCCGCTTCTGCCCCAGCCGGTTGGCCAGGACCTCGACGAAGCCCGGGCCGCCGTCGGACTGCGGGGCCACGATGAACCGGTCGCCCGGGCGGGACCGCGTCCAGCCCGTCGCGATGGAGGCGGCGGCCTGCACGGCCGACAGGCTGTCGCCGTAGCAGTCCGGGGCCACCAGGACCAGCATGGCCGGTAGCTGGAGACGACCTGGCCCGAGGCCGGCGGCGGCACCATCGGAGGGCATCGAGCCGTCGTCCATCACAGGCAGCCGTTCAGCACAGCGCTAAGAGTAGGGCCATCCTCGTCACTGGCGCATGGCTAATAGCAATGCTTTCCGGGGCGATTCCGCGCCGGGCCCGGCGCGAAGTAACCTGGCGGCTGTGAAGCTACTGGGCCGCAGGAAGGGCCACGACGACGACCTCGGGGAAGGCACACCGGAGCCGGCTTCCGGTTCCGGCGACGCGGCCCCCGCCGAGTCGCGCCGTACCGCACCTAAGGGCCGGCCCACCCCCAAGCGCGACCACGCCCGGCGCAGCGCCAGGAAGGGGCCGGTCGCGCCGGCACCCATGACCGCCTCGGAGGCGCGGGCCCGGCGCAAGTCGCTCGCCAAGCCCAAGCTCAGCCGCGAGGAGCGCAGGGCCGACAAGGCCGCCGGCCGGGCCCGGATGACGGAGCGCCGCGAACGCATGATGGCCGGCGAAGAGGGCTACCTGCTGCCGCGCGACCAGGGGCCGGTGCGCCGGTACGTGCGCGACGTGGTGGACGCCCGGCGCAACCTGCTCGGGCTGTTCATGCCGGCGACGCTGTTCCTGCTGTTCGTGATGTTCGCGGTCCCGCAGGTGCAGCTCTACATGTCCCCGGCGATGCTGGTGCTCATGGCGGTGATGGCTGTCGACGCGCTCATCCTGGGCCGCAAGGTCGTCGGAATGGTCGACGCGAAATTCCCGAACAACACCGAAAGCCGTTGGAAGCTCGGCCTTTACGCTGCCAGTCGGGCTTCCCAGATGCGCAGGATGCGGGCGCCCAAGCCCCAGGTCGAGCGCGGCCGCAGTGTCGGCTGAGCATCGCCGGAAAGCCGCCTGACCCCCATGCGCACGCTGGTGCTCGGCGGGATCAGGTCGGGCAAGTCGCGCTGGGCCGAGGAAGCCATCGCCGGGGCGCTGCCTGCCGGCCGGCCCGTCCGCTACCTGGCCCCGGGCCGGGTCGACGACGCCGACGCGGCCTGGGCGGAGCGAGTCGCGCGGCACCGCGGCCGGCGGCCCGCGCACTGGGCGACGGTGGAAACCGCGGAGGTCGCGGCCCAGTTGCGGCAGTCGCCGGACACGCCGGCGCTGGTCGACGATCTCGGCGCCTGGCTGACCGCCGTACTGGACCGCAACAACGCGTGGGGAAACGGTTCGCCGGCGGTCCCGGTCCACGAGACGATCGACGACATGCTGGCCGCCGTCACCGCCTTCGCCGCCCCGCTGATGCTGGTCAGCCCCGAGGTCGGGCTGACCGTGGTGCCGGCCACCGCGGCGGGCCGCCGGTTCGCCGACGAACTGGGCGGCCTCAACCAGCGCGTCGCCGCGGTGTGCGAGCGGGTGGTCCTGGTGGTGGCCGGGCAGGCGGTGCCGATCAAGCCGTCGGGAATCTGATGGAATTCCCGCCGATCTCGCCGCCGGATGCGACCGCCGCCGCGGCCGCCCGCGCCCGCCAGGACATGCTGGCCAAGCCGCGTGGCGCCCTCGGCCGCCTCGAGGACCTGTCGGTCTGGGTCGCGTCGTGTCAGGGGCAGTGCCCGCCGAGGCAGTTCGGACGCGCCCGGGTGGTGGTGTTCGCGGGCGACCACGGCGTCGCCCGCTCCGGCGTGTCGGCCTATCCGCCCGAGGTGACCGCCCAGATGGTCGCGAACATCGCGTCCGGCGGGGCGGGGATCAACGTGGTGGCCGAGATCGCCGGCGCGACGGTGCGGGTCGCGGACCTGGCCGTCGACGCCGACGCCGCCTCCGAGCGGATCGGCGCGCACAAGGTGCGGCGCGGCAGCGGCGACATCAGCGTGCAGGACGCGTTGACCCACGAGGAGACCGTCGCCGCGATCGCCGCGGGCCGGCGCATCGCCGACGAAGAGGTCGACGCCGGCGCCGACCTGCTCATCGCCGGCGACATGGGAATCGGCAACACCACCCCGGCGACGGTGTTGGTGGCGGCGTTGACCAACACCGAGCCCGTCGCGGCGGTCGGGTTCGGCACCGGAATCGACGATGCCGCATGGGCGCGCAAGACGGCCGCGGTGCGCGACGCCCTGTTCCGGACGCGGCTGGTGTTGCCCGACCCGGTGGGGCTGCTGCGCTGCTGCGGCGGTGCGGACCTGGCCGCCCTGGCGGGTTTCTGCGCGCAGGCGGCGGTGCGGCGCACGCCGCTGCTGCTCGACGGCACGGCGGTGACGGCCGCGGCGCTGGTCGCCGAGCGCCTGGCCCCGGGTGCCCGGCAGTGGTGGCAAGCCGGTCACCGCTCCACCGAGCCAGGCCACGCGCTGGCTCTGGGGGCCCTTGCGCTGGAGCCGATTTTGGACCTGGGGATGCGGCTGGGCGAGGGCAGCGGCGCGGCGACGGCGCTGCCGGTGCTGCGCGCCGCGGTGGCCACGCTGGGGTCCATGGCGACGTTCGGCGAGGCCGGTGTCTCCGACCGATTATCCTCGTGATACGTTCGCTGGCAACGGCTTTCGCGTTCGGGACCGTGCTGCCCGTGCCCCGGGCCGGGCCGATGGGCCGCGGCGCCATGTCCGCGCTGCCGGTGGTCGGCGCCGCCCTGGGGGCGCTGGCCGCGGCCGTCGCGTGGGGCGGTGCGGCGGCGTTCGGGCCGGCCAGCCCGTTGCCCGGGCTGCTCGCCGTGGCGGCGCTGCTGCTCGCGACCCGCGGCCTGCATCTCGACGGTGTCGCCGACACGGCCGACGGGCTGGGCTGCTATGGGCCGCCGCAGCGCGCGCTGGCGGTGATGCGCCAGGGATCCACCGGCGCGTTCGGTGTGGCCGCCGTCGTGCTTGCGATCACGCTGCAGGGCTTCGCGTTCTCGGCCCTGCCGCCGGCGGGGATCGTCGTGGCGGTCTTCGCCGGCCGGGTCACCGCGGTGCTGGCCTGTCGCCGCTCGGTTCCGGCGGCCGACGGCAGCGTGCTGGGCGTCCGCGTCGCCGGCAGCCAGCCCGCGCCGGTGGTGGCGGCGTGGGTCGCGGTGTTGCTCGCCGCCTCCGTGCTGGCCGGGCCGCGGCCGTGGCAGGGCCCGGTGGCGGTGCTGCTGGCGGTCGGCTGCGGGGCGGTCCTGGCCGCGCACTGCGTGCGGCGGTTCGGCGGCATCACCGGTGACGTGCTGGGCGCCGCGATCGAGTTGACGACGACGGTCGGCGCCGTGACGCTGGCCGGCCTGACGGGCTGAGCGCCGCCCCAGCGTGACGACGCGGTCACGTTCGGCGGCCATGGGCTCAGCCCAGGCGGGCCATCCAGCCGTGGGTGTCGACGAAGGTGCCGCGCTGGATTCCGGTGAGCGTGTCGCGCAGCGCCATCGTCACCTCGCCGGGCTCGCCGTCGGCGATGGTGAACTCGCCGTCGCCGTACTTGACCCGCGACACCGGCGTGATGACGGCGGCGGTGCCGCAGGCGAAGACCTCGGTGATCTCGCCGGCGGCCGCCTTCTTCTGCCACTCGTCGATGTCGACCTTGCGCTCCTCGACGCTGAAGCCGGCGTCGATTGCCAGCTGCAGCAACGAATCCCGCGTGATACCGGGCAACAGCGAACCGGACAGCTCCGGGGTGACCAGCCGCGCGGAGCCGCCGCTGCCGAAGACGAAGAAGATGTTCATCCCGCCCATCTCCTCGACGAAGCGTCGCTCGACGGCGTCCAGCCACACCACCTGGTCGCAGCCGTTGTCGGCGGCTTCCACCTGGGCCAGCAGCGAGGCGGCGTAGTTGCCGCCGAACTTGGCCGCGCCGGTGCCGCCCGGGCACGCCCGGACGTACTCCGACGACACCCAGACGCTGACCGGGCTGATGCCGCGCTTGAAGTAGGCGCCGGCCGGGGAGGCGATCAACAGGTAGCGGAACTGCTTGGCCGGCCGCACCCCCAGTCCCGGCTCGGTGGCGATGATGAACGGCCGCAGGTACAACGCCCCTTCCCCGCCGGCCGCGGGCACCCAGGCCTTGTCGACGCCGATGAGCTGACACAGCGAACCCATGAACAGCTCATCGGGCAGTTCGGGCATCGCCAGGCGCCGGGCCGACGAGCGCAACCTGGCGGCGTTGGCCTCGGCACGGAACGACACGATCGAGTCGTCGGCCCACCGATACGCCTTGAGGCCTTCGAACACCTCCTGCGCGTAGTGCAGCACGATCGCCGACGGGTCCAGCTCGATCGGCCCGTACGGGATGAGCCGCGCGTCGTGCCAGCCCCGGCCGTCGGTGTAGTCGATCGACACCATGTGGTCGGTGTGGTATTTGCCGAAACCCGGGTCGGCCAGGATGGATTCGCGTTCCCGGTCGGTCGCCGGATGCGGCGAGCGTGAAACCGTGAATTCAGGGAAACCGCTCGTCATGGCGCCGATTGTATCTCCGGATGCGATGGGGCTTCGGCCGCCGTGAACGCGACCGCGGTTAATGGGTTTTCGCCGCGACGAAAGGCGTTCGCACGACCTCGCATTCGGCGGGGCGGCCACGGAGGTCGACGGTGACGCGCCGACCGTCCTCGATCCCGGCGCCGGTGTCGATCAGCGCCAGCCCGATGCCGGCCTGCAGGGTGGGCGAGAACGTGCCCGAGGTGGTGATCCCGACGGGGGCGTCCCCGGCCAGCACCGTGAGCCCCGGACGCAACACCCCGCGGCCGACCATGCGCAGCCCCCGCAGCAGCCGCCGCGGCCCGGCCGCCTTCTCGGTCAGCAGCGCGTCGCGGCCGAAGAAGGCGGACTTCTGCCAGCCGACCGCCCAGCCGCACCGCGCCTGCAGCGGCGAGATGTCGAGCGAAAGTTCGTGCCCGTGCAGCGGATAGCCCATCTCGGTGCGCAGGGTGTCGCGTGCGCCCAGGCCGGCGGGCTGGCCACCGGCGGCCGTGACCGCCGCGAGCAGCGCGTCGAACACCACCCCCGCCGAATCCCAGGGCGGCAGCAACTCGTAGCCGTGCTCGCCGGTGTAGCCGCTGCGGCAGACCCGCACCGGCACCCCCGCGAAAAAGGCATCGGCGTAGGCCATGTACTCCATGTCGGCGGGCAGGCCCAACTCGCCCAGCACGCCCGCCGACGCGGGCCCCTGCACGGCCAGCACCGCGTAGGCGCGGTGCTGGCCGGTGATCGTCAGGCCGGCCCCCGAACCGGCCTCAGCCGCCGCCCGCAGCGCCGCCACGACGGCGGCGGTGTTGGCGGCGTTGGGTACCAGGAATATCTCGTCGTCGGCGACGTAGTAAGCGATCAGGTCGTCGATGACCCCCCCGGATTCGCTGCAGCACAACGTGTATTGCGCTTTCCCCGGCCCGATGCGGCCCAGGTCGTTGGTGAGCGCGGCGTTGACGAACTCCGCGGCGCCCGGACCGCGGACCAGCGCCTTGCCGAGGTGGCTGACGTCGAACAGGCCGACGGCGTTGCGGGTGGCGTTGTGTTCGCTGACGGTGCCGGCGTAGGACACCGGCATCAGCCAGCCGCCGAATTCGCCGAGGCTGGCGCCCAGCTCCCGATGGCGGTCTTCCAGTGGTCCGTGCAGCAGCTCTGACCCGTCGCTCACGCCATCACACCCTAATCGGCGCCGTCAGGCTGCCGGGCTGAGCCCCACCTCAGGTGACTAGGGTGATTGCCCGTGACCACCGAACCGGGCTACCAGTGCCCCGCCGTCAACGTCGCCACCTCGCTGCCGAAACGCGGCGCGGGTTCCACCGTGCTGCTCGTGCCGGTCGTCTCGACCGGCGAGGAGGACAAGCCGGGGGCGGTCGTGGCGGCGGCCGAGCCGTTCCTGCCCGCCGAGGCGGTCGCCGAGATCGAAGCCGGGCTGCGGGCCCTGGACGCCACCGGCGGCGCCGAACAGGTGCACCGGCTGGTGGTGGGTTCGCTGCCGGTGGCCAGCGTGCTGACGGTCGGACTGGGCAAACCGCGATTGGAGTGGCCGGCCGACAGCGTACGCCGCGCCGCGGGTGTGGCGGCACGCTCCCTGGGCAGAGCCGAGACCGTGCTCACCACCCTGGCAGAGCTGCCCGGCGACGGCGTCTGCTCGGCCGCGGTCGAGGGGCTGATCCTGGGCGGCTACCGGTTCACCGAGTTTCGCAGCGCCAAGACGGCGCCGAAAGACAAAGGGCTGCGCAAGATCACCGTGCTGTCCGGTTCGAAGGACGCCAAGAAGCAGAGTGCGCACGGCGCGGCCGTGGCGACCGCCGTCGCCACGGCACGCGACCTCGTCAACACCCCGCCGAGCCACCTATACCCTGCCGAATTCGCCAAGCGGGCAAAGGCTTTGGGGGAAGCCGTCGGCCTGGACGTGGAGGTGCTCGACGAAAAGGCCCTGTACAAGGCCGGTTACGGTGGGATCATCGGTGTCGGCCAGGGCTCGTCGCGCCCGCCGCGGCTGGTGCGGCTGGTCCACCGGGGGTCGCGGCTGGCCAAGAAACCACAGCAGGCCAAGCGGGTGGCGTTGGTCGGCAAGGGCGTCACCTTCGACACCGGCGGCATCTCGATCAAGCCGGCGGCGTCGATGCACTACATGACCTCGGACATGGGCGGGGCCGCCGCCGTCGTGGCGACCGTGGCCCTGGCCGCGCAGCTGCAACTGCCCATCGACGTGATCGCGACCGTGCCGATGGCCGAGAACATGCCGTCGGCCACCGCGCAGCGCCCGGGCGACGTGCTGACGCAGTACGGCGGGACGACCGTAGAGGTGCTCAACACCGACGCGGAGGGCCGGCTCATCCTGGCCGACGCGATCGTGCGGGCCTGCGAGGACAAGCCCGACTACCTGATCGAGACGTCCACGCTGACCGGCGCGCAGACGGTGGCGCTGGGCTCGCGTATCCCCGGGGTGATGGGCAGCGACGAGTTCCGTGACCGCGTCGCGGGTATCTCGCAGCGGGTCGGGGAGAACGGCTGGCCGATGCCGCTGCCCGACGAGCTCAAGGAGGAGCTGAAGTCCACGGTGGCCGACCTGGCCAACGTCAGCGGCCAGCGGTTCGCCGGCATGCTGGTGGCCGGGGTGTTCCTGCGCGAGTTCGTCGCCGACGGGGTGGCGTGGGCGCACATCGACGTGGCCGGTCCGGCCTACAACACCGGCAGCCCGTGGGGGTACAGCCCCAAGGGCGCCACGGGCGTGCCGACCCGCACGCTGTGCGCGGTGCTCGAGGACATCTGCGACAAGGGCTAGCTGCGCCGGTCACCGCGTCAGCAGCGAGATCACCGCGCGGCTCATCGTGCGCCGCGGCGGGCCGGGCCAACAGATTGGCCAGTCGCACCGCCTCGGCGGTGCCAAGTGTGCGCGGCGGCCGCACCATCGGGCGCACCCGGGGGAAATGCCAACATCGCGCCCAGCGGCGGCGACTTGATCGGTTGCCAGAATTCAACCGCGCGCCAACAGTTTTCGCCGTCGGCGTAGTCGCGGCGCGCCAGTTCGGTCGCGGTGCGGGCGGGGTCGCGGACGATGATCGGCGGGTCGTCGTCACCCCCGCCGCGGGCGTGTACCACCACCGTCGGCGTGCGCGACCAGCGCAGCCCGTGCTGCCCGGATGATCACGGCACATCCTTTCGCTGCCCGGTTCTCGCCGACGGGACCCGCGCCGGCGGGAGTCACGCCGCCCATCCGGCGACTTCCGGGGGCCAACTCCGGGTTTACCGGCGGCCTACAACGGCTAACCACGTAGCGATTTCATCCGCTGACGACGAGAGGCGAGATCGTGACGGTGCGACGGTTGATCATCGGAGCAGGCGCCGTGCTGCTGCTGGCCGGCGTGATCGGTTTGCTGGTGCCGGTCACCATCTCCGACACGAACGGCAACTCCATCGGGTGCGGAAACGCTCTGGCAGCAAACACGCAGAGCGCCCGCAACGCGACCCAGGCCACCAACAACCAGACGGGGGCGAACCTCCCGGTGGTCGGTCAGTTCGCGCAGCATTCGCCCGACTACGTCGCCCAGTGCCAGTCGTCGGTGGGCGGCCGGCGCGCGTGGACGATACCGCTGACCGTGGTCGGTGTCCTGGCCGTCGCCGGCGCGCTGCTGATGCGGCGGTCCGAGGGCGCGGCCCCGTCCGTCTAGGACGTCCTCAGATCACCCGCAGCCGTGCGGTGCTGCGCAGCGCCTGCGGCGCGAACCGGGAGATCGCGTAGAACGCATAGGCTTCTGGCGCGACCGGGCGGATCGGCTTGTTCTTCCTGGTCGACGACAGGATCGCGTTGGCGACGTTCTCGGGTCCGTAGTGCCGGAGCGCGAACAGCATCCCCAGTTGTCCGCGCCGACCGTCGACCTGCTCCCCCTTGCCCGTGGGCGCGTCGATGCGGGTGGTCTTGATGATGTTGGTGTTGATGACCCCGGGGCAGATCGTGGTCAACCCGACGCCGGCGGCGTCGAGTTCGGCCCGCAGGCAGTCGGAGAACATGAAGGCCGCCGCCTTGGAGCTGCAGTAGGCGCTCAGCGACTGCAACGGGGAGTAGGAGGCCATCGACGCCACGTTGACGATGTGCCCGCCGGTGCCGCGTTCGACCAACCGCCGCGCGAAGGACCGGCAGCCGTTGACCACGCCGCCGAAGTTGACGTCCATCACGCGGTCGAACTCCTCGGCGGGGGTGTCCAGGAAGCCGCCCGCGTGCCCGATGCCGGCGTTGTTGACGACGATGTCGGGGACGCCGTGTTCGGCGGTGACCCGCTCGGCGAACGCCTCGACCGCGTCGCCGTCGGACACGTCGAGCACATAGCTGTGCGCGACGCCGCCGCGCGCGGCGATCTCCGCCGCGGTGTCCTTGACGGACGCCTCGTCGATGTCGCTGATGACGAGCTCGGCGCCGCGGGCGGCGAAGGCGAACGCGGTCTCCCTGCCGATCCCGCTGCCGGCTCCGCTGACCGCGACCAGGGTGTCGCCGAAGTCGCCGCGGGGGCGGCCGACCTGCGCGCGCAGCAGGGCCCGTCCGGGCTGCCGACCTTCGGCCAGGTCGGCGAAGTCGTGCACCGCCGCCGCCATCACCTGCGGGTGCGACATCGGGGAGAAGTGGCCGGCCCGGATGTCACGGCGCCACAGCCGCGGCACCCAGCGCACGGCGTCGTCGTAGCCGTAGGGCCGCACGTAGCGGTCTTTGGTGTTGACGATGAGCTGCACCGGCACGTCGACCACCGGGATCGGCCGCTTGCGGGTGAACGACCGGAAATAGTTGGCGCGGTAGGTCTTCACCGAGCGGGCGGCGTCGGCGGCCAGCTTCGCGGAGTGATGGATCTTGTCGTCGGGGATGCCGTCGACCAGGTGGCGCCGGACCGCCCTGCTCGTCAGCGCCAGCCGCAGCACCAGCGGCGCCAGCAGCGGTACGGAGAAGAACGCCATATAGGTCAGCCGCAGCGCCTGGCTGAGCGCGCGCGCGAAAGCCCGCGGGCGCCACGGCCGCCGCAGGCCCCCGAAGATATACGCGGCGAGCTGATCCTGGCTGGGGCCCGACACCGACGTGAACGAGGCGACCCGGTCGCCCGCACCCGGGCGGCTCAGGTACTCCCACACGCCCACCGAGCCCCAGTCGTGGGCCAGGACGTGCACGGGCCGTCCGGGGCACAGCGCGCCGGTGACCGCGGCGAAGTCGTCGGCGAAGCGCTCCATGGTGTACTCGGAGGCCGCCTTGGGCGCCGACGAGGCGCCCACCCCCCGGTTGTCGTACCGGATGACGCGGAACCGCTCGGCCAGCAGCGGCACGACACCGTCCCACAACACGTGCGAGTCGGGAAAGCCGTGCACCAGGACGACGGTCGGGCCCTCGCGGTTGCCCCCGTCGTAGGCCGCGATGCGCACCCCGTCCCCGCTGTCGACGAAATGCCGGACTACCTGCTGTGTTGACGCCATCTGACCTCCGCCACCCCGATGAGCTCTGACTGCCCCTGCCTGGCACCGCGACCAGCAGTGGCCACACCGTAGCAAGCGGGTCGACGGTCGCCCCGGCATCGACGCGCGGCCGCCCTGGGTGTGTGCCGGTCCCGGGGCGATGACAAGATAGCGACTGGACAGTCCCGACGACCTGGTTTCCCCGGCGGTACACCACCGCGCGGTGAGTCGGACGTCGACCTGCGCCGACCCACGAGCGATTCGAGGAGTCAGAAGAGATGGCCTTCTCCGTCCAGATGCCGGCACTCGGTGAGAGCGTCACCGAGGGGACGGTCACGCGCTGGCTCAAACAGGAAGGCGACACGGTCGAAGTCGACGAGCCCCTCGTCGAGGTGTCCACCGACAAGGTCGACACTGAAATCCCTTCCCCGGCGGCCGGGGTGCTCACGAAGATCGTCGCCCACGAAGACGACACCGTCGAGGTGGGCGCCGAGCTGGCCGTCATCGGCGACGCCTCCGACGACGCCGGGGCGGGCGCGCGGGCGCCCAGCCGGCCGGAGCCCGAGGTGCAACCCGAACCCGAACCCGCGGCACCTGCGCAACCGCAGGCCGCGCAACCCGCGCAGGCGTCCGGCGACGCCACCCCGGTGCTGATGCCCGAGCTCGGCGAGTCGGTTGCCGAAGGCATGGTCACCCGCTGGCTGAAGAAGGTCGGCGATTCGGTGGAGGTCGACGAGCCGCTGGTGGAGGTGTCCACCGACAAGGTCGACACCGAGATCCCGTCACCGGTCGCCGGGGTCCTGGTCAGCATCACCGCCCAGGAGGACGCCACGGTTCCGGTCGGCGGCGAGTTGGCCCGGATCGGCTCGGGGACCGGCGCCACGACCGCACCCAGCACGCCGGCGCGGCCCGAGCCCACACCCGAACCCACGCCCCAGCCCCAAGCCGAGCCGAAGCCGGAGCCCAAGGCGCAGCCGAAGCCCGAGCCCAAGCCGGAACCGGAACCGGCGCCCAAAGCCGAACCGGCACCGGCCCGGCCCGCCGCGGAGTCGCAGGGCGAGGCGACGCCGTACGTCACCCCGTTGGTGCGGAAGCTGGCCCACGAGAACGACATCGACCTGACCGCGGTCACCGGGACCGGCGTGGGCGGCCGGATCCGCAAGCAGGACGTGCTGGCCGCCGCGGAGCGCAAGCAGCAGCCCGCCGAGCCGGCCACGGAAGCGCCCCCGGCCGCCCCTCCCGCCGGCGCGCAAAAAGCGGCCGTGGACTTCGGACGGGCCGCACCCACCCCGGCGCCCGCGCTGGCGCACCTGCGCGGCACCACGCAGAAGGCCGGCCGCATCCGGCAGCTCACCGCCGCCAAGACCCGGGAATCCCTGCAGGCCACGGCCCAGCTCACCCAGACCCACGAGGTCGACATGACCAGGATCGTCGGGCTGCGGTCGCGGGCCAAGGCGGCGTTCGCCGAGCGCGAAGGGGTGAACCTGACCTACCTGCCGTTCATCGCCCGCGCGGTGATCGACGCGCTGAAGACTCACCCCAACATCAACGCCAGCTACAACGAGGACACCAAGGAGATCACCTACTACGACGCCGAGCACCTGGGCTTCGCCGTCGACACCGAGCAGGGCCTGCTCTCCCCCGTGATCCACAACGCCGGCGACCTGTCCCTGGCCGGACTGGCCCGCGCGATCGCCGACATCGCCGCGCGCGCCCGTTCGGGCGATCTCAAACCCGACGAGTTGTCCGGCGGCACCTTCACGATCACCAACATCGGCAGCCAGGGCGCGTTGTTCGACACCCCGATCCTGGTTCCGCCCCAGGCCGCGATGCTGGGCACCGGGGCCATCGTCAAGCGGCCCCGGGTGATCGTCGACGAATTCGGCAACGAGTCGATCGGAGTCCGCTCGGTCTGCTATCTGCCGCTGACCTACGACCACCGGCTCATCGACGGGGCCGACGCCGGACGTTTCCTCACCACGATCAAGAACCGGCTCGAAGAGGGAGCGTTCGAGGCCGACCTGGGGCTGTGAGAGCGTGGCACGGGCTGGCGACAAGGGCGTTGTCGCGATCGCGGGTTCGTCCGGCCTGATCGGCTCCGCGCTGGCCGCCGCGCTGCGCGCCGCCGACCACCGGGTGTTGCGCATCGTGCGCCGCGCACCGGCGAATTCCGAAGAGCTGCACTGGAATCCGAACAGCGGCGAGTTCGATCCCGACGCGCTGAGCGAGGTCGACGCCCTGGTCAACCTGTGCGGGGTGAGCATCGACCGACGGCGCTGGTCGGGGGCGTTCAAGCAAAGCCTGCGGGACAGCCGCATCACTCCGACCGAGGTGCTGGCCAAGGCCGCCGCCGACGCCGGCGTCGAAACGCTGGTCAATGCCAGCGCGGTGGGGTATTACGGGGACACCCGGGACCGGGTGGTCGACGAGAACGCCCGGGCGGGAAGCGGATTCCTGGCCCAGCTGTGCCAGGACTGGGAGGCCGCCACGCTGCCGGCCCAGTACGGCGGGGTCCGTGTCGTGCTGGCCCGCACCGGGGTGGTGCTGGGTGCGGCGAGCCAGGCGCTGCGCAGGATGCGGCCGCTGTTCTCGTTCGGCCTGGGCGCCCGCCTGGGCAGCGGCCGTCAGTACATGTCGTGGATCAGCCTCGAGGACGAGGTCCGCGCCCTGCTGTTCGCGATCTCGCAGCGCGCGCTGTCCGGCCCGGTGAACATGACCGGGCCGGCGCCGGTGACCAACGCCGAGTTCACCACCGCGTTCGGCCGTGCGGTCAACCGTCCCACCCCGCTGGTGCTGCCCGGTGTGGCGGTGCGCGCCGCGCTCGGCGAGTTCGCCGACGAGGCGCTGCTCATCGGTCAACGCGCCATCCCCGGCGCGCTCGAGCAGGCCGGTTTCCAGTTCCACCACAACACGATCGGCGAGGCGCTCGACTACGCCACCGCCCGGCGGGAACGCGACTAGATTCGCGGCGGCACCGGGGGTGTACCGTCGCCACCGTGACCGCACCCCTCAGGTCATCCATCAGGGCCGAGCCGACCCCCATCGACGTCCGCCGGCTGGGCACGGTGGACTACCGCACCGCCTGGCAGCTGCAGCGCGACCTGGCCGACGCCCGGGTCGCCGGCGGCCGCGACGCACTGCTGCTGCTGGAGCACCCACCGGTGTACACCGCGGGGCGGCGCACCGAGCCGCACGAGCGGCCGGTGAGCGGCGCGGGCGTCGCCGAGGTCATAGACACCGACCGCGGCGGCAAGATCACCTGGCATGGCCCGGGCCAGCTGGTCGGCTACCCGATCGTCGGGCTGGCCGAACCGCTCGACGTCGTCAATTACGTTCGGCGGCTCGAGGAATCCCTGATCAAGGTGTGCTCAGACGTCGGCCTGGAAACCGTCCGCGTCCAGGGCCGCTCGGGCGTGTGGGTGCCCGGCGACGCCGCACGTCCCGCGCGCAAGATCGCCGCCGTCGGCGTGCGGGTGTCCCGCGCGACAACGCTGCACGGGTTCGCGCTCAACTGTGACTGCGACCTGGGCGCGTTCGGCGCGATCGTGCCGTGCGGCATCAGCGACGCCGGGGTGACGTCGTTGTCGGCCGAACTGGGACGTACGGTGGGCGTCGACGACGTGAGCGCGGCGGTGGCCGTCGCCGTGTGCGACGCCCTGGACGGTGTCCTGCCGGTGCGGGACCATCCGGTCGCCCGCGTAGCATCGGTGATGTGACTGTCGCACCCGAAGGCCGCAAACTGCTGCGGCTCGAGGTACGCAATGCCGAGACCCCGATCGAGCGCAAGCCGCCGTGGATCAGGGTCCGCGCCCGGATGGGACCCGAGTACACCCAGCTCAAGGCCCTGGTTCGGCGGGAGGGTCTGCACACGGTCTGCGAGGAGGCCGGCTGCCCCAACATCTTCGAATGCTGGGAGGACCGGGAAGCCACCTTCCTGATCGGCGGTGACCAGTGCACGCGGCGCTGCGACTTCTGCCAGATCGACACCGGCCGACCGGCCGAACTGGACCGCGACGAGCCCCGCCGGGTCGCCGACAGCGTGCGGACGATGGGCCTGCGCTACGCCACCGTCACCGGCGTCGCCCGCGACGACCTGCCCGACGGCGGGGCCTGGCTGTACGCCGCCACGGTGCGTGCCATCAAGGATCTCAACCCGTCGACCGGGGTCGAGCTGTTGATCCCCGACTTCAACGGCGACCCCGCGCGACTGGCGGAGGTCTTCGAGTCCCACCCGGAGGTGCTGGCCCACAACGTCGAAACGGTGCCCCGGGTCTTCAAGCGGGTCCGGCCGGCGTTCACCTACCGGCGCAGCCTGGACGTGCTGACCGCGGCGCGCGAGGCCGGCCTGGTCACCAAGAGCAACCTCATCCTCGGCCTGGGCGAGACCCCCGACGAGGTGCGCACCGCCCTGGCCGACCTGCAGGACGCCGGCTGCGACATCGTCACGATCACCCAGTACCTGCGGCCGTCGGCGCGCCACCACCCCGTCGACCGCTGGGTGCGGCCCGAGGAGTTCACCGAATTCGCCCGTCACGCCGAGGAATTGGGCTTCTCCGGGGTGCTGGCCGGGCCGCTGGTGCGCTCGTCCTACCGGGCGGGACGCCTCTATGAGCAGGCCGCCCGCGGCCGCGCCTCGGCACCCTGACCGGCACCGCATATCCTTGGTGATTATGGCTAAATCCCGCAGTGCCGCCGAGAACAAGGCCGCCAGGGCCCAGGCGCAGGCCGCCCGCAAGGCCGCCGCCAAGGAGCGCCGCGCCCAGCTATGGCAGGCGTTCAACATTCAGCGCCAGGAGGACAAGCGGCTGCTGCCGTACATGATCGGCGCCTTCGCGCTGATCGTGGGCGCCGCGGTGGCCGTCGGCCTCTGGGCCGGTGGGCTCACCATGCTCACCCTGATCCCGCTGGGTGTGCTGCTCGGCGGGTTGGCCACGTTCATCATCTTCAGCCGCCGGGCGCAGAGATCGGTGTACAGCAAAGCCGAGGGCCAGGCGGGTGCCGCGGCGTGGGTGCTGGACAACCTGCGCGGCAAGTGGCGGGTGACCCCCGGCGTCGCCGCGACGGGCCACTTCGACGCGGTGCACCGGGTGCTCGGCCGGCCCGGCGTCATCCTGGTCGGCGAGGGATCTGCGGCCAGGGTCAAACCGCTGCTGGCCCAGGAGAAGAAGCGGCACGCGAGGCTGGTCGGCGACGTGCCGATCTACGACATCGTCGTCGGCAACGGGGAGGGCGAAGTGCCCCTGGCCAAGCTGGAGCGCCACCTGACCCGGCTGCCGGCCAACATCACCGTCAAGCAGATGGACACCCTGGAGTCGCGGATGGCCGCGCTCGGATCGCGGGCCGGCGCCGGGGTCATGCCCAAGGGCCCACTGCCCAACTCCGGCAAGATGCGCGGTGTGCAGCGCACGGTGCGCCGCCGGTAAGCGGCGCAGCCGGGCGCAGCGGGTCGCCGCCGTCGGATCCAGCGGCGATCGCAAGCGCGGCGCAGCCGGGCGCAGCGGGTCGCCGCCATCAGACTCAGCGCCGCACCACCGCCGTGCCCGTCACTCGGTCGTGGAGGCCGCGGCCGTCGAAGTCGGTGAACAGCGCGGGGATGACCATCGCGACGAGCAGCCCCCGCACGGCCAGCCGCACGACACCCACCGGCAGTCGTCCGTCCACCGCTGCCACGCCCAGGCCCAGCGTCAGCTGGCCGGGGGTGGAACCGAACAGCCGCACCGCCACCACCCCGAGCACGAACCAGATGACCAGCACCGCGGTCGCCAGACTGCGCTGGGACAGCAGGCCGAAAGTCAGTGCCAGCGCCGCCAGGCCGTAAGCGATCAGCCAGTCGATCAGCAGCGCGGCGAGGCGGCGTCCCATCGGCGCCAGCGAACCCGGCCCGCTGTCGGGCAGGCCGAGCGCCTCGCCCGGGTAGGTGGATCGCGATCCGGGCGTCATCGGAGCCGGCCGCGGCTCGGCTCCCCTGCACGCGGACGCGAGGGTACGGTGTGCATGGCCCCACAATAGAGCCCTCGGCGCCTACCGCCGACCCGGCCGCTTTGGCAAGCGGCATGGTCACTTAACGTGCGCGCAACACGGGGTTGACCGGCGGGCAACATCCGGTCCATAGCGTCAGGCCGCGGATTTCACCAAGTAAAGGAGCATTCTGTGACAGAAACGACGACGCCCGACGACATCTTCAAACTCGTCAAGGACGAGAACGTCGAGTTCGTCGACGTCCGGTTCTGTGACCTGCCAGGCATCATGCAGCACTTCACGATTCCGGTGTCGTTCTTCGACGAGAGCGTTTTCGAGGACGGGCTGGCCTTCGACGGCTCCTCGATTCGCGGATTCCAGTCGATTCACGAATCGGACATGCTGCTCCTGCCCGACCCCGCGACGGCGCAAGTCGACCTGTTCACTGAAGCCAAGACGCTGAACCTCAACTTCTTCGTGCACGATCCGTTCACCCTCGAGGCGTATTCGCGCGACCCGCGCAACGTTGCCCGCAAGGCCGAGAACTATTTGATCAGCACCGGTGTGGCCGACACCGCCTACTTCGGCGCCGAGGCCGAGTTCTACATCTTCGACTCGATCAGCTTCGACTCGCGCATCAACGGCTCGTTCTACGAGATCGACGCGATCTCGGGGTGGTGGAACACCGGCTCGCCCAACGAACTCGACGGCAGCCCCAACCGCGGCTACAAGGTCCGCCCCAAGGGTGGGTACTTTCCGGTCGCGCCCACCGACCACTACGTCGACCTGCGCAGCAAGATGCTGCAGAACCTCATCACGGCTGGCTTCACCCTGGAGAAGGGCCACCACGAGGTGGGCACCGGCGGTCAGGCCGAGATCAACTACAAGTTCAACACGCTGCTGCACGCCGCCGACGACATGCAGCTGTACAAGTACATCGTCAAGCAAACCGCGTGGCAGGCCGGCAAGACCGTTACCTTCATGCCCAAGCCGCTGTTCGGTGACAACGGCTCCGGGATGCACACCCACCAGTCGCTGTGGAAGGACGGCAATCCGCTCATGTACGACGAGACGGGCTACGCCGGTCTGTCGGACACCGCGCGCCACTACATCGGCGGCCTGCTGCACCACGCCCCGTCGCTGCTGGCGTTCACCAACCCCACGGTGAACTCCTACAAGCGGCTGGTTCCCGGGTTCGAGGCGCCGATCAACCTGGTCTACAGCCAGCGCAACCGCTCGGCGTGTGTCCGCATCCCGATCACGGGCACCAACCCGAAGGCCAAGCGCCTGGAGTTCCGCTGCCCCGACTCGTCGGGCAACCCGTACCTGGCGTTCTCGGCCATGCTGATGGCCGGCCTGGACGGCATCAAGAACAAGATCGAGCCGCAGGCGCCGGTCGACAAGGACCTCTACGAGTTGCCGCCCGAAGAGGCCGCCAACATCCCGCAGGCGCCCACCCAGCTGTCCGCGGTGATCGACCGTCTGGAAGAAGACCACGAATACCTCACCGAGGGCGGCGTTTTCACGCCCGACCTGATCGAGACGTGGATCAGCTTCAAGCGCGAGAACGAGATCCTGCCGGTCCAGGTGCGGCCGCATCCCTACGAGTTCGCCCTGTACTACGACGTGTAAGTACTACGAGGTGTAAGCACTACGACGTGTAAGCACTACGACGTGTAAGGACGGGTAAGCGGATCGTCGGACCGGTGCCGGGCTCACTCAGATTTCCAGATAGTCGAGTGCGCCCGCATCCGACTCGTCGTGCCCCGCCGGCAGGACACGATGCTCTATCCTGCGGGGGTGGATCGTGCACGTGAGCGCGGGCCCGGCGCCGGTTGGCCGCGGTCCGGCCGACCGGGCCTTTCGCAGACCCTGCGGGACCGCACGGCCCAGGCGCACCGCACCGCCGAGGCGACCATGCCGTTCGAATCCGGCCGCCCGGATGCGTCGGAGTATCTGGGCGTGCTCACGGGCTTGCTGACCTTCCATACCGTGGTGGCGGAATTCAGCCGGGCGACGGTCGCCAAAGAGCTGGACCCGGACGTGACCCTGCTGAGCCGGCTGCCGGCGTTGCGCGCAGACATCAGGCTGATGTCTCAGCAGGTGCCGACCGCGGCTGCTGAGGAACGCGTTTTTCCGGGCGGGCCCGTCTTGGCGCATCGGCTGCGCGGCGGGCGCGAGGAGAGGATCGGCGCGGCCTACGTCGCGGCCGGATCGGTGCTCGGCGGCCGTGTGATCGCTGCGAACCTCGCCGCGTCCGGGTGCGGCGACTTTCCGCGATCCTTTTTCGCCTCCGACGGTCTCGAACTCGGCCGGCTCTGGCGTCGCTTCACGACCGCTGTGGATGTCTTCGGCGAATCCGGAGCCGACCCCGCCCGTGTCGTCGAGGGCGCGCTGGCCGCTTTCGCGTTGATCAGCGACATCATGCGCGCACCGGATGCCTCGCCGGTGACGACCCGGTGACCGCCCACGCGCATCCGAGCCCGGATGTCCCACTCGACTGCGCGAGTGAGCAACTGCACCTGTCCGGCCGCATTCAAGCCCACGGAGCGCTGGTCGCCGCCGACCTGCGGGACGGCCGCATCACGTATGCCAGCGCCAACACCGCCGAGTTGATCGGGGCGCGGCCGGATCAGCTGTTCGATTCGCCGGTGCTCGACATCTTCGCCCCCCGGGAACAGCAGCGGCTCGAGCAGGCGATCGCGGAGACGGGCTACCGGCCGTCGTCGCCCGATCTCTATGGAATGCGCCCGGCAGCTGCATTCGACGGCAAGACCGACGTGATGCTTCATCGCGTCGGCGGGCAGGTCGTCATCGAGATCGAGAGGGCACACGAGGACGAGCAGGCCAATCTCGTCCCGGTTCTGCATGCCTCACAGACGGTCGGCGAGGCGACGAGCGTGTCCGAAATCGAGGCGGCCGTTGCGAGCGCGGTGCGCGCGCTGACCGGACTGGACCGCGCGATGGTCTACCTGTTCCATGACGACGAGCACGGGGAGGTCGTCGCCGAGGATCGTCTCCCGGGACTGGTCGAGTACCTCGGGCATCACTTTCCGGCGAGCGATATTCCGCTTCAGGCCCGCCGGATTTACACCCGCCAGGCCTCGCGTTTCATCCCCGACGCCGACGAAGGCGACGTCGCCGTGATCGCGTCGCCGCGCATGGCCGGCGCGAGTCTTGACCTGAGCGGCGCCGCGCTGCGCAGCGTTTCGCCGTTTCACCTCGAGTACATGCGCAATATGAGGACCGCGGCGAGCGTTTCGTTCTCGATGGCCGACGGTTCCCGGCTGACCAGGCTTGTCACATGCACATCTGCAAGCCCGCGCTGGCTCTCGCGCGCGAGGCGCAGGTCGTGCGAACTCCTGGTCCGGCAGGCAAGGCTCCAACTCGCTGCGGCCGAGCAGATTTCCAGACTCAACGAGGCGGCCGACCGCCAATCCATCCGGACCCGGCTACGGGCAGCGATGCACAGCGCGCCCGCTGTCGCCGACGGGCTCACGTCGGCCCCCGCCGAGCTGCTGGCGCTCTGCCGGGCCGACGGGGCAGCCGCCTGTGCGGACGGGCAATATCGGGCGGTTGGCGCAGCACCGTCCGAGGAGGCCGTGCGCAGGCTCGTGGGCGAAATCCGCGCCGCACATTCTGCGGGCGCGCCCTGGGCCACCGACCGCCTGGAGCCATCGACAGCAGAGGTTCTCGGCGCGGCCGGCTGCTTGTTCGTCGCGCTCGGCGGGCCGGAGGACTTCGTGGTCTGGTTCCGGCGAGACCGTCCGCAGCAGCTCCGCTGGCTGGGGGATCCGCACACCCACTACACGGGATCGATCCATCCGAGAAAGTCGTTCGATACCTGGGTGGAGCGGGTCAGCGGCTCCGGTGCGAGCTGGACAGACGCCGACCTGCAGGCGGCACAACTGCTCGTCCACGACGTCGAATCGGCCCAGCTGGGCCGGGCCCAGGCGAAACTGGCCCACCTCAGCCTGCACGACCCGCTGACGGGGCTACCAAATCGCCGCCATCTGAGCAGCGTGATGGCCGCCATGCTGGCGCGAGCAACGCCGAGCGAACCGGTGGCCGCCATCTTCATCGATCTCGACCGCTTCAAGGAAGTCAACGACGCGTACGGGCACGACGCCGGCGACTGCGTGCTGCGCGAGGCCGCGCGCCGCATTGCCGAGGTGATCCGCGCCCGGGGTGATGTCGTGTGGCGGCCGGATGGTGAAAACCCGCCCACGGTGCGGCTCGGCGGCGACGAGTTCGTCGTGCTGCTGCCGGGGGCAGATGACGAGGGCGCCGCACAGGTGGCCGACCGGATCCGCCAGTCACTGCTCGAGCCGATAGCCATCGGCCCAGACCTGCAGCTGACCATCGGCGCGGCGGTCGGCGTGGCACTGGCGGCAGAGCCAGCAGAACCGCGCGATCTGCTCAGACGCGCCGACGCCGCCATGTACGAAGACAAGCGGCGGCGCCCACGGCCCGCCCAAGGATTCGAATGACCACACTGGCCATCGGTCAGGTGTCGAGCCCAGTCGCCGGGTGAGCCCGCCCGGCCCGTCCTTGTCGAGCGTCGTTCGTGCGCCGGTATGTCACCATCTCCGGGCCTTTGCGCCAGGATCTTGTACCGGCGCCGGCGCGCATAACAAAATCGCGCATACCAGAATGTGAACGGGCCATGGACCCGGAGGAGAACCGATGATCCCACCAGGTGCGAGCAGTCTCGCGGGTATTTGCGCCGCGTCGCTCGCGATCGCCCTGCCGCTCTCCCCGTCCGCCGGGGCGGATCCCCCGTCGTGGAACGGCAGGTACGCGATCACATTCATGGTCGGCCCGAAGTCCGGGACCAGCCTGGCGGCCGGCGATCCCGAGGAGCAGCACACCGAGGTCTATACGTTCCGCTCGAGCTGCACGGGCGCCAAGTGCACCGCCACGATCGTCGGCGGCCCGCCGCCGAGCAACCCGACGGTTCCGCAACCGGTGCAGTTCACCTGGGACGGCTCGTCCTGGACACAGGTCAGCGATTTCCAGTGGGACTGCATGCTGCCCGACACCACGATTCAATGGAGTCCGGCCCACGCCACGGTGCGCTACACGCCCCAACCCGACGGCTCGCTTTCCGGCACCATGCACACCGAGATCTCCAGCGGCCCGTGTCAGGGCACGATCGAGATGAACATGACCGCCGAGCGCGTGTGAAAGTACGCTCGACCGCCTGAATTCAAGGAGCCCTCCGCGAGACATCAACCACTGCGAACCGCGCCGGCGTGTCGTCGCAACCGGTTATGTGTCGCGCCGGCGGGGCGACGCACCTACCCGTCGAGCCCCAGGTCCTTGCGGAAGCGCCGCATGCCGTCGATCTTGTCTGCCAGCGAGGCGTCGGGGCCCGCGTAGAACATCCACGGCATGGTGATGATGCCGGTGATGCCGGCGTCTTCGGCGCGCTGGTAATCGGCGGGGGCGAACGCGTCGGTGAGCGGGGTGAGGATCGTGAAATCATCCATCGACAAACCGTTTTCGGCACGCAGTTCGCGCAGCCGCCCGACCGCCTCGACGGCGCGGTCGGTGTTGATCAAATCGCCGATCCAGCCGTCGTTGCGCGCGGCGCGGCGCAGGGCGGCGTCGCTGAGCCCGCCGGCGTAGACCGGGATCGGTGGCGGCGTCGGCTGCATCTCCAGCCGCGGCGTCGCATAGAACTCGCCGTCGAATTCCGTCCAGCCCGGCTGCCACAGCGCCCGCATCAACGCGATCATCTCGTCGGTGCGCTTGCCGCGGGCCTCGAACCGCTCGCCCATCAGGGCGAATTCCTCCCGGCACCAGCCGACACCGATGCCCAGTTCCACCCGACCCGACGCCAGAACCGCCGCCGTGCCAATGGCTTTGGCCGCCGAGTAGGGGTTGCGCATCGCCGGGATGTAGACGGTCGTCACGAAGCGCAGCCGGGTGGTGACCTGGGCCAGGGCGCCGACGAGCACCCAGGGATCGGGCCAGTCGGTGAACGGCTGCCAGCGCCGCTGCCCGTCCTTGGTGTAGGGGTACGGGGTGTCCAGGGTTTCCAGGTTGACGACGTGGTCGGGGATCCCCATCCCGTCGTAGCCGAGTTCGTCGGCGACCCTGGCGATCTCGACGATCTCGCGGGTGTTCAGGAAGGCGCTGCTGACGTAGAACCTCATTGCGCGTCCCGCGCCCACGCCGGCTCGATGAACACGCCTTCGGCCTCCACGGTGACACCCGCGGCATCCGAAATAGTACCGCGCGCAAACACTTTGACGCGCTCCCTGCCCTCGATCCAGGCCTCGCAGCGCAGCGGACCCAGCGGGGTGCCCCGCAGGTACTTCACGGTGATGGTCCCGGTGAAGCGCGGCTTGGACAACCCCTCGCTGGCCGCCTCGCCGAGCATATGGTCGAGCACCAGGGCGCTCACCCCGCCGTGCACCAGGTTGGGCGGGCCCTCGTAGGCCGACCCGAGGACGAACTCGCTCCAGCAGCGCCCGCCGCCCTCGTGGTGGACGACGACCGGCGGGGCGACCGGGTTGCACACGCCGACCGCGGCGTTGCCCAGCGGCAGTGCCCGGCCGTCGACCCGGTAGCTGACCCCGGCGGGCCGGGTCCGTTGCCGCAGCGACGCGGTCACCGCCTCGATCGCGGATCGCGCGCCGACGACGACGTCCTCGTCGGCCTCGGTCCGGATGGTGGCGTCGACGAGTTCCCGCACGGCGTCGGCCAGTGGCGCGTAGAGCGCCGTGACCCGGTCGGCTTCCGTCGCGCTGAGAACCTCGAATATGGCGTCCAACGCGCCGGCCTCCTGACTCAACTCCCGAACACCTTGCGCACGACCGCCTTCGCCCGCCGCGTCACCCGAAGATAGTTGTCCAGGAATTCGCCGCCGTCGTCGGTCGGCCATCCCGCGGCGACGGCGACCGCGTTGAGCTGGCGTCCGGGCCCCGGCAGCTGGTCGGTGGGCTTGCCGCGGACCAGCACCAAGGCGTTGCGCGCGCGGGTGGCGGTCAGCCACGCCTGGCGCAGCAGGTCCACGTCGTGGGGGGGGGGGGGGGGGGGGGGGGGGGGCGCCGCGCGGGGGGGGGGGGGGGGGGGGGGGTGGGGGGGGGGGGGGGGGGGGTGGGGGGG